>NZ_JAURWA010000130.1 GCF_030655195.1 Patulibacter sp. | reverse complement strand
CGCCGATCGCCGCGGCGGTGGTGGCGTCGACGCCGACCGCGACGGCGGCCGGCGGCACGGCGTCCGGATCGCCCGGATCCGGCGCGGTTCCTGCGTCGACCGCGGCGACCGGGGCGGGGGCGACGTCCAGGGGCAGGGCGGCCTGGACGGGGACCGGACCGGGGAGCTCGGGCCCGGCACCGACGTCGTGCAGCTCGATCGCCCGTCCGGCGACGACGAGGAGCACGCGGTCCGCACGGGCGGCGAGGGCCTGGTGGGCGGTGCCGAGCAGGTCGACCCAGCGGCGCGTGCCGCGGGTCGGGGCGACGGGGGCCATGCCGGCCTCCTCGCCGACGACGACCGTCAGCCCGTCGCGCCCGCACGCCGCGTCGCCGAGGGCCTGGACGGCGTGCTCGATCCCCGCCAGCGCCGAGGCGCCGTCGATCGCCCCGGCGGGGTCCTCGCGCAGACCGTCGTCGTCGAGCAGCCCGGACGCGTGCAGCACCCCCGCCAGCCACGCGCCGAGGCCGTCGAGCAGCACCGTCGCGCCACCGGCACCGCGGATCGGTGCCGCCAGGTCCTCGGCGGCTGCGACCTCGAGGGTCTCCCACGACGCCGGGCGCCGGCTGCGGTGCTGGGCGATCCGGTCGCCGTCGCCCTCCGGGCCCGAGGGCGCGGTGGCGAGGTAGCGGACGGGGCTACCCGCGGCCGCCGCCAGTCGCTCGGCGACGGCGCTCTTGCCGGAGCGCGTTCCCCCGAGGACGAGGATCAGGCGTGGGCTGCTCATGCGGAGGGGGCTCCGGGGTCGCGGTGGAAGAGGAGCGCGTGGATCGCGGCGACCGTCACCGGGGTCCCCCCGCGCTCCCCGCGGTTGGTCAGGCACGGTACCCCGCTGCGGTGCAGGGCCGCCTTGCTCTCCGCCGCGCCGACGAACCCGACCGGCAGGCCGACCACCAGGGCGGGCCGCACCCGGCCGGCGGCCACCTCGTCCAGCAGCGCGAACAGGGCGGTCGGCGCGTTGCCGATCGCCCAGACCGCACCCTCGGGGTGCTCCGCCGCCGCGAGGCGGAAGGCGGCGTCGGAGCGGGTGCTGCCGGTCTCCCGCGCGCGCTCGGCGGCCCGGGGGTCGGCGAGCGGCACGATCGTCTCCCGCGCGGTGATGCCGGCGGCGGCCATCCGGGTGTCGACGATCAGCGGGGCGCCGTCGAGCAGCGCGGCGCGGCCCGCGACCAGCGCGTCCTCGTCGAGCAGGAGCGTCTCGCCGAACGCGACGTCGGCGACGGAGTGGACCGTCCGCTCGGTGACCGCGCGGGAGAGCGGCCCGAGGCCGTCGAGCCGGGTCCCGAGCCGCTCGCGGAGGATCCGGTAGCTCTCGACCTCGATCGGGTGCGGCGTGCGGGCGGGCGCACCCCGGCCCGAGGGCGCGGGGACGGGCGCGCCGGGCAGGGGCTCCGGGGCGTCGGCGGCGGGGCTCACGGCAGGGGGACCTCGGTCGGGGCGGGGTGGGGCGCAGGGGCGGCGGAGCCGGGCGCCGGGGAGACGGGCACGGGGGAGACGGGCGCGGGGGAGACGGGCGCGGGCGAGCGGCCGGGGGCCGACGCCGGCACGGACGGGGCCGGCACCCCGGCGGGTGACGCACCGGTCGCCGTCGTCAGCGGCACGGACGTCGCGATCGCGCAGGTGGCGTGGGCGCTGCGGCGCTTGGTCACGAGGAGCCGGCCGTCGCCCACGTCCCCGCCCGCGACCAGCAGCGCCGCGGCCTCGGCGACCGACGGCGTGCCGACGTGCGAGGCGACGACGTCCGACGGCGTGGGGACCGACACGGCCGCCAGCACCCCGGCGGGCAGGAAGCGGGCGGGGACGCCGAGCGCGCGGGCCAGCTCCAGCACCGCGGGCTCGTCGGCCTTCACGTCGGCGGACGCGACCGCCCCGACGTCGGGGCGGGCCAGGCCGGCCTCCGCGAGGACCGCGTCGGCCAGGGCCGCGAGCTCGTCCACCGGACAGCCGCGGCTGGCGCCCACGCCCAGGACCACCGGCACCGGACCGCCGGCGGGCGGCCCTACGAAGTCGTCGGGCACCGCCCCATCGTGACCGATCACCGCGAGGCCCGGTCTGCCAACGTAGGGGAGGTGAGCGCGAACGACGACGTGACAGCCCCGCGAGCCGTCGATCCGCAGCGGCTCTTCACCCTCCCGGCCGGGGCCACCGAGGTCCTGCTCGTCCGGCACGGCTCGACGGCCGGGGTCGAGGCCGGCGGCGTCTTCCCGGTCAACGAACACGGCGACGGCGACCCGCCGCTCTCCGACGACGGCGAGGCCCAGGCCCGCCTCGTCGGCGAGCGCCTGGCGCACGAGCCGATCTCGCGGCTGTTCGTCACGACGCTCCGGCGGACGCACCAGACCGCCGCGCGGCTGGTCGAGCTGACGGGCCTCCAGCCCGAGGTCGTCGCCGACCTGCGCGAGATCCACCTCGGCGACTGGGACGCCGGCGAGTACCGCGTCCGGATCGCCGACCGCGACCCGCTGATCATGCGCTCGTTCGTCGAGCAGCGCTGGGACATCATCCCCGGCGCCGAGCAGGACGAGCTGTTCGCGGAGCGGGTCCGGCGGGGGTTCGACCACGTCGTCGCGCAGGCCGGTCCCGACACGACGGTCGCGGCCGTCGTCCACGGCGGCGTCATCGCCGAGATGTGCCGTCAGGCGACGGGCAGCGAGGCGTTCGCGTTCCTCGGGGCGGACAACACGTCGGTCAACCGCTTCGTGGTCTTCCCCGACGGCCGCCTGCGCCTGCGCAGCTACAACGACACGGGCCACCTGGACGGTCTGCGCGACCGGCCCTGGGTCACCGGCAGCGCCTCGCAGCCGATCACGTAGGGCCCCACGCCCCCGGGTCACCGGTCCGCCGGGGCGCACGCCCCCCGGCGCCGCCGTCCGCGGAGGCCCGCCGCGGTGCCCGCGCCCCGGCCGAGAAGGCCCGCCGCGTGGTCCGCGCCGCTCCGCCGCGTGATCCGCCCCGCTCCGCCGCGCCGGCCGAAGGCCCCCGCGGCGTCCGCGCCGCTCAGTCCCGTCGGCCGACGAGGACCGCCGTGGGGTTGATCGGCTCGAGGCGGTGCTGCCCCACGAACGGCCGGATCCGCGACCCCTGGACCAGCGTGCCCTCGGTCCGCAGGCCCGCCGCGGCGAGCCGGTCGAGGACCGGGCCGATGCGCTCGAGCGTCGCGAGGGTCACGACGACCGCCCGTCGCGACCGGACGGCGGCGACGTCGACGATGGCGTCGAGGTCGGCGCCCCCGCCGCCGACGAACGCGACGTCGGGGTCCGGCAGCCCCTCCAGGCCCGAGGGCGCGGCGGCGCGGGTCACGGCGAGCTCGACCCCGTGGCTCAGGGCGTTCCGCCGCGTCAGCTCGACGGCCTCCTCGGCGTGGTCCAGGGCGATCACCCCGGCGCCCAGGAGCGCGCACTCGACGGCCACCGAGCCGCTGCCGCATCCGACGTCCCAGACCAGGTCGCCCGGGCCGGGGCCGAGCGCCGCGAGCGCCGCGGCGCGCACCTCGCGCTTGGTGATCATCCCCGCGCGGTGGGCGAATGCGTCCTCGGGCAGCGCCCACGACGTCGCCGTCCGGGGTGGCTGGATCGCGGTGCGCGCCGACGCGACGGGGCGGTCGGGTGCCCAGGCGAGCAGGACGTTGGGGTCCGAGAACGTGCCGCCGGCGATCTCGGTCGGCGACCCGATCGTGACGCGCTGGTCGGGGGCGTCGAGGCGCTCGCAGACCGCGAGCGTGCGCTCCGGCGCGCCCGGGATCCGGCTGTAGGCGCAGGCGAGGAACGCGGGGTCGCAGTCCGGCGCGGTCAGCACCGCGACCTTGGGCCCGGCCAGCAGCGCGCCGAGCACCGCGGTGATGCCCTCCGTGCCCCGGGCGTGGGCGGAGACCACGCGGGCGTCGTCCCACGGCAGCGCGACGCGGGAGAACGCGCGGGCGACCGACGACGGGGCGGGGTGGACGACGATGCGCTCGGCCTCGACGGAGCGGGCGAGGGTGCGGACGATGCCGAACCACCCGGGGTCGCCCGAGGCCAGGACGGCGACCGGGCCGTCGTGCGCGGCGATCCGCTCGAGCGCCGGGGCCAGCGGCGCCCCGAGGAGGACCGTCTCGGGCATCGCGTCGGCGCCCAGTCGCTCGCGCAGCGCGGCCAGCGGCAGCGCACCGCCCGCGACGAGCGTCGCGGCCGCCAGTGCGGCGGCCCCCTCCGGCGTGGCCGGGCGGTCGCCCGCGAGGCCGACGACGTGGATCGCGGTGCGCAGGCCGGTCATCGCCGCGGATGATGACGGCGGGCCGCGCCCGAGGTCGGGGAGCCGCGGCGGGAGGGCTGCCGGCGGTCCGGGGGGAGCGGTCGGGACCGTCGACGGCGGGCGCCCGCCCCTGCCCGTCCCGTCCCCGTACCGCCCCGTCCGCTTCCGGTCGCCCGTCGCCTGCCCCGGGCTCGACGACGGGTGGAACGGGGAGACGTCCTGGGCGCCGCGTTGCACGGCCGGCCCGACGAGCATCGCCCACCTCGCGGGCTCCGGGACGTCCTCCGATCGGGGGAGCCCGCCACCACGGGATTCTCGCGCCCGTCCCTCCGCCGATCGGTGCGCGAACAACTATGAGAATCCTGCTCAGCGCTCATATTTCGGTTTCCCGGACGTTCACGTGCGGTATCTGTGGGCCCGTGTCCCACCTCACATCACCCTCCACCAGGCGTCGAGGCCTGCCGGTCGCCGGCGTCCTCGTCGCAGCATCAGCACTCGCAGCGCTGGCCCCCGCCGGCGCGACGGCCGCGGACGGCACCACCGTCCTCCGCGCCGACCAGCAGAGCACGACCCGCAGCACCCCCCGGATCGTCGGCGGCGACGTCGCCGGCATCGCGTCCGCTCCGTACCAGGTCCGCATCCGCGCCAAGACCGACGGTCAGGCCTGGGGCACCGCGGGCCGCTTCACGAGCTGCGGCGGCGCCGTGCTCGACGCGACGCACATCGTCACGGCCGCGCACTGCACGATCAACTCCGACAACAACGCCGAGATCGCCCCGGTCTCGTACGTCGTCGACACCGGCTTCTCGCGCTTCGACGCGACGCCCGGCGCCGGCACCGACCCCGCGCCGCAGGCCGGCGACACGCTGCAGACCCGCAGCGTCGCCGCCGTCCGTCGCCACGGCGGCTACGGCCGTCCGCTCGGCGGCTCCGGCTCGCTCGAGCAGCTGGCCGACGACGCCGCGGTCCTGACGCTGGCCACCCCGCTGACGTTCGACGGCAACACGCAGCCGATCGCCCTGGCCGATCCGGGCCCGGCGCCGAGCTCCGGCGACGCGCGCGTCACCGGCTTCGGCCTGCAGTCCGACGGCGGCGAGGCCAACGGCAACCTGTACTCGCTGCTGACCCCGGTCGTCGACCCGGCGATCTCGCAGCAGAACGGCGGCACCGGCGAGCTCAACGCGCTCTACGTCACGACGCTCGCGCCGGGCGGCTCCACCTGCCAGGGCGACTCCGGCGGACCGCTGGTCCAGAACGGGCGCCTGATCGGCATCGTCTCGAGCGGCCCGAAGTGCGGCGCGAACACGCCGAGCTACTTCACGAACGTCACGGCCCCCGAGGTCCGCGACTTCATCCTCGGCAACGACACCCCGGCGCTCGCGCCGCGCGGCGGCCAGAACGTGTCCCTGTCGATCTCGTCGTCGCCGAAGGTCAACGATGTCGCGACCTGCGCCGCGGGCACCTGGACCAACGGCCCGACGTTCTCGTACCGCTTCACCGACACGAAGTCGGGTCGGATCCTCGCCGAGGGTCCCTCCGCCACGTACAAGCTGAAGGCCGCCGACGCCGGCGCGACGATCAGCTGCCGCGTGTTCGCGACGACGCCCGGCGGCGTCGGCGTGACGCCCGCGACGGCCGCGTCGAACGCCGTCGCCGCACTGCCGCCCGCGCCGAAGCCCGACCCGGCCCGTCTGACGACCTCGATCGTCTCCGGCTCGTCGAAGGTCAAGCAGGGCAGCCGCGTGTCGTTCCGCGTCACCGTCCGCAACACCGGTGACGTCACGGCCCGCACGGTCCGCACCTGCGTCCGCGTCTCGTCGCGCTTCTCGATCGTCTCCCGCGGCGGCGCCACCCTCTCGGGCGGCCGCCTCTGCTGGACGAACTCGCGTCTGGCGAGCACGACCACGAAGCGGTTCTCGCTGCGTGCCGACCGCGACGCCCGCGCCGGCCGCACCACGGCCGCGACCGTGAGCGTCACGTCGACGTCCACGCGCTCCGCCTCCGCGCGTCGCGCGGTGACGATCCAGCGCCGCGCCACGGCCGTGTCGCCGGGCGGCGTCACGGGCTGATCCGCCCCGCGCGGCCCGGGCACCCGCCCGGGCCGCGCACGAAGGACGGTCCCGGACCACGCGTCCTGGACCACGGAGCACCGAGGGCCCGGACGTCACGTCCGGGCCCTCGGTGCGTCACGGGTGCCCGGCACGCGGCCCGTCGGCGACCGGCCGCCGGGCGGACCGTGGGCGGGGGCCGGGCGGACGCCCGACCCGCGGCCGCTCAGTCCGCGCTGATGCGGACCGGCGTGCCCACCGGCGTCCGACCGTGCATCCAGGTGACGACGTCGTTGGGGATGCGGATGCAGCCGTGGGACGCCGCGGCACCGAGGGGTGCGTCGCGGATCGAGTCCGGTCCGCGGCCGTGGATGGCGACCCGCCCGGGGCCGCCGCCGTAGTTCGTCAGCACGTTCGAGAACGCGGTCAGGTGCAGCGCCCACGGGCCGAGGAAGTCCTTCGGGCTGCCCTGCCTGGCGATCTCGTACACGGCGAACTCGCCGGACGGGGTCGGCGTCGCGCCGGCGCCGATCACCACCCGGCTGCTGCGGACGAGCCGGCCGGCGCGGTGGATCTCGATCCGTCGCTGCTTCAGCCGGACGGTCACGAAGTACGTCGTGTGCTCCAGGACGACGTCGTCGAACGGGATCCAGCCGACCGCCCCGTTGGGGCGTCGCGGCAGCGACACGCTCAGCCAGGCCCGGCCCTCGGTGTCGTAGCGGGCGGTGCGCACCGACAGGCGCGTGGCGTTGCCGGTGTGCGGCGTCGTCGGCGTGGCGGTCCACACGCGGCGCTTGCCACCCGGTGCCTCGCGCACCGCGGTGCGCTGCACGATCTTGGCGGTGTAGCCGCCGCGCTCGCGGCGCGGGAGGACGTTGGGGACCGGGACGCCCGGGCCGAGCGGGGCACCGTCGCGCAGGCGCTCCCCGAGGTCCCACGCGAACGCGGGCTTGCCGGGCGCCGCGGGCGTGGCCGCGGGCGGAGCGGGGGAGGCGGCCGGCGGCGCGTCCTGCCGTGCGGTCACCGACGGGGCGGAGGCGGCCTGCGCGGCGGCCGCCGGGACGAGGACGATCGCACTCGCGACGGCACCGGCGAACGCCACGCCCCGCCGGGGTGAGCGTCGGGCTGGACGGCGGGACGGCGACGGGGACGACGGCACGGGCGTCACGCTATCCGACCGCGAGCGCCACGGACCCCGGTTCGGCAGGGCCCGCGCGGCTCTGATCGCGCACCGGTCCCGTCGGCCGGACGGGGCGGCCCGCTCAGATCGCCCGACCGGTCTCGTCCGTCAGCCGTCCCCCGCGCTGCTCGGTGCGGGCCGGGGGGACGATGACCGTCGACAGGTACGGGCCGCGACGCTCCGTGTCGGCGCCGGCCGCCTGGACCTCCTCGCCGTCCACGCCGAGGTGCTCGCCGTAGATCGCCTGCTCCAGGCGGCCCTCCTCCGCCAGCACCTCGCGCACGCGCGGCATGTGGCGGCCGCCCTTGTACGCCACGACGGTGTCCGAGCCGCGCAGGGCGGCCCGCAGGACGTCCTCGCCGGCGGTCAGCGGCAGCAGCGTCAGCGACTCGTTGCCCTCGGTGAGGATCGCGCCGGAGCGGGCGGCGAGGTCCTGCATGGCGGTGATGCCCGGGACCGTCTCGACCACGAGGTCGGGCAGCAGGCCGCGCACGGTGTGCCACATGTACGTGAAGGTCGAGTAGACGTTCGGGTCGCCCAGCGTGCAGAACGCGGCGGTCCCGCCGTCGCCACAGACCGCGGCGATCGCCGCGCCCGCCCGGTCCCAGTTCTCCTGGCGCACGGACGCGTCGCGCATCGAGAAGCCGAGCCGCTCGACCTTCGCCGGGTCGACGTGCGCGGCGACGACGTGCTCGGCGCGCCCGGTCTCGCCGGCCGCCTCCGTGACGGGGACGAACACGCGGTCCGCGCGCTCCAGGGCCTTCAGCGCCTTGAGGGTCAGGTGCTCGGGGTCCCCGGGGCCGACGCCGATGCCGATCAGGAGGCCGCTCATGGACCCATCCTGACGGGGTGCGCGCGCCGGCGTCCCCCGCCGGGTCCCGACCCCCGCCGGGTCCCGTTCCCGTGCCGGGGCGCCCCGGCACGGGCCTGCTCAGGACTCCTCGACGTCCAGCCACTCCCGCCCGGTCGCGGGGCGCCAGGACTCCAGCTGCGCGAGGAGCGCGCCGGGGTCGGGATCCAGCAGGATCGAGGAGCGGTTCGCCGGCAGGACGAAGCCGGCCTCGACGGCGGCGTCGAGGAACGCCCGCAGCGGGGTCCAGTAGCCGCCGCTGTCCAGCAGCCCGATCGGCTTGTGGTGGATCCCCAGCTGGGTCCAGGTCGCCGCCTCGACGAGCTCCTCGAGCGTCCCCAGGCCGCCGGGCAGCGCGACGAACGCGTCGGAGCGCTCGGCCATCTGCGCCTTGCGCTCGTGCATCGACCCGACGACCACGAGCTCGCTCAGCCCGCGGTGGGCGACCTCGCGCCGCTCCAGGCCGCGCGGGATGATCCCGACGACCCGACCGCCCGCGGCCAGGGCGGCGTCGGCGACCTCGCCCATCAGGCCGGTCCGTCCCCCGCCGTAGACGAGCGCGGTGCCCTGCCCGGCGAGCAGCGCGCCCAGAGCCCGGGCCGCTGCGGCGTGCCCGGGATCGACGCCCGCGTTGGATCCGGCGTAGACGCAGACGGTCGCGAAGGGCATCGATCGATCGTGCCAGACCCTCCGCACCGGTCCCGCCGTCCCCCGGGCGCGCGTAGGGACGACGCGATCGGGGAAGGTGGGGGCCGTGACCTCGGTCCGTCCGTCATCGCCCACCCCAGGACCGTCGGGGCGCCCGTGCCGCGCCTGACCCGGCTCGTGGTCGCGCGGCGACGGCTCGTCGCGCTCTGCTGGGTCGTGCTGGCCCTCGCCGGGGCGTGGGCCGCCAGCGGCATCGGCGACGCGCTGTCGCGGTCCTTCGACGCCCCCGGGCGCCCCGCGTTCGAGGCGAACGAGCGGATCGTCCGGGCGTACGGGAGCGGCGGGAGGATCTCGCCGATCGTCCTCGTCGCCCGCCCCGAGGACGGCCGGGACGTCCGCGACCAGGACGTGCGCGACGAGCTGCGCGAGGCCGTCGACCGGGTCGCCCGCGCGGTGCCCGGCTCCCGCGTGGTCTCGAGCTCCGGCGCCACCGGCGAGGGGCTCGACTCCGAGGACGGCCGGGCGTCGGTCGCCTACCTCTTCCCGCCCGTCGGGCGGCCCGCGCCCGACGAGAACCCGCAGGCGCTCGCCGCGGCGCGGAAGGCCGCGGCGGGCACCGAGGTCGGAGGTCGCCCGCTCGGGGTCACCGGCATCGAGGCGCTGTCGGACGACTCCGGGGGCGGTGGGGGCGTCGGCCTGCTCGTCGAGACGCTGGTCGGCGGCCTCGGGGCCCTGATCGTCCTCGCGTGGGTGTTCTCCTCGGCGCTGGCGTTCGTCCCGCTCGTCGTGGCCGCCGTCTCGATCCTCACGACGTTCCTGCTGCTGCGGGCGCTTGCCGCCCTCACCGAGGTCTCGTTCGTCGTGCAGTTCCTCGTCGGGCTGATCGGGCTGGGGATCGCGATCGACTACAGCCTGCTCGTCGTGTTCCGTTGGCGCGAGGAACGCGCCGCCGGCCGCGAGGGCCCCGAGGCGGTGGAGGCCGCGATGCGCACCGCCGGCCGCGCGGTCGCCGTCTCGGGGGTCACCGTCGCGATCGGCCTGCTGGCGCTCGTCGTCGTGCCCGTGCCGTTCATCCGCTCGATCGGCTTCGGCGGGCTGCTGATCCCGATCGTCTCGGTGCTCGCCGCCCTGACGCTCCTGCCGGTCCTCCTGCTCGGGGTCGGGGAGCGCCTGGACCGTCGCTGGGCGGCCCGGCACGCGGGGACGACGGACGCGGGGGCAGGACACGCCGGCCGGGACGCGACGGTCTCGCCCGGCTGGATCCGCTGGGCCACGTTCGTCGTCCGGCGCCGGTGGATCGCCGCGGTGGCCGGCCTGCTCGTGCTGTTCGTGCTCGCGGGCGTCGCGACCACGCTGCGCCCCGGCCAGCCGACCGTCGACTCGCTCTCCTCCGGTGGCGGCGCGCGCTCGGCGCTGCAGCACCTGGAGCGCCACGGGCTCGGCACCGGCGCGGTCACCCCGATCGAGGTCCTGACGACCCCGGACGCGGCCGGGGACGTCGAGCGGCGGCTCCGCGAGACGTCCGGGATCCGGGGCGTCGTCTCGCCGACCGCGCCGGAGTGGCGTCGGGGCGGGGCGGCCCTGACCGTCGCGCTGCCGACGGAGGACTCGGCGTCCGACCGCGGGCGCGAGACGCTCGACCGGGTCCGCGACGCCGCGGAGAAGCGGGACTTCGGCGGTCGCGTGGGCGGTCCGGCCGCCCAGGACCGCGACCTGACGGAGGCGATCTACGCGTCGTTCCCGGTGATGGTCCTCCTGATCGCGGTGATCACCTTCGCGCTGCTGGCCCGCGCGCTGCGGTCCGTCGTGCTGCCGATCAAGGCGATCCTGCTCAACGTCCTGTCCGTCGGGTCGTCCTTCGGCATCGTCGTCCTCGTCTGGCAGCAGGGCGGCGGCTCCGAGCTGCTCGGCGGCGTCCCCGCGACGGGGTCGATCACGACCTGGGTGCCGCTGGCGATCTTCGCGTTCCTCTACGGCCTGTCGATGGACTACGAGGTCTTCATCCTCAGCCGCGTGCGCGAGGAGTACGACCGCACCGGCTCGACCGACGAGGCGGTGATCGAGGGGCTCGGTCGCACGGGGCGGCTCGTCACGAGCGCGGCGCTCGTGCTGTTCCTCGCGTTCGTCGCGCTGGGGGCGGCACCGAACACCGAGATCCGCATCCTCGCGACCGGCCTGGCGGCCGGCATCCTCCTGGACGCCACCGTCGTCCGGGCGCTCGTCGTGCCGGCCCTCGTGACCCTGTTCGGCAAGGCCAACTGGTGGCTGCCGGCGGCGCTGGAGCGGCGCTGGCGGCCGCGGTGAGGAGCGCCGGCGGAGCGGCGGCGGCGCCCCGGCGTGGTGCCCGACCGTCGACCGTCCGCGTCCGTGCGGTCTGCCGGGCGGCGACCCTCGGGCTGGCCCTCGTCCTGTGCGGTGGTCCGGCCGCGGCCGCGTCGCCGACGGCCCCGGGGGTGGCCGCCCGGCAGGCCGCGACTCCGTGGATCCCGGACGTCGCCGCCGCGCGCGCCTACGCCGACCGTCGGCCGGGGACGATCTCGTTCGTCGTCGCCCAGGGTGCGCGCACCTGGTCGTCCCACGGCGCGCGGACGGTCCCCGCGGCGTCGCTGATGAAGACGATGTTCCTCGTCGCCCATCTGCGCAGCGGCGGCGTGCGCGGACGCGCGCTGCGGGCGGCGGACCGCCGGCTGCTGGACCCGATGATCCGGCGGTCCGACGACCTCGCCGCCACGCGGGTCCGCGGCCTCGTGGGCGACGCGCGGCTGCGCCGGCTGGGCCGGGCGGCGAGGATGCGCGACCTGCGCCTGGCCGCCGTCTGGGGGCTCTCCCGCACCAGCGCCCGCGACCAGGTTGCGCTGTTCCGCCGGCTCGACGACCTGGTGCCCGCCCGCCACCGCGCCTACGCGCGGCGCCTGCTCGAGACGATCGTCCCGTCGCAGCGCTGGGGCGTCGGCGCGGTCGACCTGCCCGCGGGCTGGACGCTGCGCTTCAAGGGCGGCTGGGGCAGCGGCACCGGCGCCGTGGACCACCAGTCGGCGCTCCTGGTCGGCGAGGACGGGCGCCGCGTCGTGCTCTCGATCACGACGACGCGGAACCGCAGCCACGCCGGCGGGAAGGAGACCCTGCGGGGCGTGGCCGCGCGGCTGCTGCGCGGCCTGCCGGCGGCGTCCGCGACGCCCGCCGACCCGGGCCGACGGGCGGCATCGGGCGCTCGGGGGCCGCGCCGCACGCTCGAGGGGGCTGCGTCGCCCGCCCGGGGGCTGCGCCGCGCGCCCGCGGCTGACGCAGGGCGGTGCCGGGCCTACAGGCCGGGCGGGTGGACGACCGTGAAGCCCTTGTTGCTGCGCAGGTCCGGCTGCCAGCGGCTGCCGAAGACGCCGGAGCGACCGCTGGTGTCGTAGCGGACGCCGGCGACCGTCATGTAGACGTGGCCCTCGTTGGCGTAGATCGTGACCCAGCGGCCGGGCCCGGGCTCGCCCCACTTCGCCAGGGCGCCCGAGGTGAGCGGCGCGTCCAGCAGGCCCGCGCCGGCGAGCGCGTAGGAGACGGAGCCGGAGCAGTCGTAGGCCGAGTCCACGAAGGAGCCGTGGCCGCCGCCGTAGACGTAGGGGAAGCGGGCGATCGCGTTGGCGCTGCCGATGATCGCGGCGATCGCGGGCGGAGCGCCCTCGGGCACCTTGGCGTTGCCCTTGCCGGTCAGGGTGAGCGTCTCGGACGGGCCGGCCTTCAGCGCGTCCTTCTTCGCCTCGGCCTGCACGTCCTCGAGCTGCTCGAGCTCGGCGCGGATCTCGGCGTCGCTCGGGGCGCCGGGCGAGATGCCGTCCTCGGCGGACGTGGGCTCCTCGGCGCTCGTGGCCTGCTTCGCCTTCTCCGCGCTCTTCTCGCCGACGGAGGACGGGGTCGGAGCGGCCGGGCCGCGCTGCGCGCCCTCGGGCAGCGGCGAGCTCTCGCCGGCCTCCGCCGCGTCCGCGCGGACGGGCTGCAGCTTCAGGGCGTCGGGCGCCTTCGCCGCGGCCTTCGTCGTGGTCCCGGTCTCCCCGCCTCCACCGCACCCGGCGACGCCGGCCGATCCGACCACCACCGTGAGCGCCAGCGCGAGGGACCGTCGTGGTGCACGCGTCATCGAGGCGATGGTACGGATCCCGGCGCGTGCCGGTCGCGCATCACACAGCGGTGGGCGCGATCGCCCGGGTCAGTCCCCGGAGATCGGGGCGGCGGTCGTCCGCGGCGCCGGCCGGCGGGTCCCGCGGTCGGTCGTCAGCAGCCCGCCGACCAGGCCGATCGCCGCGAACGCGAGGACGGGCAGCATCGCGTGCTGGGTGGCGACGGCCCCCTGGTCGCCGTCGCCGAGCAGCCGTCCGATCACCAGCGACCCGACGACGGCGGCGGAGAAGCCGCCGCAGTTGACGAGCGCACCCGCGCTGGCGCTGGCGGACGGGGGCGAGGCACGCCGGGCGATCTCGAACGCGAGCATCGACCCGCCCGCGCTGACGCCGGTGACGGCGATCGCGACCAGCAGCACGGCGTGGGGGACCACCGCTCCGGGCCACAGCAGCAGCACCGCCCAGGTCGTCGTGGTCGCCGCCGGGAACGCGAGTCCGGCGAGGCGCTGTCGACGGGGGTCCGGGCCGACGACGAGCGCCACGAGCGGTCCCGAGACCACGAACGCCAGCGCACCGACGAGGAGGACGCTCGCGGCCTCGGGACGGCTGAGGTCCTGCGCGCCGGTCATGTACGGGACGCCCCACACCGCGGCGACGATGAGGAACGGCGACAGCGCTCCCATGTGGAGGAAGAACCCCTGGCGCGTGGCGGGCCGTCGCCACGCGGCCGCAAGGGTCCGCCCGATGGGCTCGTGGCGGACCGCGACCACGGGGCCGTCGGGACGTCCGTCGGGCGGGATCTCGGGCCGGTCGCGGACGAGGACCAGGGGCACGACCGCGAAGAGGGCCGTCACGCCGCCGAGCAGCACGAACGTCCCCGTCCACTGCAGGTTGCGCAGCCCCAGCTCGAGCGGGACGGTGGAGGCCAGCTGCCCCAGCGCGCCCGCGAACCCGGTCAGCGCCGCGAGCATCGGCTGCAGGCGCTGCGGGAACCAGGCGTGCGCCAGGCGCAGCACGTTGAGGAAGGTCAGCGCGTCGCCGATCCCGACGAGCGCGCGCCCGGCGAGTCCGACCGGCATGGAGTGCGCGAAGGCGAAGAGCAGCTCCCCGGCGGCCATGATCGCCAGGCCGATCGCCAGGGTCCGCCGGGGCCCGAAGCGGTCGGCCAGGAGGCCGGCGGGCACCTGCATCGCCAGGTACAGGACGAGCTGCAGCGACGTGAACGCGCCGAGCGCCCCCACGGCGACGCCGAAGCGCTCGGCGGCGTCGGTCCCCGCGACGCCGAGGGACATCCGGTGCAGCATCGCCACGAGGTAGGCGACGGCGCCGACGCCCCAGACGAGCCACGCCCGGCGCAGGCGGGGGCGCTCCGCGACCGGCGCGGAGGACGCCTGGACGGTCGCCGGTGGGCCTTGCATCTATGCTGTATCTAAGCATGGCCGCACCGTCCACGACCTCTCCCTCCGCCTCCCGCCGGGCCTACGAGCACGTGCGGCGCGGGCTGCTCGACGGCACCCTGGCCGACGGCGAGCTGCTGAGCGAGGGGGCGGTCGCAACCGCGGTGGGCGTCAGCCGCACGCCGGTGCGGGAGGCGTTCCTCCAGCTCGAGGCCGAGGGGCTGCTCGCGCTCTATCCCAAGCGCGGGGCGCTGGTGCTGCCCGTCACCGCCCGCGAGGCGCGCGAGATGTTCGCCGCCCGGGCCCTCGTCGAGGCCGACGCGCTGCGGACGATCCTCGCCCGGCCGGAGGACCCGGCGCTCGTGCCCGGGCTGCGCGCGATCCTCGACGACCAGCGCCGGCTGCACGGGGCGGGCGACCTGGTCGCGTCCGCCGAGGCGGACCGCCGGCTGCACCGCGCGTGGGTCGCCGCCGCGGACAACGCGGTGCTGCTGCGCTTCTTCGACGGCCTCCGGGACCGTCAGGAGCGGATGACGGTGGCGATGATGCGGCGCGGTGGCGTGCGGCCGGAGCGACTGATCGAGGAGCACGCCGCGATCGTCGACGCGGTGGAGCTGCGGGACGCGGACCTGGCGGTGCGGCTGGTGGGCGAGCACCTCGCCGCGGCGCGTGTGGCGGCCGCGGACGACTGACGGGCCGACGGGCGCACGACGCGCCGTCCGGTCGATGGCCGTCGCCCCGGCGGCGCGTCGCCCCGGTGCGGCCCGGCGACCTCAGGCGACGGGGGCGAGGTGCTCGCCCAGGACCCGTCGCTGCGTCGGGCGCGCCGCGTCGTAGCGCTCGCGGCCCTCCGGGGTGACCTCGGCGAAGACGCCTCGGCGGTCCGACGCGCACATGGCCCGGCGTACCAGGCCGTGCCCCTCGAGACGGCCGACGACCCGCGTCGTGGCGCTCTGGCTGAGGTGCACGGCGTCCGCCAGCTCCTGGATGCGCCGCTCGCGGCACTCGCCCTCCACGAGCCGCTCGAGGACCTCGAACTCGCTCACCGACAGCCCGTGTCCGTCCTGCAGCTCGCGCTCGAGCGCACAGGTGATCGCGGCGTGCGCCGAGAGGATCGAGCGCCACTGGTCCACGGTCGTCTCGGGCGTCATCAGGTCTCCGAATCTAGCACTTGGGCGCCGCCTCCATGCAGATGCACCTCATGCGTGCAGAGAAAATGTTCACGCAGAAGATGCATGTGCATATACTTCTGCCCATGCTCTCCCTCTCCGCCCCCGTCGGCGCCCTCGGCGCCGCCCGCAGCTTCTTCACCCCGCCCACGGTCACCCCGGTGAACGGGCCCGCCTCGTGGTTCGCGGCCCAGCGCACCACCACCGCCGCGACGCGCTCCACCCGGACCGTCGAGGCCGGCCCCGCGTCGGGCTTCGCGATCGAGGAGTTCGACCTCGGCGGCGACGCCGACCTCGACGCCCTCGAGGAGCGCGACGCCGCGGGGACCGGTCGCGAGCGCCGCTGATCCGGGAGTCGCCCGCGGTCGGGCGGGCCCGCGGGCGGGAGCTCCCCCGTCGAAGCGACCCGCGCCCCGGCGGTGGCCCCGCGACGCCGGCAGTCCCCGACCGGAGGGCCGTCACAGATGCGGCGTCCGGAGGGGCCCCGGGGAGTACGCTGGACACGCGATGCGCGGCGTGCTCGAGACCCAGGACTGAGCGGCTCCGACCGACGATGCACCCGTCCTGGCTGGCGATCCACGCGGGGATGAACCTGCGTGGCCACACGGAGCACCTCAGCCGCGTCCGGGCGGGCGCGCTCGACGGCGCCGGGGCGCCCGACGTCGCGGCGTCCGGCTCGTCCCGGTCCGGCGGCGCGCCGCTGCGGCAGCTGATCGTGCAGTCCTGGCGACGCAGCCGCCTGGCCGGCGTGGACCCCGCCCAGGCGCTGCTGCCCCACGCGATGAGCCGCGACGACGCGGCGGAGCGCTGGGAGCACCACCCGCTGCACCGCATCGAGCCGCTGCTGCGGGACCTCTTCGGCGAGATCGCCCGCGAGACGAACCAGATGGCGATGGTCTGCGACCGCGACGGGACCCTGCTGTGGCGCCTCGGCGCCCCGGGCACGCTGGACGCGGCGGACGAGCTGGACGCGGTCCCGGGGTCGCGTTGGAGCGAGGCGGCCGCCGGCACGAATGCGATCGGGGCGGCTCTGGCGGAGCGCCACCCGCTGCAGGTGTTCTCGGCCGAGCACTACGCCGCGCCGCTGGACGGCTGGATGTGCAGCGCCGCACCGATCCTCGACCCCGGGTCCGGTGCGCCGCTCGGGGTGGTCAACCTGACCGGCCACGCGGCGACCGCGCACCCCCACAGCCTCGGCCTGGTGTGCGCCGCCGCCGCGGCCGTCCGCCCGCACCTCGCCGGGGCGGAGCCCGCGGACGGCGGCGCGGCGGTGCACCTGCGGGTCCTGCGCGGCGACCACCCCGTCTTCCTCACCCCGGACGGCCCGGTGCCGCTGACCCTCCGCCACGCCGAGATCCTCACGCTCCTGGCCGCCCGGCCCGAGGGGTGGACGGCGGAGCAGCTGGCCCTCGAGCTGCACGGCGAGCGCGGCAAGCCCGTCTCCGTCCGCGCCGAGATCACCCGGCTGCAGCAGCGGCTGGGGGACGTCGTGCGGACGCGCCCCTACCGCCTGGCCGACGGGATCGCGTGGGACGTCGCGGCCGCCGGGGCACTCCTGGACGAGGGCCGACCGCACGCCGCGCTGGACCTCTACGGGGGCACGCTGCTGGCGCGCTCCGAGGTCCCGATGATCGACGACCTGCGCCGAGAGCTGGACGCCCGGGTCTCCCGCTCGATGGCCACGGCGGCGGACCCGTCGGTTCTCGAGCGCTGGCTCGGGACGGGGCCGGGCTGCGGCGACGTCGGGGCGCAGCGCCGACTGGACCTCCTCCACGGCGCGTCCCCCACCGTCGGGCCCGGTGCTGCAACAGGAGTGCAACGACGGCGGCCGTAGCGTCGCGCCATGTACGACTACGTGATCGTCGGCGCCGGATCCGCGGGCTGCGTGCTCGCCAACCGGCTGAGCGCGGACCCCGAGGTGAAGGTCGCGATCCTCGAGGCCGGCGGCCGCGACGACGCGGACGAGATCCACGTCCCCGCCGCCTTCGGGCAGCTGTTCAAGAGCCGCTTCGACTGGGACATGGGGTCCGAGCCCGAGCCCGGCCTGGACGGGCGCCGCGCCTACCTGCCGCGGGCCCGGGTGCTCGGTGGCTGCAGCTCGATGAACGCGATGATCTACATCCGCGGCAATCCGGCCGACTACGACGGCTGGGTCGCCGACGGCGCCGAGGGCTGGGGCTGGGACGACGTGCTGCCGTACTTCATGCGCAGCGAGGACAACGAGCGCGGGCGCAGCCCCGTCCACGGCGAGGGCGGCCCGCTCCGGGTCTCGGAGACCCGCTCCGACCACCCGCTGGCCCAGGCGTTCGTCGACGCCGGCCAGCAGGCGGGGCACGAGCACAACCCGGACTTCAACGGCGGTCGCCAGGAGGGCGTCGGCCGGTTCCAGATGACGCAGAAGGACGGCATGCGGTGGAGCGCCGCCAAGGCGTTCCTGCACCCCGTCGCGGACCGCCCGAACCTCGACGTCCTCACCGACACGACCGCGCTGCGGATCGCGTTTGAGGGGCGCCGCGCGGTCGGCGTCCACGTCGACCGGGGCGGGCAGGAGGAGCTGATCGGCGCCTCGGCCGAGGTGATCCTCAGCGCCGGTGCGTACCAGTCGCCGCAGCTCCTGATGCTCTCCGGCGTCGGTCCGGCCGAGCAGCTGCAGGCCTTCGCGATC
The DNA here is from genome assembly GCF_030655195.1 of Patulibacter sp. Lineage (GTDB taxonomy): Bacteria > Actinomycetota > Thermoleophilia > Solirubrobacterales > Solirubrobacteraceae > Patulibacter. The sequence continues at coordinate 1,576 of NZ_JAURWA010000130.1, read as the reverse complement.
GAGGTGCTCGAGGACCTGCCGGTGGGCGACGGCCTGCAGGACCACCTGATGACGCTGCTGAACTACGGCACCGACGTCGAGTCGCTGATGACCGCGATGACGCCGGAGAACCTCGAGCTGCTGCAGTCCGAGGGCCGCGGGCCGCTGACGTCGAACATCGGGGAGGCCGGCGGGTTCATGCGCACCCGTCCGGGGCTCGACGGTCCCGACGTGCAGTTCCACGCCACGCCCGTCCTCTTCTACGACGACGGCCTCGGTGCGCCCGTGCAGCACGGCCTGGCGTTCGGGCCCTGCGTGCTCAAGCCCACCAGCCGCGGCTCCGTCGCGCTGCGCAGCGGCCGGCCGGACGCCAAGCCGCGCATCGTCAACAACTTCCTCACCACCGAGGAGGACCGGATGAGCATCGTCGCCGGTCTGCGGATGGCGCTGGACATCGGCGGGCAGCCCGCGCTGCAGGCCGTCTGCGGCGACCCGTTCGTGGCCCCCGACGGCGACGACGACGAGTCGCTGCTGCGCTTCGCGCGCCGCGCCGGCCAGACGCTGTACCACCCGACCTCGACCTGCGCCATGGGGCGCGTCGTCGACAGCGAGCTGCGGGTCAACGGCCTCGAGGGCCTGCGGGTCGTGGACGCCTCCGTCATGCCGTCCGTGGTCCGCGGCAACACGAACGCGCCGACGATCATGATCGCCGAGCGCGCCGCGGACCTGATCGTGGGCGCACCGGCCCCGGGGGCGCGCACGGCGACCCCCGCCTGAGCGGCACGCCCTCGTCGAGGTCGGCGGCCCGCCGGTCGGCCGTCTGCCGGGGTCGGCCGCCTGCCGGCAAAGGCCGTCCGCCGGCGTCGCCCGTCCGCCGGCGTCGCCCGTCCGCCGGGGCGGCGGGCCGCGCTTCTCGCGGCCCGATCAGTCCGCCGCGGCCGCCGCGACGAAGCGCGCGGCGGCCTGCGGGAACGCGGCCCAGTGGGTGTGCAGGTAGCTGGCGTGGACCGTCGGCGAGGCGACGCCCTCGACGCGCTGACGGGCCCGGGAGCGCAGCGTCCACGCCGGCGGGTCCGTCGCCTCGGGCGTCTGGACGGAGTAGTGGAACTCGTGCCCACGGACCTCGTCGCCGGCGGTCCACAGCGGCGAGTCGGCGCCCGCGGTCGCGTCCCGGTAGCCGAGGGTCAGGCGCGTGCCGAGCCGTCCGACGCCCGGCAGCACGCCGCACATCTCGTGGTCGTCGAGCGTCGCTCCGAGGTAGAGCAGGCCGCCGCACTCCGCGACGATCGGGCGACCGGCGGCGGAGAGCGCCGCCACGGACCCGCGCGCCGCGACGTTGGCGGCCAGCGCGGCGCCGTGCTCCTCCGGGAACCCCCCGCCGAGGTACAGCGCGCGCGTGCCGTCGGGCAGCGCCTCGTCCGCGAGCGGGTCGAACGGCACGAGCTCGGCGCCGGCGGCGCGCAGCAGCTCGAGGTTCTCGGCGTAGCGGAACGTGAACGCGGCGCCGTCGGCGTAGGCGATGCGCGGACCGGCGGGGGCGTCGGCCGGCGGGTCCGCGGAGGCGGCCGAGGCGGTGTCCGGCACGGCGTGCAGGCCC
>NZ_JAURWA010000129.1 GCF_030655195.1 Patulibacter sp. | reverse complement strand
GTCCGCGGCGCCCGGCTCGCGGGCGCCGGGACCGTCGCCCAGCACGGGCCGGTCCTCGACGCGGCCGCCGTAGACGTTCCTGCCGCCCAGCCGGACGCCGAGCGCCCCGGCGAAGGCGGCCTCGACGCGGCCGGCGTTGGGGCTCGGATGGGCGGCCCCGTCGCGGATCCAGGTCCGCCACGCCCGCCGCGGGTCGCCGCCGACCGTGCCGGCCACGGCGCTCGTGAGGACGGCGGCGGTGCGCGCGGCCGGCCAGCCGGCCACGTCGTCGGCGCGGGCCGCGGCCCAGCCGAAGCGCTCGTACCGGTCGGAGTGGTGCCCGACCATCGCGTCCATCGTGTTCAGCGCCCGGTGCAGCGCGACCCCGGGAGCACCCAGGAGCGCGCCCCAGACGAGCGGGGCGACGACCGCGTCGGAGGTGTTCTCGGCGACGGACTCCAGGCCGGCGCGCGCGAGACCGGCGCCGTCGAGCGTCGCCGGGTCGCGGCCCACCAGGGTCGGGGCGAGGGCCCGCGCGCCGTCGAGGTCGCCGCGGGCCACCAGCGCCCCGAGGTCGCGGCCGGCGCCGGCGAGCGACCGGCCGCCGAGCGCCGCCCAGGTCACGGCCGCGGTCAGCGCGGTGCGCTGCAGCGGTCGGTCGCGTGTGGCGCGGTGCACGACGAGCGTCGGCCCGGCCCCGAGGACCGCGCCGGCGAGCGCGTAGCCGACACCGGCTGCCCGCCCGTCGCGCCAGATCCGGGCCTCGAGCGCGAGCATCGCCGACCCGAAGAGCGCGACGGGATGGCCGCGCCGCGGATCGCCGAACGCCCGGTCGGCGGCCAGGCCGAGCAGCAGCCCGGCGGCGTCGGCCCGGCGGATCGCGACCGGGCGGCCGCGTCGGCTCACCGGGTGTCCCCGTCGCTCCCGGCGTCCGGCGTGGCGGCGCCCTCCGCGGGGCCCTCGACCGCCGTCGGCGCTTCGCCGTGCCCCGCCGCGGCGGCGTCGCCGTCCGCGGCGAGCTCGCCCCGGGCGGCCCGGATCTCGGTCCTCGACGGGGTCCAGTTGGCGCGCACCATGCGCCAGCGCCCGTCGTGCGCGTGCAGCTCGGTGACGGACCCGGGGGTCACGTCGATCCGCCACGCGGCGCCCGCGGGGGCGCCCAGGGCGACGGCGATCGCGGCCCGGACCACGCCGCCGTGGGTGACGGCGACCAGCGGCTCGTCGTCCTCGGCGTGCTCGGTCATCCAGGCGCCGACACGGGCGGTCAGGGTCTCGAGCGACTCGCCGCCGGGCGGCGCGAACGCGGGGTCGGTCATCCAGGCCACGACCGGGGCGGGGTCGGCGGCGTGCAGGTCGGCGAGCGAGCGACCGGCCCACTCGCCGAAGCCGGCCTCGCGCAGCCCTGCGTCCTCGGGCGCGTCGGGGTGGCCCAGGGCGACCGCCGTCTCGGCGCAGCGCCGGGCGGGGGAGCGCAGGACCTGCGCGCCGGAGGGCAGGTGGGCGCGCAGCGCGTGGGCCTCGGCGCGACCGCGGTCGTCGAGCCCCTCGTCCAGCGGGAACGACGCGGCGCGGACCGCCGCCGTCGTGCCGTGCCGGAGCAGGTGCAGGCGGGCGGTCACCGGGACGTCAGGACGATCGTCGGCACGCGGCGATCATGCCAGCCGCACCGGTCCGCGGGTGCCCGGGCCCCGGCACGACGACGCCCCGCCTGTCGCGGACCGGCGGGGCGCGACGGCGGAAGGCCGGGACCGCGGAGCGACGAAGGGCCCGGATCCTGCGGCGGATCCGGGCCCTTCGACGTCGCTCGAGGCGGAGAGAGGGGGATTCGAACCCCCGAATGAGTTTCCCCATTACACGATTTCCAGTCGTGCCCATTCAACCGCTCTGGCACCTCTCCAGCGGACCGGGAAGGCTACCGAAGGGGCCCCGGATCCTGCCGCCCGCCCTCCGGAGCCCGACGGCTAGAGCCGCCAGCCGCCCTCGACGAGCACCTCGACCTCGGTGCCCGCGGCGTCCAGGCCGATCGCCCGGACGTCGTGGGAGCCGACCATGAAGTCGACGTGGATCGCCGAGCGGTTGGCGCGGGCGTGGTCGGCCTCGTCGGCCAGGCACATCGTGTAGGCCGAGCCGAGCGCCAGGTGGCTGGCGGCGTTCTCGTCCAGCAGCGTCTCGTGGAACACGGTGCCGGTCTGTCCGACGCGGCCGTCGCCGTCGACGAGGGCCAGCTCGCCCAGGCGGCGCGCACCCTCGTCCCGGCCGATCCAGCCGCGCAGGACCTCCACCCCGGTCGTCGCGTCCGCGCGGACGACCTCGCCGCCGGAGAACTCGACCTCGATGCCGTCGACGGTGGTGCCGCCGAGGGTCAGCGGCTTCGTCGCGCGCACCACGCCGTCGACGCGGGTCGGGTCGGGGGTCGTGAAGACCTCCTCCGTCGGCACGTTCGCCTGGTGGGAGATGCCGCCGACGGTGTCCATCCCGGCGGCGATGAAGCGCGACGACGGCAGCAGCCCGACGGTCAGGTAGGTCCCCGGCCCGATGAGGCGGATCGCGTCGAAGGACCGCTCGTTGAGCTTCGCGGCGTGGGCGCGCAGCTCGGCGGCGCGGGCCTGCCACGCGGCGACCGGATCGTCCTCCAGGCGCAGCACGGTGGCGATGTCCTGCTCGAGCCGGCGCAGCGCCTCGTGCCGCGGCAGGTCGGGGAAGACGAGGCCGGCCCAGCCGGCGTTCGGCGCGGGGACGACGGTCCAGTTCAGCTCGCGGCGGTTGATCACGCCGGCGGTCTCGCGCAGCGACGGCAGCTGGTCCTTGCCGACGCGGGCGGGGTCGATGCCGGCGAAGACGCCCGGGCGGACCTGGCCGACCAGCGAGATGTTCGCGGCGCGCGCCTCGCCCAGCGCGGTCATCCGGGCGCCGAGCCACGGCGGCACGACGTCGAGGGTGTCCTCGGCGGCGTGCTCGAGCCGGGCGCGCTTGATCAGCGGGTCGAACCAGGCGACGTCGACGTAGGACGCGCCGGCGCGGTACGCCTCGGCGGCGATCGCGCGGACGAGCGGCTCGTGGCCGCCGACCTGGCCGCCGACGGCGACGACCTGGCCCGGCTGCACGTTGGCGCCGACCCGCACCGCGAGCGCCGCCAGGCGCTCGAGCAGCCCGGCGTCGGGCTGCAGCGGGTCGGGCGCGTGCGGGTCGGTCGCGGTGCTCACCCGACGGACGCTACCGCGCGGGGGAGTGCGCCTCGCGGGGGCTACGCCTCGACGGGCTGCCCGTTGGCGGTCAGCGTCGTCGGGACGTTGCCGCGGGTGGCGCGGGAGTACGGGCACACCTGGTGGGCGTCGTGCACGATCTTCACGGCGGTCTCGTCGTCGACGCCGGGGAGCGTGACGTCGAGCGTCGCCTGCAGGCCCAGGCCGCCGGCGGCCTTGCCGATCTCGACGGTCGCGTCGATCGACACGCCCGAGACGTCGGTGTCCCCGGCGACGCCGGCGACGGCGCCCTCGAAGCACGCGGCCCAGCCGACCGCGAAGAGCTGCTCGGGGTTGGTGCCGGTGCTCTCGTCCGGGCCGCCGAGCGCGGCGGGCTTGTCGAGCTGCACGTCGAGGCGGCCGTCGTCGGTCTTTCCGGAGCCGTCCCGGCCTCCGGTGACGGTGGCCTTCGCGGCGTAGACGGGCTTGAAGCCGGCCATGGGGTGCTCCTCGGTGTCGATGTTGCGGGTCGCGACGACGCTATCGGGACGGGAACCCCACCTCGTCGGGGCGGGCCCCTCCCGTAGGCTGCGGCGCATGGCCTCCGCGTCGGCGCAGCCTCCCTCGACCGCCGTCGAGGACTACCTCAAGGCCGTCTTCGCGCTCGAGACCCGCCTGCAGGGCGCGGTGCCGACCACGGCGCTGGCCAGTCGCCTGGGGATCACCCCCGGGTCGGTCTCCGCGATGCTGCGCCGCCTGGCGGACCTGGGGCTGCTCGCCCACGAGCCCTACCGCGGGGTGCTGCTGACGGACGAGGGCCGGCGGGTCGCGCTGCGGACGCTGCGCAACCACCGGCTGCTGGAGCTGTTCCTCGTCGAGGTCCTCGAGGTGCCGTGGGACCGGGTCCACGACGAGGCCGAGCGCCTGGAGCACGCGGTCTCCGACGACCTGGTCGAGCGGATCGCGGCGAAGCTCGGCCACCCCGAGTTCGACCCGCACGGCGACCCGATCCCGGACCGCCAGCTCGAGCTGGCCGAGCCGGTCACGCGCAGCCTGCACGACCTCGAGGTCGGGGACGCGGCGCGCTTCGTCCGGGTCTCCGACGCGGACCCCGCGATGCTGCGCTACCTCGCCGAGCGCGGGGTCGTCCCGGGGCAGCCGCTCACGCTGGTGGACCGCCAGCCCTTCGGCGGACCGCTGACCGTCCGGCTGGGGGACGTCGAGCACGCGCTCGGCCCCGAGCTCGCGGCGGCGATGCGCGTCGCGGACTGACGTGCGTCGCCGGCCGTTCGCGGAGCTCCCGCGCTGGGAGCTCCTGACCGTCCTCGGGATCGTCGCCGTGGCCCTGCTGCTGCGGGTCTGGAACCTGGGGCAGAACCTGCCGCTCGTCTACAACATCGACGAGTCGGCCCGGTTCGTCCCGGACGCCGCGGGTTTCTTCTCGCAGCGCCTCGGCTACCGCGAGCTCGTCAACCCCCCGGGGATGATGGGGCTTCTGGGCATCGTCGACCAGGCCTGGTTCCGGCCGCAGGGGATGTCGCCGAGCGAGGCGCTGGCCCGCGACCCCGGGGAGGCCTACCTGCTGGGCCGGATCGTCGTCGCGCTGCTCTCGGTGGCCGCGGTGCCCGTCCTCTACGCCGCGGCCCGCCGGCTCGTCGGGCGCACGGCCGCCCTCGTCGCCGCCGGCCTGCTCGCGGTCGCGTTCCTGCCCGTCGCCTACTCCCGGGTGGCCCTGGCCGACGGTCCGACGCTGCTCTTCGTCGCGCTGGGCCTGCTCGGTGCGGCCTGGCTCCTGCAGGACGATCCCGCCCGGCGCCGCGGCCTCGTCCTCGCCGGGATCGCGGTCGGGCTGTCGGCGGGCTTCAAGTACAACGCCGGCATCGTCGTGCTCGCGCCGATCGCGGCGCTCGTCCTGCGCACGCCGCAGACGGGCTGGCCGCACGCGATCCGGCGCGGCGTCCTGATGGGCGCCGTCGGCGTCGTCGCGTTCGTCGTCTCCAACCCGTACGTGCTGATCGACCCGCACGAGGTCTGGCGGGCCATCGAGTACCAGGCGAACTGGTCGAAGTCGGGGCGCTACGTCGGCGAGCCGATGACGAACGGGTTCGCGTTCTACACCTGGGCGGCCGGGTGGGGGGTCGGCTGGGCACCCCTGGTCGCCGCCGTCCTCGGTGCGGCGCTGCTGGCCTGGCGTCGCTGGCGGATCGCCGTGGTGCTGCTGCCGCTGGTCGCCGGCTACCTGCTGGTGATGGGCCCGCAGGACCGCTTCTTCGCCCGCTGGCTGCTGCCGATCGTGCCGGTGCTGGCGATCGCGGCGGGGGTCGCGGTCGGCGAGGTCGTCGGCCTGCTGCGACGGCGCCCCCGCACGGTCCGCGTCGCACTCGCGGCCGTGCTCGCCCTCGGTCTCGGTGCCCAGTCCTTCGCCCACAGCGCGCACTCCGCCCACGTCGTCGGGCGCGACGACACGCGCACCGTCGCACGCGGGTGGATGGAGGACCACATCGCGCCGCTGTCGGGCGTGGTCATCGAGTCGATGTCGCCCGGGTCGTGGATGCCGACCTTCGACGGGCGGGGCGACTGGTTCTCGCTGAACCGCTGGTCGCGGTACCAGACGATCCCGGCGGTGCAGCGTCGCGACGCTCGCGAGCACCCGCAGCTGCGGATCAAGGCCGGGTTCTCGTCCTGGGTGCGGATCCTCTACCCCGAGCTGATCGACGAGTTCGAGCGCTACGGCTACTGCTGGGTCGTCACGGGCAGCTACCAGGCGGGGCGCGCGGGCCGGACTCCGGGCCTGGTCCCCGAGGCCGGGCGCTACTACCGCGAGCTGACCCGCCGGGCGGACCTCGTCTGGCAGGTCTCGCCGTTCTCGCCGGACGCCGGCCGCAAGCGCCTGCCCTACGGCCCGACGACGGCGCCGGTGAAGTACCAGATCGACCGCCAGGCGACGACCTACGAGCTCGCCTACGAGCGGCCGGGGCCGATGGTCTCGGTCTACCGCCTGCGCGGTGGTCGCTGCGCGGCACCGGACCCGGTCGTGCCGAACGCCCCCTGGGGCTGAGCGGCGGCCCGCCCGCCCGAGCCCTGCCGGGCCGGCGGGCGGCTCAGCCCGCCGGCAGGTCGGCGGGGCGACGCACGGTGGGGGCGTCGCCGAAGTCCGAGAACCGGATCCGGCCGCCGAACCGCTCGCGGCCGGCGCTGCCCGGCAGGCCCAGGTCCCGGTCGAACGCGATGTCGTAGCGCAGCTCGGCGATCAGGCCCTCCGCCGACACGCACGCCCCGATCGGGTAGGCCGCGTCCTGCTTGGCCACCCGGAGGAGGCTCTGCACCTGCGGGGCGTCCGCCGCGCCCCCGCCCTCGATCAGCTCGCGCAGCGGCACGACCCCGGCGGCCCAGCGGCAGCGCACGCCGGCGACCGACGTCTCGGCCCCGGCACGGCCGACCCGCAGCTGGCGGGCGAACAGGCCCACGGAGTTGCCCGGGGCGCTCGGGATGATCGAGACCTCCCGCGTCCACGGCGCGTCGCCCGTCCGCGTGAACGAGGTGCGGCCGTCGTTGTACTGGTCGATGGTGCTGCCCCCGGCGCCGCTCCCCAGCGAGAGGCCGTTGCGGCTGGCGCCGGTGCGGAAGTCGGCGGACCCGGACCCCGCGATCGGGCCGGAGGAGAGGGTGAGGTCGATCCGGAACCGCGCCGAACCGGCCCGCCGGAGCGCCGCCGGCGCCCGGCCGAACCGCGCGCGCAGCTCGTCGACGAGCCGCGCGTCGTCCGCGTCGCCGGCCGGGGCGGCGGGGACGAGGCCCGCGGGCAGGGCGGCGACCTGGGCCGGGGAGGCGGCGGGTGGGCCGGCGGCGGAGCCCGAGGTCGAGCCGGTCGTGGTCCCGGTCCCCGGGGTCGTCGAGGTCGTGCCGGTGCCGGTGGTCGTCGGCGTGGTGCCGGTCGAGCCGCGCGTCGTGGTGCCGTCGTCGTCGCCGCACCCCGCGAGCAGGAGGGCGGTGCAGGAGGCGGCCAGGAGCGCGGCGCGGCGGGACACGTCGCGATCCTACGGCTCGCCGCCGACGGGTCGGCGCCGCGGAGGAGCGGCAGGGCCGGGCCTACCATCCTGCCCATGACCGACGACCGTCCTCCCGTCCGGGTGCGCGACGCGACGCCCGCCGACGCCGACGCCTGCGCCGCGTCTACGCGCCGTACGTCCTCGACACCGCGATCACGTTCGAGGCGACGCCCCCGACGACGGAGGAGATGGCGGCGAGGATCCGGTCGGCCCTGGCCACCCACGCCTGGCTGCTCGCCCTGGACGACGAGGGTCGCGTCCTGGGCTACGCCTACGCCGGCCCGTTCGCGTCCCGCCCGGCGTACCGCTGGGCCTCTGAGGTCAGCGTCTACCTGGAGGTCGGCCGGCGACGCACCGGGGCGGGCCGCGCCCTCTACGCCGCGCTCCTGGACCGGCTCGAGGCGCGCGGCTTCCGCACCGTCCTCGCGGGCATGACCCTCCCCAACGACGCGAGCGCCGGGTTGCACGCGGCGATGGGCTTCGCGCCGGCCGGGCTCTACCGCCGGTGGGCTGGAAGCACGGAGCGTGGCACGACGTCCAGTGGCTGCAGCGCGAGTCCTTCGCGGGCGAGGATCCGCCGGCCGAGCCGCGCTGAGCCGTCAGCCGCCGACGGGGCCCAGCGCGCCCCGCACCGTCGCGGCGAGCATCGGCCGCAGCTCCTCGACGGTGGCCGAGCCGTCGCGGACGTGCTGGGCGGCCATCATCGTCAGGCCGTGGACGACGTCCATCATCCACGTCACGCTCAGGTCGTCGCGCAGCTCGCCGCGCCCCTGTGCATCGGCGAGGTACGACGCCAGCGGCTCCGACCCGTGCTCGGCGGCCAGCGCACCGAGCTGCTCCTGCTCCAGCTCGCGGTGGACCCCGAGGAACCGGTACCGCTCGCCGAGCTCCGCGAACGCGACGGTCAGCGAGACGACGACCTCGAGCCCGTCCCCGTCGCCCGTCGCCCACGCGGTCCGGCCCTCCGCCACGAGGCGCTCGGCGATCTCCCGTGCGTCCTCGAAGACCCGGCCGAAGAGCGCCCGGACGAGGTCCTCCCGGGCCGGGAAGTGCCGGTAGACGGTGGTCCTGCCGACCCCGGAGGCCTCGGCGACCTCGCGCATGCTCGCGTCCGGCCGCTCCGAGAGGACGCGGACCGCCGCGGCGAGGACCGCGTCGCGGTTGCGCCGGGCGTCGGCGCGCAGCGGTGCCGGGTCGGCGTCGCCGGTCACGCGGGCGATCCCGGGCGCCTCACGCCGGGCCTCGGCGGGCGGACGGGCCGCGACGTCGGCGGGGCGGACGGGGTCGTGTGGCGTCGATCACGAACGGGACTGTGGCGGCGTGTGCGTGGGCACAGGGCGAACCGGAACAGTCTTGTACCGTTTTCCGGCGCGCCCGGCCAGCCGGCCGTCGCCCCGCCCGTCCCTCTCGTCCCGCGAGTCCGTCATGTCCGCATCCTCCACGACCACCCCAGCCGGCGCGACGCCGTCCGGCACGAGCCGCAGCCGGCGCGAGCAGGCCCAGGGCAATCCGTGGCTGACCCTCGTCGCCGTCGCCCTCGGCGTGATGATGGTCGGCCTCGACGGCACCGTCGTCGGCGTCGCCAACCCGACGATCGCGGCCGACCTCGACGCGTCGCTGTCGGGTCTGCAGTGGGTCACCAACGGCTACCTGCTCGCCCTGGCGGTGCTGCTGATCCTGGGCGGCAAGCTCGGCGACCGGTACGGCCGCAAGAAGGTCTTCATCATCGGCATCGCGGGCTTCGCGCTGACGTCGCTGGGCTGCGCGCTGTCGCCGAACATCGGCACGCTGATCGCCTTCCGCGTCCTGCAGGGCGTCGCGGGCGCGCTGCTGATGCCCAACACCCTCGCGCTGATCCGCTCGGCGTTCCCGCCCGCCGAGCTCAACCGGGCGGTCGGCATCTGGGGCGGCTCCTCGGCGCTGGCCGTCGCGTCCGGCCCGATCATCGGCGGCCTGCTCGTCGAGCACGTTTCCTGGGAGTCGATCTTCCTGCTGAACCTGCCGCTCGGCCTGCTCGCGGCGGTCGTCGCGCTCGCCTGGGTGAAGGAGTCCAAGGACGAGGAGCACGTCGGCTCGTTCGACGTCCCCGGCGTCGCGCTGCTCTCCGGCGGCCTGTTCCTCGTCGTCTGGGCGCTGATCAAGGCGCAGGACAAGGGCTGGGGCTCGCTCTACGTGATCCTCTTCGCCCTCGCCGGCCTGGCGGTCCTGGTGCTGTTCGTCCTGCGGGAGAAGCGTGCCGCCGACCCGCTGCTGCCGCTGGACATCTTCCAGAACCGGTCGGTCTGGGCAGGCACGCTGCTCGTCGTCGTCGGCTTCTTCGCCCTCTTCGGGGTGCTGTTCTTCATCGGTCTGTACCTGCAGAACACGCACGGCTACAGCCCTGTCCAGACCGGCGTGCGGATGCTCCCGCTGACCGCGATGTTCGTCGTCTCCGCGCCGCTGGGCGGCTGGATGACGGAGAAGTTCGGGCCGCGACCGCCGCTGATCCTCGGCATGCTGATGCTCGTCGTCGCGTTCCTCGGCCTCTCGCGGCTGCAGGTCGACACGAGCTACAACGGCCAGTGGCCGTTCTTCCTGATCATCGGCCTGTCGTTCGGCCTGGTCATCGTGTCGACGACGCAGGCGATCCTCGGCAACGTGCCGGTCGAGCGCGGCGGCATCGCGGGTGGCCTGCAGTCCACCGCGCAGCAGCTCGGCGGCGTCCTGGGCACCGCGGTCTTCGGCTCGATCATCGCGGCGAAGGTCACGGGCTCGCTGTCCGACGAGCTCGCGTCGCGGGACGTCCCGGGTCCGGTCGCGGCGATCGTCAACCGCTCGGGCGAGCTGATCTCGCAGGGCGTCTCGCCGGTCGACGCGGAGAAGGCCCCGCAGGCGCTCCTGGCCGGCATCCAGCAGGCGGCGGGCGGGAACCCGTCGCCGGCGCTCACGGCCTCGATCCGGGACGCCTCGTACACCGTCTTCATCGACGGCCTGCACGCCGCGATGTACGTCGGCGTCGGACTGGCGGTCGTCGCCGCGGGCCTGGGCTTCCTCGTCTCGCGCGGCCGCGAGCTCGAGGAGGACGAGGTGGCCGGGGCGTAGGGACGGTCGGCCGGCCGCCTTCGTGGTGGGGCGGCGCGGGCGGCCCCGGCCGGCGGGTGGCGCGGCGGAGCCCGTTCCGGGGGCGCTCCGCCGCCCCGCGCCTCACACCGGGCGGCGCCGGAACCGGACGACGCTGTCCTGCCGCGTCGCCGGCCGGCCCTCCGGGTCGGTGATCGGTCGCTCGACGTCGGCGCTCCGGTCGACGGTCCACCCGGCCTCCGGCAGGTCGAGGTCGGCGATCAGCGTGGCCGCGTCGGGCATGTCGACCGCGTGGTCGCGCTCGGTGGTCCAGGACGGGGTCCCGGAGTGGCCGACGATCAGCAGCGTCCCGCCGGCCGCGACCCGGTCGGCGGCGGCGCGGAGCACCGCGGTGCGGGGGAACGCGACCGGGGACTGCGTGTAGCTCGAGAGCACGAGGTCGAAGGACCCGTCGGGCACCCCGGAGGCCAGGTCGTGTCGGCGCCACTCGATCCGGTCGGCGACGCCGGCCTCCCGGGCCCGCTCGTCCGCCAGGCGCAGGACGGTCGCGGAGAGCTCGGTCGCGAGCACCGTCCAGCCGCGCCGCGCGAGCCAGATCGCGTCCGCCCCCTGCCCCGAGCCGAGCTCGAGCGCCGAGCCGGGCCCCAGGTCCTCGAGGTGGTCGAGCGCCAGGGCGTTGGGGTTGCCCCGGAACCGGTCGCGCTGCCGCTCGTAGTGCGACTCCCAGAACGCGCGGGGATCGTCCGCCGGGTCGGGGTGGTGGTCGTGGTGGGCGCGGGGCGGGGTGGTCATGCGCATCTCCGGATCGGGCCGCGACGGCGGCCGGGAGGACGATCCTGGTGCCGCGACGCCGACGTGGCAAGCGATCGTGCCGAGACGGCAAGCCGGTGGGTGCGGAGCCGGCGGGCGGTCGTCCGCTAGAGGACCGGAGCTCGTCTAAGCCCGGGGCGTGCGCCATCCGCCAGTCGCCGTCACCGGTTCCGCCAAGTGACGGATTCCGCACGCCAGGCGTGTATCGCCTGCCACTCCAGGGTGCCGCGTCGCTCGAATGGCGGGTGACGCCCGGCGCCGTCCCGTCCCGGTCCCGTCCAGTCCCGCACCGTCCCGGCCGCGGCCCGTCCCGGTCCCGGCCGCGGCCCGTCCCGGTCCCGTCCCGTCCCGGTCCCGTCCCGTCCCGGCCGCGGCCCGCTGCCGGGCGTTCCGCCCCGCCGCCGACCCGCAGCCGCCCGTCCGGAGAGGGGCGCCGGGGCGGGGGCCTGGGGCGTCCCGACCGGCGGTAGGGTCCCGGGCATGCTGCCGATCCAGCGCCTGTTCGGGCCGTTCTTCCTCTCGGCCGGGATCGCGCACTTCGCCATCCCGAAGCCGTTCCAGTCGATGGTCCCCGACTACCTGCCGGCCCACCGCGAGCTCGTGCAGGTCTCGGGCGTCGTCGAGGGCGTCGCCGGGATCGCGACCATGGTCCCGCGGACCCGCCGTTGGGGCCGCCTCCTGTCGATCGCCACCCTCGTGGCGGTCTTCCCGGCCAACGTCAACATGGCGCTGCACCCGGAGAAGTACCCGGTCCCCGGCGGCCGCGCGGCGCTGATCGCCCGCCTGCCGCTGCAGGGCCTGCTGATCTGGTGGGCGGCGAAGGCGGAGTAGGGCGGCGGGAGGCGGCGCGCCCCGGCCCTCCTACCAGGGATCGACCCAGCGCCCGGTCGGCGCCGCGAGCCGCTCGGCCGCGGTCCGCGGGCCCGGCGCGTCGCCGAGGGTCGCGACGATCCAGCGGCGGGTGTCGACGGGGTCGATGACGTCGTCGAGCTCGAAGCGGGTCGCGGCCTCCAGGCCGCGGCCGGCGGCGTAGGCGGCGTCGACCATGCGGGCGAACAGGGCGTCGCGCTCCTCGCCCTCCGCGGCGGCGCGGAGCTCGTCGCGGAAACCCAGGCGGACGGCGCCCTCGAGGCCCATCGGACCGAGCTCCGAGGTCGGCCAGCCGACGGTCGCCAGCGGGACGCGCAGGTGCCCGCCGGCCATCGCCATCGCCCCGAGGCCGTAGCCCTTGCGCAGGACGATCGTGACCAGCGGGACCCGGAGCTTCGCGCCGACGACGAACATGCGGGAGACATGCCGGACCGCCCCGGTCTCCTCCGACTCCGGGCCGACCATGAAGCCGGGGGTGTCGCAGAGCGAGACGACGGGCAGGCGGTGCGCGTCGCACAGGCCGAGGAACCTCGCGGCCTTGTCGGCGGCGTCGGAGTCGATCGCACCGCCGAGCCGGGACGGGTCGTTGGCGATCACCCCGTAGGGCCGGCCCTCGATCCGGACGAGGGCGGTGACCATGCTCTGCGCGAAGCCGGGCCGCAGCTCGAGCACCGAGCCGACGTCGGCCAGCCCGTCGAGCACGAGGCGCACGTCGTAGGCGCGGGTGCGGCTCTCGGGCACCGCGTGGCGCAGGATCCGCCCGTCCGGAGCGGACCACTCCTCGGCCGGCCCCTGGAAGTAGGAGAGGCAGCGACGGGCGACGTCGACCGCCTCGGCCTCGTCGGCGACGGCGATGTCGACCACGCCGGTCTGCAGGTGCATCGCGGTCGGGCCGACCTCCTCCGGCGCGTACACGCCCAGGCCGCCGCCCTCGATCATCGCCGGACCGCCCATGCCGATCGTCGCGTCGGCGGTGGCGATCACGACGTCGCAGCAGCCGAGCAGCGCCGCGTTGCCGGCGAAGCACCGGCCCGATGCGACGCCGACGAGCGGCACCGAGCCCGACAGCCGGGCGAACGCGTGGAACGTGGGCGCGTCGAGCCAGGCGCCCATGGGCACGTCGACGTCGCCGGGCCGACCGCCGCCACCCTCCGCGAAGAGCACGACGGGCAGCCCGCGCGCCTCGGCGAGCTGGAACATCCGGTCGGTCTTGTCGTGGTTGTGGACCCCCTGCGTGCCGGCGAGGACCGTGGCGTCGTACGAGAGGACGACCGCCGCGGCGCGGTCCCGCCCGACGACGTCGCCGTTCACGTCGGTCACCCCGCAGACCAGCCCGTCGGCCGGTGTGCGCGCGATCAGGTCCTCGACCGACCGGCGGGTGCGCTGCGCGGCGAGGGTCAGGGCCCCGTACTCGACGAGCGTCCCGTCGTCGCAGAGGTCGTCGAGGTTCTCCCGGGCCGTCCGCTGGCCGCGGGAGCGTCGCCGCACCACCGCCTCGGGGCGCGCGGCGTCGAGCGTGCGGGCGTGGCGCTCGTGGATCTCGGCGAGGTCCTCCCGGACGCGGTCGAGGTCGGTGCCGGCGGGAAGGGCCGGACGCGGCCGGGCGCGCGGGACGGCGGGGCGCGGGGGAGACGACGCGGGGGCGGCGGGGCCGGACGCGGAGCCCGCGGCCCCGGATGCGTCGTCCGTCGTCTGGCCCGCGGCCTCGAGAGCGGCGCCCGCCGCCTCGCCCGCGGCCCCGGATCCGTCGCCGACCGACCCGGACGCGGGGCCCGCGGCCGCGGCCGTCCGGACCTCGGCCCGCAGCGCGCCGTCGGCGTCGAGCCCCACCACGACGTGCGTGGTCCCGGCCGCGTCGACGCCGGTCTCGAACGCGGCGACCGCCGCGGCGGCGGCCGTGGCCTCGTCGGAGCGCTCGCCGACGACGTCGACCCGCGGCGCGTCGGCACCGGGGGTGCCGGGGCGGGTCTCGACGCGTCCGGCGGCGGGGGTCGGACGGTCCTCGCGGGGCGCGCTCACCCCGCCAGTCTGACGGGCGGCGTCGCCGGTGAGTCGCCCGTCACCCGCCGGGCCGCCGCGTCGACGCCGGGCTCGACGCCTCCTGCGCGCGCACGGTGGCCAACGTGGCCCGTCAGGTCCTGCGGCCGGCGGTTCCCGGGAGCGCCTGCAGGTCGCGCCGCAGCCGGGCGAGCTCGTCGGCCTGGCCGCCCCACTCCTCGGGCGACCGCAGGCGGCCGGCCGGGACGTCGAGGATGCCGATCAGCGCGGCGACCCAGTCGGCGGCCAGGACCCGCGGCACCTCGTGGCGGAGCACGAGCCTCCCGTCGTCGGCCAGGACGGTGAAGACCACCGCCGGACCGTCGGAGGCGGGGTCGTCCCCGGTCGATCCCTCCGCACCCCGGTGACTGATCCGCAGGCCGTGCCGGTCGCCGATCGGCCGCCAGTCGCGCTGGTACGGCGCCTCAGCCACGGGACCACCCGTGGGAGTGGCCGGGGTGCCGTTCGCCGCGTCGCGGCGTCTCGCTGCCCATGGCCGGGGATCTTGGCAGCCCGGGCGTCGCGGGCGCCCCGTCTCCTGTCACGACGCCCGTCGACGTCGCACCGCCCCCGGAACGACGAACGCCCGGCGGACCGGGCGTTCGGGACTGCGGAGCGGAGAGGGAGGGATTCGAACCCTCGGTAGAGGGGGTACCCCTACAACAGTTTTCGAGACTGCCCCATTCAACCGCTCTGGCACCTCTCCAACGGGACCTCGCGAACGAGGAATCGACAGGCTATCGCGTCTCCTGCGGCGGTGACGTCCCGCGCGGGGAGGCCCGCCGGGAGGCCCGCAGGGCGGGACCCGGAGGACGGAACAGGGTGGGGCGCACCGCCCGGACCGACGCAGCGACGTGCCGCCCCACGGCACGAACCTGCGTCGGATGGCGGCGACCGCGGACCGACGCAGCGACGTGCCGCCCCACGGGACGAACCTGCGTCGGATGCGGACGATCGCGGACCGACGCGGCGACGTGCCGCCCCACGGCACGAACCTGCGTCGGATGGCGACGACCGCGGACCGACGCAGCGACGTGCCGCCCCACGGCACGAGCCCGCGTCGGTGCGGCCCACCCCGGCCATTCCGCTCAGGCCGCGGCGGCCAGCGCCACCACGAGCACCGCGGCCTGGACGAGCGTCGCCGTCGCCCCACAGGTGTCACCGGTGATGCCGCCGAGCGACCGCTTCACGGCGGCGGCCGTCCCGGCGCCGAGCAGGAGCGCCACGCCGACGGCGACCGCCCCGCCATCCAAACCGAGGGCGAGGACCGCGGCCACGACGGCGACCACCGTGGCGGCGACCCCGGCGAGCGGCCCCACCCGCAGCGCGTGGATCGCCCCGTCCGGTCGCGCAGGGCGACCGAGCAGCGCGTGCACGAGGATCGACCAGCGCGACAGCGCCCCCGCGGCGACCAGGGCGAGGACGGCGTCGCCCGTGTCGAGCGGCCGCACGGCGCTCCAGGCGACGAGCAGCCAGAGGAGCAGCGCCAGCGCCCCGAAGGTCCCGATCCGCGAATCGCGCATGACCTCCAGGCGGCGGGCCCGGTCGCCGAGGACCCCGAGCCCGTCGGCGGTGTCGGCCAGGCCGTCCTCGTGCAGCGCCCCGGTCACCGCGACCGTGGTCGCCAGCCCCAGGGCCGCGGCGACCCCGGCGGCCTCGGCCCCCGGGACCAGCGCCACCAGGGCGAGGATCCCGCCGCCGAGCGCGCCCACCCCGGCCCCGACGACCGGGAACCACGGGGCGGCGGCGGTCAGGCGCGGTGCCTCGTCCGGGCCGAACGGCACCGGGATCCGGGTCAGGAACCCGACCGCGTGGCGTGGGCCGTCGAGCGCGGACATGGCGGGGGAGGCTAGTCGGGCCGGTGCGAGCCGCGCGACCCGGCACGTCACGGGCCGTCGCCCGGCCACCGAGGCCCCGGGTCCGCCAAGCTGTCCCCATGACCGAGGGACCCCAGGGGTACGTCCGCCCCGCGACCCCGGAGGGGTTCGACCGCTCGCGGGCGGCGGAGCGCGCGGACGACCCCGCCGGCTGGCGGTTCCCCGATGCCGCCCGGGACGCGCTGCAGGAGATCATCGGCGCGCGGCGTGACATCCGCCGCTTCCGGCCGGACCCCGTCCCCGCCGACGTGCTCGAGCGCGTCCTGACCGCCGCGCACCGCGGACCGTCCGTCGGGCTGATGCAGCCGTGGCGCTTCGTCCTCGTCCGCGACGACGAGACCCGCGTGGCGATGCGCGGCCTGGCCCAGCGCGAGCGGATGCGGCAGGCCGAGCGGTTCTCGGACCGGGCCCGGCACTTCCTCGACCAGAAGATCGAGGGCATCGTCGACGCGCCGCTCGGCGTCGTCGTC
Source organism: Patulibacter sp. (assembly GCF_030655195.1). Classification (GTDB taxonomy): domain Bacteria; phylum Actinomycetota; class Thermoleophilia; order Solirubrobacterales; family Solirubrobacteraceae; genus Patulibacter. The sequence continues at coordinate 1,769 of NZ_JAURWA010000129.1, read as the reverse complement.
TGCTGCGACCCCGGTGATCCCGGCGTCGAGGTCCTCGGCCGCGGGACGATCCCCGAGACCGACGTCCACTCCACGGCGTGTGCGATCCAGAACCTCTGGCTGGCGGCCCGCGCCGAGGGCCTCGGCGTCGGCTGGGTCAGCTTCTACCGCCGCGAGGACCTGCGCGGACTGCTCGGCATCCCCGACCGCGTCGACCCGCTCGCCTGGCTCTGCGTCGGCTGGCCCGACGAGCGGCCCGTCCGTCCGGGCCTCGAGGCCGCCGGCTGGGCGGCGCGGGCCCCGCTCTCGGCGGTCGTCGTCGAGGACCGCTGGCCCGCCGAGGACCTGCTGCCGCTCGGCGGGGCGATCCCCGTGAGCGGGGCCGAGACGCTCGGCGGTCCGACCGCGGGTGGCCACGGGGCGCCCGACGGGGCGCCCTCGCCGACCGCCGCACCCACCGCGGAGGCGCCGGCGGTGGCCGACGAGCCCGGCCCGCACGGCGTCGTCCCGACGGACGACCGGCACCCCGCGCGCCGCACCGACGCCGGCGAGGACCCGGTCCCCGCCGCGGTCGCCGCCCTCGTGGCGGGGGTCGCCGTCCCCGACGAGCGCGTCGCCGCCGCCGTCCGCGACCGCGCCGACCGGCTCGTCAAGCCACCCGGCAGCCTGGGAGCCCTCGAGCACGTCGTCGAGCGCTGGGCGGCGTTCAGCGGCGACGTCCCGCCGAGCCCGCTGCGGCCCGCGATCCTCGTCCTCGCCGCCGACCACGGGCACCTCGGTCGGGGCACCTCGCTCTACGGCTCCCACGTGTCGGGGCAGATCGCCGAGGCGGCCGCCCGGGGCGGCACCGCGATCGGCGTGCTGTCGCGCCACCACGCCGGTCGGCTCGTGGTCGCCGACCTCGGGCTGCGCGGGCCGACGCCGCCGGGGGTGCGGCCCGCCCGCGTCCGCGACGGCGGGACGGCCGACCTCGGTGCCGGCCCGGCGATGACGGCCGAGGAGCTCACGGCGGCGATCGTCACCGGCGCGACGCTGGCGGGCGAGCTGCTGGACCGCGGGGCCCGCTGCCTGCTCCCGGGCGAGATCGGCATCGGCAACACGACGTCGGCCGCCGCGCTGGCCTGCGCGCTCACGGGGCTGACGCCCGAACTGGCCGTCGGCCGCGGGGCCGGGGCCGACGCCGCCGGCCTGGAGCGCAAGCGGACCGTCGTGCGCGAGGCGCTCGACCGTGCCGGACGACCGACGACGCCGCTGCGGGCGCTGCGGGAGCTCGGAGGCCTCGAGCTGGCCGGCGTGGTCGGCGCGATCCTCGAGGCCGCCCGCCGTCGGGTCCCGGTCGTCCTCGACGGCTTCGCGGTCGGCGTCTGCGCGCTGGTCGCCGTCCGCCTGGCGCCGACGGCCCGGGAGGCCCTGGTCGCCGGTCACCGCTCGGCGGAGCCGGCGCACGGCGCGGTGCTCGCACAGCTCGGCCTCGAGCCGCTGCTCGACCTGCGGCTGCGCCTGGGGGAGGCCTCGGGCGCGGCGCTGGCCCTGCCGCTCCTGGAGCAGGCCGGGCGCCTGCACCGCGACATGGAGACCTTCGCCGAGGCCGGCGTCGACGGTCCGGCCGCTCAGCGGCCCTCGTCGCGGTCCCGCGAGCCCAGCGGCGAGTAGCCGGTCGCGCCCGGGCGGACCTTGCCGCCGCCGGGCACGGCCGACCCGGGGCCCTGTGGCGTGGGGGTCGAGGACCCCGGGGCGTCGCCCGCCGGCCGGGCGGGCGGGCCCTGGACGGGGGCCCCGGGCCCGGTGGG
>NZ_JAURWA010000110.1 GCF_030655195.1 Patulibacter sp. | reverse complement strand
CGGGACGCGCTCGGCGGAACGCGCTCGCGGGGCCGACCCGGGGGTCACCCCCGCAGCGGCAGGCGGACGACGAAGGACGCCCCGCCACCGGGCGCGGTGCCCGCCCGCACCGTGCCGTCGTGCGCCTCGACGATCGCCGCCACGATCGCCAGGCCCAGCCCGGCGCCGCTCTTGCCGCGGGTCCGGCCGCCCTCGGAGCGCCAGAAGCGCCCGAAGATCGCCTGCGGGTCCTCCGACGGCAGCCCCTGGCCGTGGTCGCGGACCTCGATCTCGACGTGCCCGCCCTCGACCGTCGTGGTGATCTCGACCGGGGTGCCCGCCGGCGTGTGGACGAGCGCGTTGCGCACGAGGTTCGTCAGCACCTGGCGCAGCTGACCGTCGTCGCCGTGGACGATCGCCTCCCCCGTGCCCGTCGGCGTGATCGTCCGCGCCGGGTCGATCGCCCGGGCATCCTCCGCGACGTCCTCGGCGATCAGGGCGACGTCGACGGGGCCGTAGGCCTTCTCCGGCGCCTCGTCCAGCCGCGCCAGCACGAGCAGGTCCTCGACGAGCACGCCCATCCGCGCGGCCTCGTCCTCGATCCGGCTCATCGCCTTCTTCAGGTCCTCCGGGTCCTTCACGGCGCCGACCCGGAAGAGCTCGGCGTAGCCCCGGATCGAGGCCAGCGGGGTGCGCAGCTCGTGCGAGGCGTCGGAGAGGAACTGGCGCAGCCGGCCCTCGCTGGCCTCGCGCTCGGCGAACGCACCCTCGAGCCGACCGAGCATGCCGTTCAGCGCCAGGCCCAGGCGCCCGACCTCGGTCCTCGGTGAGGCGTCCTCGACCCGCTGGTCCAGGTCGCCGGCGGCGATCTCGCCCGCGGTCGAGGCCATGCGGTCCAGCGGTCGCAGGCCGATCCGCACGAGGACCCAGGAGAGCCCGGTCAGGAGCGCCAGGGCGATGCCGATCACGATCCCCTCCGTCTGCAGCAGCCGGTCGAGCGTGGCGTCGACGTCCGTCAGCGGCACGGCGACGACCGTGAACCCCGAGGCGAGCGCGCTCCGGACCGCGGCGGTCCGCGTGGCGGTGGTCGTCCCGGTGGTGGACGACGTGGTCGAGTCCGCCCCGGACGTCGACGAGGCGGTCGATCCCGGGTCCGTCCCGGCCGTCGACGAGGTGCCGGAGCCGCCGGGCGACCGTCCGGTCCCGAACGCGCCGACGGGCCGCGCGAACGTCCGCACGCGGTAGCGCAGGTCGTCGTCGCCCTTCGCGGTGGCGGTGAAGGTCATGCCCGCGCGCAGGACGGTCGGCAGGACCGGCGAGGCGAGCGCGTCGGCGTTGTAGGCCGGGTCGGCGCCGGTCTCGTCGCCGACCTTCCGCCCGTCGGACCCGCGCAGCTCGGCGTACGTGCCCGGCTGGAGGTCACCGCCACCGCGGCCGACGTCGTCCGGGTCGTCGGCCCCGTAGGACCGTCGCGGGCCGCGGGCGCCCGGCGGAGGGGTGCCCGGTCCGAAGATCCCCTGGAGGCCGTTCTGCCGGGCGAGGCGCTGGTTCGCGCCGATCTGGGCGCTCGCGAGCTGGTCGTCGACCTGGTCCAGCAGCGCGCCGCGCTGGCCGGCGTAGGTGACGGCCGCCAGCGCGATCATCGCGACGGCGGCGAGGACGAAGACCGTCGCGATCAGGCGCGCGCGGAGGGTCACGGGGCGGCCGGGCGGGTCGTGGCGGGCACGGGCCTCAGCGCCTCGGGGCGCGCAGGGCGTAGCCGACGCCGCGGGCGGTGTGGATCAGGGACGGCAGGCTCTCGCCGCCGGCGCCGTCGAGCTTCCTCCGCAGGTACGAGACGTACGTCTCGAGCACCCGCGCGTCGCCGCCGAAGTCGTAGTCCCAGACGTGGTCGAGGATCTGTGCCCGCGTGAGGACGCGGCGCGGGTTGCGCAGGAAGTACCGGAGCAGCCGGTACTCCGTGTCCGTCAGGTCGACGAGGTGCCCGGCGCGCGTGACCTCGCGGGTGTCCTCGTCCATCTCGAGGTCCTCGAACCGCAGCGTCGAGGACTCCTCCGTCGCCTGGCCGGTGCGGCGCAGGATGACCCGGATCCGTGCGACGAGCTCCTCGAGCGAGAACGGCTTGGTGACGTAGTCGTCGCCGCCGGAGGTCAGGCCGCGCAGCTTGTCCTCCGTCGCGTCGCGGGCGGTCAGGAAGACGATCGGCACGTGACCGCGCTGGGCGCCCAGCTTCTCCGCGACCTCGAAGCCCGTCATGTCGGGCAGCATCACGTCGAGGACCATGATCTGGGGGCGGAACGACTCGACCCGGCTCAGCGCCTCGTCGCCGGTCCCCGCGGTCGCCACCTCGAACCCCTGGAACCGCAGGGCCATCGACACGACGTCGACGATGTTGGGCTCGTCGTCGACCACCAGGACGCGGTGGGCAGGGGCCTCCTGGGTGCTCATGGGCGCAGCATCGCACCCGTTCCTGGGGGAACCCTGGGGAGGAGCTGGGGAGGGCGGGTGGTCCGGGCGGTGGGCGACCGGCGCCGGACGACGGACGTCGGACGACGGGCGACGGGCGACGGGCGACGGGCGACGGCCGTCCGGCGGGTGGCTGGTAGAACCCGTCGCGTGAGGATCCCGCGCCAGCGTGCCGCCCCGGACGCCGACCGCGGGCCGGGGGACGACGGCCCGCCGCCCGATCCGCGGTCGCTCCTCCAGGTCCTGATCGGCGCGTTCGTCGGGGGCGCGATCGCGGGCGGCCTGGCCGCGCTGCTGGGCAGCGACGCGGTCGCGGCGGTCGTCTTCGGCTTCCTGATCGGCGTCCTGTTCCTGTGGATGGACCTCCGGGCGAAGGATCGGGCGGAGGGTCCGCCGCCGGCGGGCTGAGCCGACCGGCCCGGCCGCCGGGCGCGGCCCCCGGGGTGCTCAGCGGCGGATCTCGTGCCCGGCGTCCTCGAGCAGCCGGGCGGCGACCTCGATCCGGTCCGCCGGGACCAGGACGAGGTCCGCGTCGAACGTCGAGGTGACGAAGACCGGCAGGCCGGCCTCGCTCAGCGGACGGATCACGGCGAGGAGCATGCCCGGCAGGTCCAGGTCGTGGGCCGCCTCGCCGTGGAAGGCCCGCCAGGGCTCGGCGGGCGCCTCGCCGTCGCGGGCCCGCCGGACGACCGTCAGGCCGTCGGGGGCGCGCACCAGGGCCACCCAGTCCCCCGCCACCCCGTCGTCGGCGCCGCCTCGCTCGACGACCAGCAGGTCGGGCAGGAGGCGGAGGGGCTGGACGGGCGCGGGCACCCGGGGAGCGTAGGCGCCCCGCGCCGTCGACCGGCCTGGTCGCCGTCGCCCTCCCCCGCCCGCGCTACGAGGCGCTGACCTCGTAGAGCGTCCCGCCGCTCACCGTGACCGCCGTGACGGGCTCGCCATGGGCCTTCACCCAGGTGCTCAGCGCGCTCGTGGAGTTCCCGCCCGGTCCGCCACGGCTGTTCGAGGAGACCAGGACGTACTTCAGCTCGCCGTCCCGGACCATCTGCGCCATCTGGGCGACGGTCGGGGCGGGATCGCTGCCCCCGAAGCCGCCGATCGTGACGACCGGCTCACCCGTCGAGATGATCACCGAGGCGGTCGTCTGCGAGCCGCTCGCGGCCAGCAGGTACTTCGCGGACCCCTGGTTCGCCTGCAGGTAGGCGATGACCTCGTCGGAGATCGAGCCGCCGCCCATGCCGCCCCGTCGGGCGCCCCCGGCCGAGGGGCCGGCCGACGTCGCCGGCGGGGCGCCGCCACCCTGGGGCATCGCGCCCGGCGGCGGTGTCCCCATCCGCCCGCCGGGGCCGCCCTGGCCACCGCGCATCCCGCCCGGACCGCCCATGGCGCCCTGCGACGCCGAGGCGGGTCCCGCGAGGACGTTGTTGCCGTTCAGCGACCGTCCCACGGACGCGACGGAGTAGGACGCCGGACCCGCGGCGATCGCGATCGCCCCGGCCACCGCGGCGGCGACGGCGACCCGGCGCATCGCGGGGCCGGAGCGGCGCAGGGCCACCGAGCCGAGGAGCGCCAGACCCGCGAGGACCGGGACGGCCACGCGCAGCCAGGGCTGGAAGTCGGCGGCGCGGCCGAGCAGCTCGACCGACGTCCAGGCCGTGCCGGCGACACCGACCGCGAGGACGAGGTGGGCGACGACGGAGGTCCGGGCCGCCCGCCAGAGGAGCACGAGGCCGATGGCGCAGAGGCCGGCGACCGCCGGGGCCATGGCGCTCGTGTAGTACGGGTGGAAGGTGCCCTTGGCCGTCGAGAAGACGAGCACGTGGACGAGCAGCCAGACGCCGAGGAGGACGACCACGGCGCGGGCCCGGTCGGTGCGCGGCGCGCGGCGGGTCAGCCACATGGCGGCGACCAGCGAGAGCGCCGAGAGCGGCAGGAGCCACGCGATCTGCGCTCCGACCTGCTCGTTGAACATGCGCCCGAGACCGGCGACGCCGCCGAACGACGCGCCGTTCCCGCCGCCCGTGCCACCCTCGTTCCCGGTGATCCGGCCGAGGCCGTTGTAGCCGAGGATGAGGTCCCAGGCGGAGCCGTCCTCCGAGCCGCCGACGTAGGGCTTCGAGCCGGGCCAGAGCGACACGGCGGTCGGCCAGGCGGCGGAGACACCGACCATGACGACGCCGGCGACGAGCAGCTGACGGAGGCGGACCAGCAGCCTCGGCGGGCCGGCCAGCAGGTAGACCGCGCCGAGCGCCGGGACGATCATCCAGCCCTGCAGCATCTTCGCCGTGAAGGCCAGTCCGACGAACACGCCGGCCCACACGAGCCACTTCAGGCGACCGCCCTCGACCGCCCGCATCGTGGCGTAGGCCGAGGCGACGAGCAGGAGGATCAGCAGCGCGTCGGGGTTGTTGACCCGGCCGATCGCGACGGTGATCGGGGTGATCGCCAGCAACGCGGCGGCCAGGAGGGCGGCGGTCGCGGCACCCGAGGCGCCGAGCCGCTCGTCGAGGCCCCGGCGCACCGTGGCGTACAGCAGGCCGACCGAGACGATCGTGCAGAGCGCCTGCGGCAGCAGCATGCTGACGCTGCCGAAGCCGAAGATCCGCGTCGACAGGCCCATGAGCCAGATCGAGAGCGGCGGCTTGTCGACCGTGATGAACGAGCCGGGATCGAGCGAGCCGAAGAACCACGCCTTCCACGAGACCGAGGCCGACTTCACGGCGGCCGCGTAGTACTCGTTGGACATCCCGTTCTCGCCGAGGTTCCAGACCATCAGGACCGCGGAGGCGACCAGGACGGCCCAGAGCGCCGGGCGGATCCACGCCGGATCGCCCTCGCGGCCGCGGGCGAGCGTCGTCACACGGCCACGGCCGGCGTCGCCGGGGCCGTCCCGCCGGTCGCCG
>NZ_JAURWA010000107.1 GCF_030655195.1 Patulibacter sp. | reverse complement strand
GCCCGGCCCGTGCCGCTCGACCCGGGCCGCCGGGTCAGCGCCGCGTCGCGCGCAGCTTCAGCGCCAGGGCCGGGCACGCCTTCGCCGCCCGCTTGGCGTGGGCGCGCAGGGCGGGGTCCGATGCCTCGGCGAGGACGATCGGGAAGCCCCAGTCGTCCAGCACGACGCCCTCCGGGAAGAGCTCGGCGCAGAGCCCGTGCCCGACGCAGGCGATCGGGTCGAGGACGAGCGCGGGGTCGGCCGAGGCGTCCCGTCGCCCCGGGCCGGTCGCGGAGGGGCTCGCGCCGCCGGCCTCGCCGGATCGGTCCCGGGGCCTCACGCCGCCACCGCCCCGCGGCCGACGCCCACCGACGACGCCCGCGCCGCGGTGGCGCAGGTCGCGCAGCGGCCGTGGTGGGCGTGGTCCTCGAGCTCGGCGGCGAACAGCCGGGTCGCGCTCGTGATCATCCGGACGGTGCCGGTCGGGTGCGCGCAGGCGCCGCGGCCGTCGACCATGGCCGTCCAGCGGGTCAGGAGGCCGAGGTCGGCGGGGGTGCCGCGTCCGTCGGCCAGGCGCTCGAGGACGCCCGCGATCGCGGCGAGGCCGTTCACGCACGACCCGCACTGGCCGGCGGACTGCCCGGCCATCCAGGAGCCCAGCCGCGCGACGGCGGCCACCGGGCACGACGACGCCCCCAGCGCCAGGACGACGCCCGCGCCGACCGCGGCACCCAGGGGCCGCAGGTCCCGGTCGGTGAGCGCCGGCCGCGCCGCACCGTCGATCCAGGCGCCGAAGTAGCCGCCGACCAGGAGCGCCCGCACCGGCTCGGCGGGACCGCCGGCCAGCCCCAGGACCTGGTCCACGGGGACGCCCACCGGGACCTCGAAGACGCCCCGACGGGCCACCGCACCGGACACGGAGACGAGCGTCGTCCCCGGCCGCTCCGGGGTGCCGGCGGACCGGAACCCGTCGGCACCGTGCCGGGCGATCAGCGCGAGGTGCGCGAGCGTCTCGACGTTCTGCACGAGCGTCGGGCGCCTGAAGAGGCCGCGCTCGGCGGGGCGCGGCGGAGCGACCCGCGGGCGGGCCGGTCGGCCCTCGACGTGCGCGAGGACGGCCGTCTCCTCCCCCGCGACGTAGCCCTCGGCCGCGACGACGAGCCGGACCTCCGGCTCGTCCCGGGCGCCGCGCTCGTCGAGCGCGCGGCCGAGCGCCGCGTGGGCGGTCCGCGGCGCGACGAGCACGACCTCGCGGGCCCCCACGGCGCGGGCCGCCGTGACCGCACCGTCGAGGACGAGGTGCGGCTGCGTCGCCAGCAGGAGCCGGTCCTTGCCCGACGCGGGCTCGCCCTCGGTGCCGTTGACGACGACGACCGGACGACGGGCGCCCGCGACCGCCTCGAGCTTGCGGGCGGTCGGGAACCCGGCGCCGCCGCGGCCGCGCAGGCCGGCGTCGGCGACGGTGCGGATCAGGGCGTCGGCGTCGCCGCGGCCCAGGTCGGGCAGCCGACCGTGGACCGCGCGGTGGTGGGTCAGGTCGGTCGCGACGTGCGGCACGGCGGCGGACAGCAGGCGGGTGCTCATCGGAGCGCCTCCCGGTCGGGGACGGATCGGCGGACGGCGGGGAAGGCCGCGGTCGAGGGACGGCGCGTCGCGTCGACGGGCGGCACGGTCGGCGCCACCGGCGCGGCGAGCGGCGCCGGCTGCCGGGTCAGGCGGGCCCAGACCGCGGCGAGGACGACGGCGGTGCAGCCGACCGACAGCCAGGTCAGCCACCCGGTGGTCCCGGTGTCGGTGCCGATGCCCAGCCCGTGGGCGAGCGCGACGGGCCAGCAGACGTACGCGGCCCAGTGGACGGCCCGCCAGGTGCGCGCACCGATGTGGGCGCGCAGCACGCTGGTGACGATCAGCGCCAGGAGCAGGTCGAAGGCCAGGGTCCCCAGACCCAGCCACAGGGGCTGGTAGCTGCTCAGAAACGGCACCACCGCATCGACGAGCCGGATCTGGACGTAGCCGTCGATCACGCTCGCGGCGATGTGGACGGCGAGCAGGACGACCACGAGGAGCGACGTCGAGCGGTGCAGGTGCTCGACGACGAACCGCGGGGTCCGGCGGGGCGCCCAGCGCTGCTGGTTGGCGATGCCGATCGCGACGGTCAGCGTTAGCAGGATCAGCGTGACGGCGCCGGTCGCCCGCGCCAGGTACCAGAGGCTCATGAGGCGCCCGAGGTCACGGGGGCCGAGGTCTGCGACGCGCTCGAGTCGGAGCTCCCGGCCGACGAGTCGGAGCTCCCCGTGTCCGTCGCGGTGGAGTCGCTCGACGTGGAGGAGTCGGTGGCGCTGTCGGACGAGGTCGCGTCCGGGGCGGAGGAGTCGGTCGTGGTCGCGTCCGTGCCGGTCGAGGTGGTGTCGGTGCCGCTCGTCGCGTCCGTGGCGGACCCCGACGCGTCGGTGGCGCTCCCGCTCGTCGTGGTGGTCGTCGCCGCCGCGGTCGTCCCGGACGAGCCGGCGCCGCTCCCGGCGGTCAGCACGCCGAAGCCCAGGACGAGCGCCGCGCTGCCGGCCACCAGCCCGCCGGTCAGCCGCCGCGCGGTGCGCAGGCCCCGGTCGCGCTGCTCGCGCGGCCGCCGGGGCTCGGTCCCGGGCGCGTCGGGGCCGGCTCCGGCATCGTGGGACGTGCGGTCGGCGAAGGGGTTCTGCGGCATGGGGACACCATCCGCCCGGTGCCTCCGCGTCCCCTCAAGCGTCCCTGGGGATTCCCCGAGAGGCCCGACGCTCCGACCTCGACCCCCACGCCCCTGCGCGTGCGATGGTGGTCGTCGCAGCAGCCTCGAAGGAGCCACCGTGGACCGCAGCCCCGCCCCAGCCCCAGTCGTCATCACGAGCCGCCCCGGTCTCTCACGGGCGGTCGTCGTGGTGCTCGTCGCGCTCCTCGGCCTCGCCGCGGTGGCGGCACCCGCATCCGCCGCGACCGCCACGCCGCGCATCGTCGGCGGCAAGCAGGCGGCGATCACGCAGCGCCCGTTCCAGGTGGCGCTCTACGACCCGGCACCCAACGGCCAGGCGACCACGCCGTACCTCGGCCAGTTCTGCGGCGGGACGATCGTCGACGCCACCCACGTCGTGACCGCGGGCCACTGCGTCTTCAGCGGCCAGAACGGGCAGGCGCGGCCCGTCTCGAGCGTCCGCGTCCTCGCCGGCACCGCCCGGCTGCGCGACGGCGCCGAGCCCGAGTCCGCCACCGCCCGCGACGTCGCGGTGACCCAGATGGTCGTCCGGCCGGGCTTCACGCTGGAGAACCTCGACGGCGACGCCGCCGTCCTGACGCTCGCCGAGCCGCTCTACACCGGCACGCCGCAGATCGACGGGACGACCTCGATCGCCCCGATCCCGCTGCTCACCGCCGCGCAGGAGCCGGCCGCCGCGAACCCGGAGGGCAACGCGCTGGTGACGATCTCGGGCTGGGGCGACCGCAGGGCCCAGTCCGGCTCGCAGGTCGGGTCGATCCTCGGGGTCGGCGGTCCCACGAGCGACTACCCGCGCGACCTGCAGGTGGCCACCACCCACGTCTTCAGGCGCTCGAGCTGCGCGACGGCGTTCGCGGGGACGGGGGCCAACGTCAACGAGCGGGTGCTCTGCGCCGGCGAGCCGCAGGGCGGCATCGACTCGTGCCAGGGCGACAGCGGCGGCCCGCTGACCGTCGACGTCGGCGGCACGCCCGCGCTGGCCGGGATCGTCAGCCTCGGCGTCGGCTGCGCCCAGGCCGGCCGACCGGGGCTCTACACCCGCGTCGCCGAGACGTCGATCCAGCAGTTCATCCGGGCGGCGTCGGACATCCCGGAGCCGCTGACGCGCACCCCGCCGCCCCCCACGCCGGTGGCCGACACCGCGCGCCCGACCATGAAGCTCGCCTCCCGGCGCTGCACCGCCACGCGGTGCGTCACCCGGGTCACCGTGCGCGACGCGACCCCGAGCTCCGGGATCCGGTCGATCACCGCGACGCTGCGCTCGAAGGTCCGGGGTCGCACCGTCACCAAGAAGGTCCGTGCCCGCGTCACGAAGAGCGGCCGCGGCACGATCGTGACGTCCGGCCTGGTGCGCCGGCGCGCCTACACCCTGACCCTGCGCGCGACGGACCGGGTGGACAACGCCCAGCGCCGGGCCTCGAGGTACGCGCTGCGCCCCGGGCGGTGACGCCCCGGCCGCCGAGCGGTCGACCGGTCCGCATCACCCGTCCGGGACGGCAGGGCGGCGGCCGCGCTCCTGCCGTCGGACGACGAGCGGCGGCCGCCGCGAGCACCTCACCCGTTCTTCGGCAACGTCACCGTGCGGCGGACGCTCTTCGTCGCGCCGGTGCCGTCCGTGAACGTCACGGCCAGGCGGGCCTTGCCGCGGGCGCTGCGGACGGGGATGCGCAGGTCCAGGGTGCGGGTGCCGGAACCCATCGACGCCTTCTGCTTGCGCGCGATCGTCGCGCCGTCGCGGGCCAGCCGGGCGTTCACCGCGACGGCCTCGTCGAGGTCGAGCGTCAGCCGCAGGAGGCGCCGACCGGTCGAGGTGCTGATCCAGCGCACGCGGGTCACCGCCGCCTCGACGGCCGCCGCGGTCGAGCCCGACCCCGTCGAGGTGCCGCTCCCGGTGGAGACGCCGGTGCCCGTCGACGGCGTGGTGGTGGTCGCGGGGGCGTTCGCGACGCCGATCACGTGCGTTCCGGAGAGCGCACTCGCCGGGTCGCCGGTCAGTGCGACGACGAGGGTCCCGCCATCGGATCCGTAGATGCCGTCGCGGCTGTTGGGCGTGTCGGGGGTGCCACGGTTCCCGTAGGCGTTGCCCTGGACGACCTGGTTCTCCAGCGTGGGGTCGAAGAAGAGCTGCGAGGTGAACTCGTACGTCGTGCTCGTGCCGTCGTAGAGGCGGACCTTGAAGTGGACGTGGATGGCCCGGCCGGAGTACCAGCCCGGGAAGACCGTCGTGAACGCGACCCGGCCGTCGGCGTCGGTCACCTGGGACCCGCGGAGGAACCTCCGGCCCTTCGTCCCCTCGGACTGGATGTCGGAGTACTTCCCCAGCGCATTTGCGTGCCAGACGTCGACCGTCGCGCCGCCGACGGGGGTGCAGCCATCGGCACCGTCGACGATCACGAGCGTCAGGGCGAGCGCCACCCCGGCCTGCGTCGACCCGTCCGAGGGGTCGGTCCGGATGTCGGAGCGGTCCAGCCCCTCCTCGACGAAGTAGGGCCCCTCCGTCTTCTTCGGCGTCAGGACGCAGGCGGCCGTGGCGGCCTGCGCCTCCTCGTCGAGCCCGATCCGCTCGAGCAGCCCACCGGTCGCCCCGAGCTGCGAGAGGATCGCTCCCGCACCGACGGCGCCGGCGGCGCCCACCAGGGTCCGGCGGGTGTGGCGGTGGTCGTGGTCGTGCTGGTCGTGGTCGTGCATCTCGTCGCTCCGGGTCGGGGCCGGGGTGAGGCCCGGCGCTCGAGGAGGATCGGCCCGGACGCTGGGGCGAGGCCGGGTGGTTCCTGAGAGCTTCCCGGGGGCAGGCTCTTCCCCGGAGGCCCTACCCGCCGGTAGGGTCGGCCCGACGCACCCGCCGCACGCCACGGTCCCGGCGCGCCGGGGCGTCCCCGATCGACGGAGCACCGCATGAGCACCACCGAGGTCCGCACCCCCGACCACGAGGTCGTCGTCATCGGCGGCGGCTTCTCCGGCATCGGCGCCGCGATCGCGCTGCAGGACGCCGGCATCGACGACGTCCTGGTGCTCGAGGCCGGCGACGGCGTCGGCGGCGCCTGGCACTGGAACACCTATCCCGGCGTGGCGGTCGACATCCCGTCGTTCAGCTACCAGTTCTCCTACCGCCAGCGGGCGGGCTGGTCGCGCGTCTACGCCCCCGGCCGCGAGCTGAAGGACTACGCCGAGGACTGCGTCGACCGCTACGGCGTCCGCGACCGGATCCGGCTGAACGCGCGGGTCACGGGCACCGTCTTCGACGAGGAGCACGACCTCTGGCGCGTCGATCTGGAGGACGCCGACCCGATCCTCGCCCGCCACGTGATCGGTGCGACCGGCATCTTCAACCAGCCGCAGATCCCGGCCATCGCCGGCCTCGACACGTTCGAGGGTCCGTCGATGCACACGGCCCGCTGGGACCACGACGTGGAGCTCCGCGGCAAGCGGGTCGCCGTGATCGGCACGGGGGCCTCGGCCGTCCAGGTGATCCCGTCGATCGCCCCGGAGGTCGCGCGGCTCACGGTCTTCCAGCGGACCCCGATCTGGTGCATGCCCAAGCCCGACGCCCGGATCTCCCGCGTCGCGCGCACCGTCCTGCAGCGCGTCCCCGGTGCGCGCGGCCTGGCGCGCCTGGCCAGCAACGCCTACGTCGAGGTGACGTTCCCGATCGCCGCGGCCTACGCGACGACGGTGCCGGTCGCGGCCGTCGGCGAGCGCCTCGCGCGGCGGTTCCTCCGCAAGCAGGTGCAGGACCCCGCCACGCGCGCGAAGCTGACGCCGACCTACACGATGGGCTGCAAGCGCCCGAGCTTCCACAACGACTACCTCGCGACGTTCAACCGCGAGAACGTCGACCTGGAGACCACCGGGATCCAGGAGGTCACGCCGACCGGCATCCGCACCGCCGACGGCACCCACCACGAGATCGACGTCCTGATCCTCGCCACCGGCTTCAAGGCCTTCGAGGCGGGCAACATGCCGCCCTACGCGGTGACCGGCAGGGACGGCCTGGACCTCGAGGCCTTCTGGACCGAGAACCGCTTCCAGGCCTACCAGGGCGTCACCGTCCCAGCCTTTCCCAACATGTTCGCGATCCTCGGCCCCTACGGCTACAACGGCTCGTCGTACTTCGCCCTGATCGAGAACCAGATGCGCCACATCGTGCGCTGCCTGAAGGAGGCCCGCGCACAGGGCGCGACCCGCGTCGAGGTCTCGGAGGAGGCCAACGCGAAGTACTTCCGGGAGGTCCTCGACCGGCGCGGCGGGCAGGTCTTCTACCAGGGCGGCTGCGGCACCTCGAACTCGTACTACTTCGACGTGCACGGGGACGTCCCGTTCCGCGCCGCGACGACCATCGAGTCCGCATGGCGCGCCGGGCACTTCGCCCTCACCGACTACCGCTTCACGGTCGGCGCCGGGGACCGGGAGCCGGCGGGCACCGCCGCGTAGGGCGCGGGTGGGCGGGCGGCCGCGGCGGCGCGGGCAGA
>NZ_JAURWA010000106.1 GCF_030655195.1 Patulibacter sp. | reverse complement strand
CGCCGCCACGGCCGCGGCGCGGCGCGGTGCCCCCGTCGGCGTGCCGGGCGCCCACGGCAGGCGCGTGTCCCGGCAGACGGTGGCGACGTAGCTGCCGGTGCTGATCACGCCTGCGGCGGCCGGGCCCGCCGAGGGGTCCTCGTCGTCGGTGGGCAGGGGCAGCTGACCGGTCTCGCGCGCCAGACGGACCAGCGGGGCGGGGTCGCCCTCGCCGGCGCGACGCAGGGCGCCCGGCAGCGCGGAGCGCAGGAACGGGTCGACGTCCCCGGTCTGGATCAGCGAGATGAGGATCGGGGCGTCGATCGTGCCGGGCCGGCGGCGGCCCGTGCCGTCGTCGACGTCGGCGGTGATCGGCAGACGCGCCCGGGTGCGCTCGAGGTCGCCGGTGACGTCGGTCGTCACGCCGCGGCAGGCCCGGCGCAGGCAGGCGTGCTGCAGCGCGGCGGGGATCGCGCGGAACGTGGCGAGCGAGAACGGGTCCTCGCCGATCGGGTCGACGGTCGAGTCGAGCACGAGGCCGGCCGTGCGGTCCGGGTGCGCCGCGGCGTAGCGCTGGGCGGTGTAGGTGCCGTAGGAGACGCCGAAGAGGTAGAGCCTGTCGTAGCCCCCGGCGATGCGGACGGCCTCGAGGTCCTCGACGACGTCCGTGGTCCCGTAGTGGTCGATCCCGGGGCCCAGGCGGCGGGCGCACGCCCGGAAGCTCTCGGGCGCCGAGATGCCGCTGAGCGCGGTGGTCTCGAGCTCGGGGCAGACGATGAGGTCCGACGCCCGGCCGGTCCCGCGGGTGTCGACGGCGACGAAGTCCCGTCGCCGCAGGAACGGCTTGGACAGCCGGGCGACGTCGGTGGCCAGCGCGGTGGCGGCCTGACCGGGCCCGCCGGCGAGGAAGACGAACGCCTCCTTGCGGACCCGCTTCGTGCGCTTGCCGAGCTGGATCGTCCGGACCGAGAGGCCGATGCGGCCGTCGACCGCCCCCGTCCGGTCGATCGGGACGAGCACCCGTGAGCACCGCGTCCGACCGGCGGACTGGTCGCCGCAGGGCAGGTCCGCGGCCGCCGCGGGCGATGGCGCGGCGAGGGCGAGCAGCGGGAGCGCGGTGAGCGCGAGGCGCGCGAGGACGCGGGACGGTCGGGACACGAGGCCGAGGCTACCGGCCACCCGCTCTATCGTTGACGATCCGTCCACCCCGCCCCGCCCGGAGCACCATGAGCATCGACCGCACCCCCTTCGTCGTCCCCGGGGCGCCGCCCGCGATCGGCCCGTACGTGCACGCGGTCGCCTCCGGCGGCCTCCTGTTCTGCTCGGGCCAGATCCCGCTGGATCCCGCGACGGGCGAGCTCGTGGGGGAGACGCCCGCGGAGCAGGCGCGGCAGTGCCTGCAGAACCTCGCCGCCGTCGCGGAGGGCGCGGGAGCGTCCCTGGCCGACGCGGTCCGGTGCACGGTCTACCTGACCGACATGGACGCGTTCGCCGCCGTCAACGAGGTCTACGCGACGTTCTTCCCGGAGGACCCGCCGGCCCGCCTCGCCCTCGGCGTCGCGGCCCTGCCGAAGGGCGCGCTGGTCGAGGTCGAGGCGGTCGTCGCCCTCCGGGTGGATCGAGCCGCGCCGGACGCCTGAGACGGTCCGGCCCGAGACGCTCGGGCCGGGGCCCGGTCCCCTTCCGGGTGGACCGAGCCGCGTCGACGTCCTGAGACGGTCCGGCCCGAGACGCTCGGGCCGGGGCCCGGTCCCCTTCCTAGATCGGCGTGACGTAGGCGGCGGTCAGGCCGCCGTCGACCATGAACGTCGACGCCGTGATGAAGCTCGACTCGTCCGACGCGAGGAAGAGCACGGCGTTGGCGAGCTCGCGGGCCTGCGCGAAGCGGCCCATCGGCACGTGGACCAGCCGGCGGTTGGCGGCCTCGGCGTCGTTGGCGTAGAGCTCGCGCAGGAGCGGGGTGTCGACCGGTCCGGGGCACAGCGCGTTGACACGGACGCCCTGGCGCGCGAACTGGACGCCGAGCTCGCGCGACATCGAGAGCACGCCGCCCTTCGACGCGGTGTAGGCGATCTGGGACGTCGCCGCACCCATCAGCGCGACGAACGAGGCGGTGTTGATGATCGAGCCGCCGCCGGTCTCCAGCAGGTGCGGGATCCCGTGCTTGCAGCAGAGGTAGACGGACTTCAGGTTGACGTCCTGCACGCGCTGCCAGGCGTCCTCCTCCGTCTCGAGGATGGAGTCGTCGTCGGGCGGCGAGATGCCGGCGTTGTTGAAGAGCACGTCGACGGTGCCGTAGGTCTCGCGGACCTGGGCGTAGGCGGCGGCGACGTCGGCGCTCGAGGTCACGTCGCCCTGGATGGCCAGGTCGACCTCGGGCTGGTCGGCGGTCAGGTCGAAGCCGACGACGGTCGCGCCCTGCTCGCGGAAGACCTTGGCCGTCTCCGCGCCGATGCCGGACGCGGAGCCGGTGATGACCGCGACCTTGCGCTCGAGGCGACCGTGGTGGTTCGTGGCGGTCTCGGGGGTGTTCTGGGTGTCGCTCATGCGGCCTCCTCGGGGTGATCGGTGACGAAGGGGTGCGGCCCGCGGGGCGGACCGGACGGGGCGGCGCTCACGCGCCGGTGGCGTAGTAGACGGTCTTCAGCTCGGAGTAGGCCTCCATCGCGTGCGGGCCGAGCTCGCGCCCGATCCCGGACTGCTTGAAGCCGCCGAAGGGCGTGGAGACGCGGACGGAGCTGTTGGAGTTGATCGACAGCACGCCGCTCTCGATGCGGCGGGCGACCCGCAGGGCTTTGCCGCCGTCCTGCGTCCAGATCGAGCCGGACAAGCCGTAGATCGAGTCGTTGGCCTTCGCGATCGCGTCGGCCTCGTCGTTGAACGGCACGACCGCGACGACCGGGCCGAAGATCTCCTCGCGCGCGGCGGGGCTCCCTGGGTCGACGGGGCAGAGCACCGTCGGCGGGAACCAGAAGCCGTCGCCCTCGGGTGCGGTGCCCCGGAACGCGACGGGCGCGTCGTCGGGGACGAACGAGGCGACCTTGTCGCGGTGCGCGGCCGAGATCAGCGGGCCCATCGCGACGTCCGCGCCGAGCGGGTCGCCGACCGTGAAGGCCTTGACGGCCGGCTCGAGCAGCTCGAGGAAGCGGTCCACGGCCGAGCGCTGCACGAGGATCCGCGAGCGGGCGCAGCAGTCCTGGCCGGCGTTGTCGAAGACCGCCCCGGGTGCCGCGAGCGCCGCGGCCTCCAGGTCGGCGTCGGCGAAGACGACGTTGGCGGACTTGCCGCCCAGCTCGAGCGTCACCCGCTTGATCGTCCCGGCGGCGGCGCGCTGGATGCCCGCGCCGACCCGGGTGGAGCCGGTGAACGCGATCTTCGCGACGCCGGGGTGCTCGACGAGCCGCTGGCCGACCGTCGGTCCGGGACCCGCGAGCACCTGCAGGACGCCCTCCGGGATCCCGGCCTCCAGCGCGATCCGCTCCAGCTCGATCGCGGTCAGCGGCGTCAGCTCCGCGGGCTTGAGGATCGCGCAGTTGCCGGCCGCCAGCGCGGGGGCGAGCTTCCACGACGCGATCGGCAGCGGGAAGTTCCAGGGCGTGATCAGCCCGACGACGCCGAGCGGCTCGCGGAACGTCATCGCCACGCCGCCGGCGACGGGGATCGTGTCGCCGAGGTGCCGCTCGACGCCGCCGGCGTAGTAGCGGAACGTCGCCGCGACCATGCCGATCTCGCCGCGCGCGGAGGCGATCGGATGCCCGGCGTTGCGGGCCTCGAGGACGGCGAGGTCCTCCAGCTCGGCCTCGATCGCGTCGGCCAGGCGCAGCAGCAGCCGCGCGCGGTCCGCCGGGGCGACGTGGCGCCAGGCGGGGAACGCGGCCTGCGCGCGCTCCACGGCGCGGTCGACGTCCTCCGGCGTGGCCTCGGGGATCTCGGCCATCGCGCGGCCGGTGGCGGGCTCGACGACGGTGAGGGTCATCGGTCCTCCTTCGTGGTGGTGGTGGCCGGGACGGGGGGCGCGCCGGTCGGCGCGACCCCGGCCGTCCGGCGGCCGGTACGGGTGGGGAAGCTCATCGGGCCTCGGGTCGGGCGGCGCCCGCGCGGGTCCGTGCGGCGTCGACCAGGGCGGCGATGACGGCGCTGCGTGCGTCGCCCTCCGGGTGCCACTGGACGCCGAGGCAGAACGTGCGGTCGTCGCGCTCGATCGCCTCGGTCAGGGCGTCGCCGATCGCCCGGCCGGTGACGCGCCAGCCGGCCTGGACGCGGTCGAGCGCCTGGTGGTGGTGGGAGCGCACGGACGCGACCTCCGCCCCGATCGCGCGGGCCGCGAGCGAGCCGGGCGTCAGCTCGACGTCGTGGGCGTTGCGCTCGTCGAGGGTGCCGGGGACCCGGCGGTGCTCGTCCGTGCCGAGGACCTCCGGCAGGTGCTGGAGGAGCGTGCCGCCGCCCGCGGCCGCCACGATCTGCATGCCGCGGCAGATCGCCAGCAGCGGCAGGTCGGCGTTCTGCGCCGCCTCCGACAGCGCCATCTCGAAGACGTCGCGCTCCGGGGTCTCCCCGTTCGTGGCGGGGTGCGGCTCTGCGCCGTAGGAGGCGGGGGAGAGGTCGACGCCGCCGGTCAGGATCAGCCCGTGGAGGCCCGCGAGGACCTCCTCGGGGTGCGCGGCGTCGACCGGGTCGACGGGCAGCAGGACGGCGCGGCCGCCGGCGCGCTGGATCGCGGCGACGTAGCTCGCCGGCACGAAGTCGGCGGGCTGCTGCCACGACTCGCCGTGGCGGATCGTCTCGTGCGCGCAGGTGACGCCGACCACGGGCCGGGGCGTGGTGACGACGACGCCGGCGGCGTCGGGGTGCTCGGTGGTGCTCATGCGCGGAGGGGTGCGGGTGGTGGGACGGTCGGCGGCGGCGCGGCCTCGGGCCGCGCCGGGCGCCTACAGGCGCTCGAAGCCGCGGAACCGCTCCCAGTCGGTCACGGCGGCGCCGAACGCGTCGAGCTCGACCTGGGCCATGTTGGCGTAGTGGGCGACGACGTCCTCCCCGAGGGCCTCCTTCGCCAGCGGGCTCGCGAGGAACAGCTCGCGCGCGGCGCCCAGCGTCTTGGGCACCTGGGCCACGTCGGCCTCGTAGGCGTTGCCGGTGCACGGCGGTCCGAGCTCCAGCCCGCGGTCGATGCCGTCGAGGCCCGCGGCGATCGTGGCGGCCAGCGCGAGGTACGGGTTGACGTCCGCGCCGGGGACGCGGTTCTCGACCCGCAGGCCCTCGCCGTGCCCGACGACCCGCAGCGCGCAGGTGCGGTTGTCCTCGCCCCAGGCGATCGCGGTCGGCGCGAACGACGCCGAGGCGTAGCGCTTGTAGGAGTTGATGTTGGGGGCGAAGAGCAGGGTCAGGGCCTCGACGTTGGCCAGCTGGCCGGCGACGAAGGACTCGAAGAGCCCGCGGTCCTGTGCGAAGACGTTCTTCCCCGTGCCTGCGTCCGCGATCGAGCAGTGGATGTGGCACGAGTTGCCCTCGCGCTCGTCGAACTTCGCCATGAAGCTGATCGACATGTCCTCGAGCGACGCGATCTCCTTCGCGCCGTTCTTGTAGATCACGTGCTGGTCGGCCGAGGTCAGCGCGTCGCCGTAGCGGATGTTGACCTCGTGCTGGCCGAGGTTGCACTCGCCCTTGGAGTCCTCGACCCGCATGCCGGCGGCGGTCATGTCGTTGCGGATCCGGCGGATCAGCGGCTCGACGCGCGAGGTGCCCAGCAGGGAGTAGTCGACGTTGTAGAGGTTGGCCGGCTCGAGGTCGCGGTAGCCGGCGTGCCAGGCCTCCTCGTAGCCGGTGCGGAAGACGAGGAACTCGAGCTCCGTCGCGGCGTTGCAGACCCAGCCGCGCTCCGCGAGCCGGTCGAGCTGCCTGCGCAGGACCTGGCGCGGCGACGCGACGACGGGCGAGCCGTCGGGCCACTCGACGTCGGCGAGCACGATGACCGTCCCGGGCTGCCACGGCACCGGCCGCAGCGTCGACATGTCGGGCCGCATGACGAAGTCGCCGTAGCCGCCCTCCCACGAGGCCATCGCGTAGCCGCCGACGGTGTTCATCTCGACGTCGACGGCCAGCAGGTAGTTGCAGCCCTCCGCGCCGTGCTCGGCGATGTCCTCGACGAAGTGCCGCGCGGTCAGGCGCTTGCCCTGCAGGCGCCCCTGCATGTCGGTCATCCCGAGGACGACGGTGTCGACCTCTCCGGCGTCGACCTGCGTGCGCAGCTCGTCGAGGGTCAGGGCCATCAGGCGTCCAGCTCCTTCTCGATCTCGGTGACGGTGTGCAGCGGTCCGGTGAACCACTTGCGGGCGGAGACGAGCCACCAGATCCCGACGGCGCCGAGGACGACGGCGACGGTGATCGGGGCGAAGTTCACGCTGCTCCAGGCGAAGTCGTCCTGCCACGGCAGGCCGGCGTCCGACGCGGGGATGATGAACAGCAGGCAGATGAAGACGACCCAGGCGATCGCGATGCCGCCGACGATCTTGTACCTGCCGCCCAGGTGCCAGTCGCCGGTCTCGAACGCGTCGCCCTGCTTCAGGCGCAGCCAGATTGGGATGGCGTAGGAGATGTAGAGCCCGATGACCGCGATCGAGGTCGCGGCCGAGTAGGCGACGATCGCCTGGTCCTCGGCGACGATCAGCGACGGGATGAGGAGCAGCCAGGCGAAGAAGACGACGACGCCGATGGCCGCCAGCGGCACCCGGCGGGACGAGAGCTGCGACCAGAACCGCGAGCCGGGGACGGCCTTGTCGCGGGAGAACGCGTAGAGCATGCGCGAGGCGGCGGTGACCGACGCGTAGCCGCAGAACAGCTGCGCGACGGCGGCGATGATCAGCAGCATCGCCGACAGCGCCGAGGAGAGCTGCGTGTCGAGGATGTAGATCACCGGCGACGGCAGGCCCGCGGCGGCGGTGGCGTCGAGGGTCTCCTGCGCGGAGCCCGGGATCGCGAACGTCACGGCCATGATCAGGACGTAGCCGAAGACGGCCGAGACGAGGATCGTGTTGATGATCCCCTTCGCGACGGTGCGGGAGGCGTTCTTCGTCTCCTCCGACATGTGCGCCGAGGCGTCGTAGCCGGTGAAGGTGTACTGGGCGTGCAGCAGGCCCAGGAGGAACGAGAAGGTCACGCCGCCGAAGCCGACGCCGGAGTTGTCGACCGTGCTCGTGAAGGCGAAGTCGATGCTCTGGTGGCTGTCGGAGAAGAGGATCAGCACCAGCACGAAGACGGTGACGCCGGCGACGTGCCACCAGGCGGAGACCATGTTCAGCAGGTTCATGATCTGCGGCCCGATGGCGTTCATCCCCGCGTGGAGGATGAGGATCACCGTGAAGACGGCGAAGATCGTCGTGCGGTCGGTGCCGAGGCCGGCGCCGATGGTCTCGAGCACCGCGGTGACGAAGATCGCGGCGCCGTAGTCGATGGCCGCGGTGACGGCGATCTGACCGACGAGGTTGAACCAGCCGGTGAACCAGCCGTGCGCGGGCGAACCGAGCTTGGAGGCCCACCAGTAGAGGCCGCCGGCCGTCGGGTAGGCGGAGGCGAGCTCGGCCATCGCGAGACCGACGAAGAGGACCATCACCGAGACCAGCGGCCAGCCCCAGGCCATCGTGATCGGACCGCCGTTGGAGAGGCCGATGCCGTAGCTGGCCAGGCCGCCCGTGAGGATCGAGACGATCGAGAAGGAGATCGCGAAGTTCGAGAACGCCCCCATGCTGCGCTCGAGGGTGGGCTCGTAGCCCATCTCCCTCAGGCGTCGTTCATCGGCGTCCATCTCGACGCCGCCCGCTGGTTCCCGTGCCGTGCTCATGGTGTCGCTCCGCGTCGTAAAGGTGTGCTCGCCGTGCCTTCTGGGCGAACCTACCCGCGTCCCGGAGGTCCGGTCAATCGCCGTTCGTCCAAACCCGCGTGACGCCGGTCACGCGGGACGGCGCGGCGCGCACGGGGCCGGGTCCGACGGTGCGGGCGGCGTCCGGGCCGCGGAGCGGTGGTCCGTCAGGCGGGCGCGAGGCCCGCGAGGACGTGCTCCGTGCCCGCCAGGTGGCGGCGCATCGTGCGGACCGCCGCGGCGACGTCGCCCCGGGCGACCGCGGCGACCAGCCGGCGGTGCTCGGCGTTGGAGTGGGTCAGGACGGCCCGTGGGTGGGCGATCTGGGCGATCAGGTCGGTCGCCTCGGCCTGCAGCTCCGCCGCGCGCAGCACGAGCGCCGGCACCCCGGTGAGCTCGGCCAGGCCCACGTGGAGCGCGACGTCGGCCCGGCGGTAGGCCGCGAAGTCCGGGGCGTCCGCCATCGCGCCGACCTGCCCCGCGAGCACCGCGAGGCCGGGGGCGACGGCGTCCGGGTCCGCCGCAGCGCGCTCCGCCGCCAGGCACGCGGTCCCGACCTCGAACGCCCGACGGACCGCGACGCGGTCGCGCCAGTCGGCCGGGAGGACGGTCCCCGCACCCCGGCCGCCGAGGGGTGGTGCGTCGACGACGAACGTCCCGCCGCCGCGGCCGCGGGTGGCGACGAGGTGGCCGGACTCCGTGAGCGCCCCGAGGGCCTGGCGCAGCGTGGAGCGGGAGATCCGCAGCTGCTCGGCCAGCTCCCGCTCGGCGGGCAGGCGACGCCCCGCGGGCAGCAGCCCCGCGCGGATGGCGCTGCCCAGCCGCTCGACGGTCTCCTCGAGCGTGGTGGGCGCGACGACGGGCGAGAAGACCGCGTCGGTGGCGTCGGTGGCCATGGACGGACGCTACCGGCCGTCGTCGGGCCGACCGCCCGGCGGCCCGGCGGGAGTCGGCCGCATCCGTCCGGTCGGGGCCCCGGCCGGACGCGCGCCGTGTCCGTCCTCCGCGGGGCGCCGGCCGGCCGCGACCCCTCAGAGGCGGAACGGCAGCAGGTTGATCCCGTCGACGAAGTTGCCGACGACCTGGCGGGGCTCGCCGACCTCGATCCGCGGGTACCGCCCGAGCAGCTCGGAGAAGACCGCGCGCAGCTGCACCTTCGCCAGCGGGGCCCCGAGGCAGTAGTGCGGGCCGCCGCCGCCGAAGCCGAGGTGGCGGTTGGGCGTGCGCAGGACGTCGAAGCGCTCCGGCCGGTCGAAGGCGGTCTCGTCGCGGTTGCCCGACGGGTAGACCAGGACGACCTTGTCGCCCTCGGCGATCGCCTGGCCGCGGATCTCGGTGTCGCGGGTCGCGGTGCGCCGGAACGTCATCACGGGGGAGGCCCAGCGGACGAACTCCTCGGCGGCGACGGGCAGCCGGCCGTCCAGGTCCTCGAGCAGCAGCGCGCGCTGGTCCGGGTTGTCCTGGAGCGCGATCATCGCGTGGGAGGTCGTGTGCCGGGTCGTGTCGTTGCCCGCGACGCTGAGGAGGACGAAGAACGCGGCGATCTCCTCCGTCGTCAGCGTCCGGCCGTCGATCCTCGCGTGCACGAGCGCGGACAGCAGGTCGTCCGTCGGCTCCGCGCGGCGCTGCTCGGCCAGCTCGGAGCAGGCCTGGTGGAGGATCCACAGCGCCTCGCCGACGACCGCCAGGCCGTCGCGGCCCTGCAGGTACTCCGGGTCGCTCCAGGAGACCATCGCGTCGCTGTAGTGGACGAGCCGCTCGCGGTCCTCCTCCGGCACGCCGAGCATCCGCATGATCGTCATGAGCGGGACGCGCTTGGAGACGTGCTCGACGAAGTCGTCCGAGTCCGCGTCGGGGAGCTCGTCGACGACCTGGCGGGCGTCGCGCCGGACCCCGTCCTCCAGCGCCTTGACCTGCTTGGGCGTGAACGCGGACGAGATCAGGCCGCGGACGGCGGCGTGGCGCGGATCGTCCATGGCCAGGATCGAGATCGCCATGTCGAGGAACTCCTGCGGGACGTCCTCGAACATCACGCCCTTGGCGGAGCAGAAGTCCTGGGGGTTGCGCGAGACCGCGCGGATGTCGTCGTAGCGGCTCAGCGCCCAGTAGCCGCCCGTCAGGTGGGCCTCGGCGTCGGCGCCCGCCCCGTCGGCGGTGACGAGGAGCCCCTCAGGCTGGCGCTGCCACGACACGGGCTGCTCGGCCCGCAGCCGGGCGAAGTCCGCCTCGCGCTCGCGACGGGGCCGCGCCCAGAAGGCCTGGGCGGAGATGTCCGCGATCGCGTTGGGGTCCGTGGTGGTGCTCATGCGTGACTTCCGTGAGGGGCGGTGACGAGGGCATTCGACACCACGTTTGACACGGTGTCAAGAGAATGCCCCGTGCGGTGTCCGGTACGTGCGCGTGCGCACGCAACCGCGCTCGGCGGAACGCCCGTACACCCGGAGAGGACGGGCCACCCCATCGGGGGGTACCATCCCGCTTCTCTCCTGTGTTCCCGACGGCGTCGTCCGCCGGGGTCGCAGCACCCACGTCGTCGTCGCCGGAGCACCCATGGCCACCACCGCCGCGTTCACCACCGAGCCCACCGATCCCGAGACGCGGGACGAGATCCTCTCGCTGGTCCGGCAGTTCACCGACGAGCAGATCATCCCCAACGCCGAGCACTACGACTCGACGGACACGTGGCCCGAGCCGATCGTCGAGGGGCTCAAGGAGCTCGGCCTCTTCGGGACCACGCTGCCGGAGGAGTACGGCGGCCTGGGCCTGGACCTGCAGACCTACGCGCGCATCGCCGAGGAGCTCGCGCGCGGCTGGATCTCGATCCCGGGCATCGTCAACACCCACTTCATCGGCGCGTACCTGCTGATGAAGTTCGGCACCGAGGAGCAGAAGCAGAAGTACCTGCCCTCGATGGCCACCGGTGAGCTGCGCGCCGCGTTCTCGCTGTCGGAGCCCCACGCCGGCTCCGACGTGCAGGCGATCAAGACGTCCGCGAAGAAGCTCGACGACGGCCGCTACGAGATCAACGGCCAGAAGCTCTGGGTCACCAACGGCCTGATGAGCGGCCTGGTCTTCGTCCTCGTCGTCACCGACCCGACCGCCAGCCCGAAGTACAAGGGCATGACGTGCTTCATCTGCGAGAAGGAGCCGGGCGTCGGGGTCAACACCGGCGAGTACGAGGGCTTCGAGGTCCCGCCGAAGATCAAGAAGATGGGCTACAAGGGCGTCGAGTCCACCGAGCTCGTCTTCAACGGCTACAAGCTCGGCGCCGACCAGATCCTCGGTGGCGAGGAGGCCGGGCTGAACAACGGCTTCAAGCAGATGATGGACTCGCTCGAGGTCGGCCGCGTGAACGTCGCCGCCCGTGGCGTCGGGGTCGCGCAGCGCGCGTTCGAGCTGGCCATCCGCTACGCCCAGGAGCGCGAGACGTTCGGCAAGCCGATCGCCCAGCACCAGCTGGTGCAGGAGAAGCTCGCCGACATGTACACCCGCCTCGAGGGCGCGCGCCTGCTGACGTACCGCGCCGCCGAGCTGAAGGACAAGGGCGAGCGCTCCGACACCGAGGCCGCGATGGCCAAGCTCGCCGCGTCGGAGGCCGGCCACAAGAACGCCGAGGACGCGCTGCGCATCCACGGCGGCTTCGGCTTCTCGAAGGAGTACGAGATCGAGCGCATCTACCGCGACGCGCCGCTGCTCCTGATCGGCGAGGGCACCTCCGACATCCAGCGCATGGGCATCGCCAAGGGCCTGCTGAAGCGGTTCAAGATCTAGGGGTCCACTGACCCCGCCGCGAGGCGGGACCGAGGTCCGAGGGGCGCCGGCGACGGCGCCCCTCGTCGTTCTTGGACGGCGGCTCCGGGTCGATGCCCCGGCCCGGTCGCGCGTCGTGCGGAGCCCCGTCCCGCCGGCGCCCCACCCGGTGCGATCGCGGGTCGACCGCCCCGTCCGCGGGTACGGTGTCGACGCATGAGCACGGATCGCCCACCCGGAGCCTCCGACCGCGGGACCGGGTGGGCGCACGGCGGCGGCCCCGAGCCGACGACCCCTTCGCCCGGCGGCCCCGCGCGACGGCGCATCGCGATCGTCGCCGGGGGCGTCGTCGCGGTGCTCGTCGTCGTGCTCGTCGTGCTCCTCGTCGGCGGCGGCGACGGTGACGACCGCAGGCGGTTGCAGGCCACGGGCAGCACGCAGGGGGTTCCGGACGCCTCGGGCGTCGGTCGCCTCGGCAGCCGGGCGGCGCTCGTGCAGCTCCGGCGCCGGATGCGCCCGGAGGACACGGTGTCGGACATCTCCCTGACGAGCTTCCACGCCGTCGCGAGCATGATCAGCCCGTCCGGGGGTGGCCGGACGCTCGCGATCACGGACATGCCCGACGGGGACGTCGACGTCGACGGGGACGGCACCACCGGCGGATCGACCGGCCTCGACGGGGACGTGCCGGGGGCCGAGCTGGACGTCGACGCGCCCGCCCGGCTGCTCGCCGCGGTGCTCCGCGCGGTGGGCCCGGAGACTCGGCCGAGGATCCTCGAGATCAGCGCGCGCTCGACGGACGATGCGGGCGACCGGTCCGGAGGACTCGAGTGGAAGATCGACGTCGGGTCGGTCTCCGACGAGGGCACGTGGATCGGCGACGAGCACGGCCGACACGTCCTCCGCCCGTCCGACGGCATGCCCGCGCCGCCCGAGGGATCGCGCGGCCCGGCGCTGCCACCGGACGGGGTCAACGCGTCCTCGCTCGTGCGGCCGACGGCCCTGCGCGCGGGACTCGACGCCGTCGGGGAGCGGCCCGGGGCGACGGGGGGCGTGACCTTCGTGCGCGTCGAGCCGAAGGAGCTCTACGTGTCGTTCGTGCAGCCGCTCGGATCGCCGGACGCGGAGGGCCTCGAGCGCATCCGGACCCGGACCTTCACCGTCGACGCGGCCGGGGGGATCGAGGTCGACGAGGTGCTCCGGCGGGCGCGGCGCAGCGAGGACGGCGTCGGCGTCCCGATCGCGGCGATCGACCCGGACGCCCCGCTGCGGGCCCTGCGCACCATCGGTCGTCGGGAGGGCCGGGACGCCGCGGCGGAGGTGCGCGCCGTCGAGTTCCGGGCGCCGGGCACCTTCAGCGGCGCCTCCACCGGCTGGGAGCTCGAGCTCCGGGACGGCAAGCGCCTGAGCACCTGGACGGCGAAGCCGGACGGCCGCGGGGTGCGCAGCGGGACCGACGGGTAGCCCCGCCCGGCCGCGCGCCGACACCGCCCTGCGCGGCGGGCGTCGGCCCGGTCAGGCCGGCATGCGCTCGTCGAACCGCGGGAGGCCGTCGTCGGGGATCGGCTCCCACGGCGCGGCGTAGGCGACGAACTGGCGGGCCTGCGGGCGGACGCCGGGGTCGCCGTC
Organism: Patulibacter sp.; assembly: GCF_030655195.1. GTDB lineage: Bacteria > Actinomycetota > Thermoleophilia > Solirubrobacterales > Solirubrobacteraceae > Patulibacter. The sequence goes on along the minus strand of NZ_JAURWA010000106.1, from coordinate 53,314 downwards.
GACCGCGGCCAGGCGGACCATCACGCGACCGTGGTCCTGTGGGTCCTGGGCGAAGACCGCCGACCCGCACGAGGCGCAGAAGACCTTGTCGAAGCCGCCGGGGCTCCAGCGGCCCAGGGCGTCCTCGCCGGCCGTTACGCGGAACGAGCCGTCGACGGTCTTCGCGGAGGCCTGGACGGCGGTCCCCGTGCGGTGCTGGCAGCGGGTGCAGTGGCAGTAGGCGGCGGCGACGAGCGGCTCGTCGATCTCGAAGCGCACGGCGCCGCAGCCGCAGCCGCCGGTGAGGACGGGGGTGGTCATGGGGCGACCGTAGCGCGGCGCGGGGGCGTCCGGGTGCGGCGACCACCCCGCTCTCCCGTGACGCCGTCCACCCGTCCGGTGGCGGCAGGAGCCCGGGTCACGGGGACGACCGCCGCCGGTGCCGTCCCGGCCGGGGCCGCTACCGTCGTGGCGATGTCCACGACGCTCCCCGACTCCGCCCCCGACGCGGCGCGCCGCGCCCGCGCGCGGGGTGCGGTCGACGGGATCGTCCGGGTCACCCCGGTCCTGCGGTCCACCGGCCTGTCGGAGCGGTTCGGTGCGCCCGTCGACCTGAAGGCCGAGTCCCTGCAGCGGACCGGGGCGTTCAAGCTGCGCGGCGCGCTGGCCAAGCTCGCGGCGCTGGGCGACGCGGCGGCCCCGGGCGTCGTGGCGGGCAGCGCGGGCAACCACGCCCGCGGGGTGGCCGAGGCGGCGCGGGCCCGCGGGCTGCCGGCCGTCGTCTACATGCCGGTCGGTGCACCGATCGCGAAGATCGAGGCGTGCCGGGCGCTGGGCGCCGACGTGCGGCTCGTCGAGGGGCAGGTCGAGCAGGCGCTCGAGGCCGCCACGGCCCACGCCGCGGAGACGGGGATGATGTTCCTGCACCCGTTCGACGACCCCGACGTCGTCGCCGGGCAGAGCACGATCGGCAGCGAGCTGCTCGAGCAGGTCCCCGACCTCGCGCAGGTCGTCGTCCCGGTCGGGGGTGGCGGCCTGGTCTCGGGCATCGCCACGGCGATCAAGGCGGAGCGGCCCGACGTCCGGATCATCGGCGTGCGGGCCGCGGTGCGCGGGGCGCAGGTCGCCGCCCGGGAGAGCCGGTCCCAGGTCTCCCCGACCTACGGGCTCCGGCGTCCGGAGGCCCCGGCCACGACGATCGCCGACGGCATCGCGGTCAAGACCCCCGGCCGCTACACCGGCCCGCTCGTCGACGCCCTGGTCGACGAGCTCGTGGCCGTCGACGAGGACTCGATCGCCGAGGCGATGGTGCTGCTGCTGGACCGCGTGAACCTCGTCGTCGAGGGCGCCGGCGCCGTCGGGCTGGCGGCGCTCCTGCGCGACCTCGTCCCGCGACCCGACCGCGGCAGCACGGCGCTCGTCCTCTCCGGCGGCAACGTCGACCTGGGGCTCCTGGCCGAGATCGCCCGGCGGCACGAGTCCCTCGTCGGCCGGCGTCTCGGCCTGATCGCCCTGCTCCCCGACCGCCCCGGCGCGCTCGTCGGCCTGGCGTCCGCGGTCGCGAGCGTCGGCGCCAACGTCGTCGAGGTCCAGCACGTCCGGGAGGGCGTCGACATGCACGTCGGCGAGACCACGGTGCGGCTCGTGCTCGAGACCCAGGGCCGCGACCACGCCGAGACGGTGCTCCGGGCCGTCCGCGACGCCGGGTTCCCCGTGCGCCGGACGGCCGAGGCGGGCTGAGGCGGTCGAGCGGCGCGGCCGCTGCGGGGGCCGGGTGGAGATGACGAGGCCCTGGCACGCCGCGGCGAGGTGGCCGGAGCGCGGGCATCTGCCTGCCCGACGGTCCGGTCGGACCGTGGCAGCACGGCCACCGTCTCCCGGTGCGCGGTCCGCCCCGCCTGCGACGATGCGAGCCGTGCCGGACCTGCGCGTCGTCGACCACCCGCTCATGGCCGACCGCATCGCGGTCCTGCGCAACGAGGCCACGGACCGCGCGGGGTTCCGTCGTGCCCTGCGCGCCGCCGCGGTGCTGCTGGCCGTCGAGGCCACGACCGACCTCGCCACGAAGCGCGGGCGCGTCACGACGCCGCTGGAGGAGACCGACGCCGTCCGGATCGCCGGCGACGTCGTCCTCGTCCCGGTCCTCCGCGCGGGACTCGGCATGCTCGACGCGTTCCTCGACGTCGTCCCCGAGGCCCGCGTGGGCCACATCGGCCTGGAGCGCGACGAGGTCTCGCTGCAGCCGCGGCGCTACTTCGAGCGCCTCCCCGAACAGGTCCCCGTCGCCCGGACCCTCGTCCTGGACCCGATGCTCGCCACGGGCGGCAGCGCGGTCCACGCCCTGCAGGCCCTGCGCGAGGCCGGCGCCCGCGAGCTCGCCCTGGTTGTCCTGGTCGCCGCGCCCGAGGGCGTCGCGGCGGTCCAGGCGGCGCACCCCGACGTGCCGATCATCGCGGGCGTGCTGGACCGCGAGCTCGACGGCGACGGCTTCATCCGCCCGGGCCTGGGGGACGCGGGGGACCGGGTCTTCGGGACCTGACCCGGCGTCGGCCCGGCGGACGCGCCCGGGCGCGGGCGGCCGGAGCCGGGCCCGGCCCCGGCGTGTCCCACCCCGGGCGGGGCGGGGGGTCAGCCGCGCAGCCGGACGGCCGTGCCGTAGGCGCAGATCTCCGTGCCCGTCTGGGCGTACTCCGTCGTCTCGAAGCGGAACGCGACGACGGCGTCCGCACCCTTGGCCTCCGCCTCGGCACGCAGGCGCTCGAGTGCCTCCTCGCGGCTGTCGTGGAGCATCTTCGTGATGCCCTTCAGCTCGCCGCCGACGAGCGACTTGAAGCCGGCGCCGATGTTCGAGCCGATGTTGCGGGAGCGGACGGTGAGACCGAAGACCTCGCCGAGCGCCTCCTCGATCTCGCGGCCGGGGACGTCGTTGGTGGTGACGATGAGCATGGGACGAGGGTAGCCGCGGCGGTGGAGGGCGACGGTGAACCGGGCGTGTCGGCGCTCGAGGTGCCCTGCAGCTCGACCACGCAGATCGCAGACATCTGATGACTTGGTAGGCTCCGCGTCCGATGGCGATGACCTCTCTCGGTCGCGGCTCCCTCGGGGAGCTCGCGGCGAACGCGCTGCGCGAGCAGCTCGCCGCCGGCGCCTGGCCGGTCGGGACGAAGCTGCCCGCGGAGAACGTGCTCGCCGCCCAGCTGGGCGTCGGGCGCTCGACGGTCCGCGAGGCCGTGCGGGTCCTGGTCGCGGCCGGGCAGCTCGAGACCCGGCAGGGGTCCGGCACCTACGTCCTCGCGCTGCAGCCGCCGCCGGAGTGGGAGACCCGCGTCCGCCGGGCCGACGTCCTCGACGTCTACGAGGTCCGCGAGGCGCTGGAGTCGCAGGCGGCCCGCCTGGCCGCCGAGCGGCGCACCGGCGACGACCTCGTCGCGATCGACGTCGCGCTGGCCGCCCGCGAGGCCGCCCGGGCCACCGGCGGGGTCGAGCCGTTCGTCGACGCAGACCTGGCGTTCCACGCCGCCATCGTCGCCGCCGCGCACAACCCGCTGCTCGAGGAGATGTTCACCTCGTTCCTCGGGGCCCTGCGCGCGGCGCTGGTCACGGTCGTCGAGGACGTGGTCCTCGACGTCGTCGACGACGCGCACGCCCACGCGGCCCTCGCCGCGGCCGTGCGTGCGGGCGATCCGGAGGCCGCGATCGCCGCGACCCACGCGAACGTCACGGTCACCGGTCGGTCCCTCCGCGCGGCCGCGTCGCCGGCTGCCGAGGCCCCCGCGAGCACCCCTTCTTCGCCCACCACCCCCGACGGGAGCGCCCCAGCATGAGCACCGAGACGAACCCCACCTGGAGCCTCCAGAAGCCGAGCGGGATGCCCTCCGGGCGCTACCGGCCGTTCCACCAGCGCGTGCCGTTCGAGCTCGAGGACCGCCAGTGGCCCTCGAGGCGGATCGAGAAGGCACCGATCTGGGCGGCGGTCGACCTCCGCGACGGCAACCAGTCGCTGATCGACCCGATGGACACCGACCGCAAGCGGCGGATGTTCGACCTGCTCGTGTCGATCGGCGTGAAGGAGATCGAGGTCGGCTACCCGGCGTCCGGCGCCACCGACTTCGACTTCGTCCGCTCGCTGATCGAGGACGACGCGATCCCCGACGACGTGCGGATCATGGTCCTCACGCCGGCGCGCAAGGAGCTGATCGAGCGGACGTTCGAGGCGCTGGAGGGCATCGACCGGGCGCTCGTCCACCTCTACACCGCGACCTCGCGGCTGTGGCGGGAGGACGTCCTGGGGCAGTCGACCGACAGCCTGTTGTCGCTCGTCCGGTCCGGCGCGGAGGACGTCCTGCGCGGCGTCGACTCGCTGCCGGACACCGACGTGCGGATGCAGTTCTCGCCCGAGACGTTCTCGCTGACGGAGCCCGAGATCGCCCTGGCGACGTCCGACGCCGTCTCGGCGCTCTGGCAGCCGACCCCCGAGCGGCCGATGGTGCTGAACCTGCCCTCCACGGTCGAGGTCTCCACCCCGAACGTCTTCGCGGACCAGATCGAATGGATGGACCGGCATCTGGCCAAGCGCGACGCGGTGATCGTCTCGGTCCACCCGCACAACGACCGCGGCACCGGCGTCGCGGCGACCGAGCTGGCGCTGATGGCCGGCGCGGACCGAGTCGAGGGCTGCCTGTTCGGCAACGGCGAGCGGACGGGCAACGTCGACCTCGTGACCCTGGCGCTGAACCTGCACACGCAGGGCGTGGACCCCGAGCTGGACTTCAGCGACATCGACGCCGTGCGCTCGACCGTCGAGTACTGCAACCAGCTGCCGGTGCCCGAGCGCTCGCCCTACGGCGGCGACCTCGTCTACACCTCGTTCTCGGGCACGCACCAGGACGCGATCAATAAGGTCTTCCGCAAGCGCGAGGCCCAGGCGAAGGAGCAGGGTATCGCGGTCGAGGAGCTCGAGTGGGAGGTCCCGTACCTGCCGATCGATCCCCACGACGTCGGCCGCACGTACGAGGCCGTGATCCGCGTCAACAGCCAGTCCGGCAAGGGCGGCATGGCGTACCTGATGAAGACCGAGCACGGCCTGGACCTGCCGCGCCAGCTGCAGATCGAGTTCTCCCAGGTCGTCCAGGCGCGCACGGACGACGAGGGTGGCGAGGTCACACCCCAGCGGCTGTGGGACATCTTCTCCGACGCCTACCTGCCGGGCGGGAAGCCGCCGTGGGGCCGCTACCGCGTGTGGGAGCACCGCACCGCGTCGCGCTCGGACGGCACCGACGAGCTCGGCGTGCAGCTCGACGTCGACGGCCAGCCGCAGCGACTGGAGGGTGTCGGCAACGGCCCCATAGACGCCTTCGTCAAGGCGCTGGCGACGATCGGCATCGTCGTGCGGGTCGACGACTACGTCGAGCACGCGCTCGGCGGGGGAGAGGACGCCCGCGCCGCCTCCTACGTGCGCTGTTCGATCGACGGCACGACGGTGTGGGGCGTCGGCATCCACGAGAACATCGTGCGTGCGTCGCTGGACGCGATCGTCTCCGCGGTGAACCGCGCGGCGAAGGGCTGATCGCGCGACGAAGAACCGGCCGCGCGACGACCGAACGACGGGCGGTGCGGTCCGTCGTGGGTCGGTGCGGCCCGCCGTCCCCGGTGGCACCGTCCGTGGGCGGCGTCCGTGCGGCGGACCGACGGCCGGCCGACCCGGTCAGCGCGCCCCGGCGTCCCACGCCCGGCGGGCCGCGCGCAGTGCGGCGGGATCGGCGCACGCCGCCCCCGCCTCCACCGATCGGGCCCGGCCCGTGCTGGTGGACAGGATCGTCGCGACCGTCTGCGCCCGTCGCGTGCTCGTGCTCGAGCAGTCGCCCGGACCCAGGAGCAGGTCGATCTGCGCGGTTCCGTTCCAGCCCAGCGCCCGGACCGCGCGCGAGAGCCGTCGGAAGCCCGCGGCGTCGCCGACCGGGCTGGACGACGCGCCGAGGAACGAGGGCCTGGTGATCCGCAGCTGCGGGACCCCGTCGGCGGCGCGGCGGTCCCAGCGCAGCCCGGCGATGCCGGCGCTCCGCATCGCCCGGGCCCCGTCGACGAGACCGACCACGCGACCCGGTCCGTCGTCGATCTCCGACCGGTCGCGGTCGAGGGTCCCGACGCCGCCGAACCACACGTCGTCCTCGTCCGCCGCGGGCCAGGACACCGCGACGCGGCGCGCGGAACCGTCCCGGGCGACGACGGCCGCCGTCCGGGCCCCGGAGATCGACGTCGCCCGGGCCTGGGCGAAGCCGAGGTCCGTCCGGGCGAAGGTCCGGGACCCCGGGGTGCTCATCCGACGGGCGAGGGCGAGCGCGCGGGACGGATCGTCCGCGGCGGCGCCGGCGAGCACCGGGCGGGAGACCGGCTCGCCCGAGCGGTCCACGTCGTCGGTCCCGGCGGTGAGGTCGACGGCGATCTCGACCTCCCGGCGGACCTCCGCGTCTCTGCCGAGCGCGGCGGTGGCCTCGCGCCAGGCGACGGCTGCGTCGTCGAGCGAGCGGGCGCGGACGCGGAGCTCGGTGGTCCGTCCGCCGGCGAAGAGCCGCGGGGACCGGTCCGTCAGGCGGGAGGCCGCCCGGAGCGCCGCGCGCGCCTCAGGACCGACGACGCCGGTGGGGGACCGCAGCGCGATCGGCAGCTCCTGGCCCCCCGAGCGCGGGTTCGCGTAGACCAGCAGCCCGCGGAGGCCGGCCGGGAGTCGGTCGCCGCTCAGGACGCGGTCCAGTACCTCGAGGGCCAGGGGCGCGGCGAGCTCCGGGCGGTCGACCTGCGCGGACAGCCGCGGTTCCGAGGGGCCGGCCTGCAGCTCGATCGGTCCGCCGGGGGTCCGCACGCCGGCGACGGCCACGAGCACCGTGGCCAGGCGGGGATCGGGGGTGCCCCGGCGCCGCAGGACCAGGACGCCGCGACCGAGCCGGATCTCGGTGCCCGTCCGGCGCTCCGTCAGCGCCCGCAACGCGGCGGCGACCCCGTCCGCGCGGGTCCCGGGACGGAGGGCGACCCGCAGCTCGCCGTCCTCGTCGGTCACCGACGTGACGGCGGGCACGTCGCGCAACCCCGCCCGGTCGTCGTCGGCGTCGTCCCCGCCTGCGAGGACGACGACCAGGACGACCACGAGCGCCACGGCGGTGACGAGCAGCGCGAGGACGCGCGGGCGACGGAGGCGTGCGACAGACACCCGGGGGACTCTCGCAGAGCGTCGCGACGAGATCCGGCGCGGCGGGCCGCGGCCGGTGGGGTCCTCAGCCCCGCCCGACCGCCCCCTCCAGCCGCAGGATCCGCCGGAGGATGGCCAGCGACCCCGCGTAGGTCGAGTCCATCCCGAAGAAGCTCAGGCCGCGCGCGCCGAGGGTGCGCGCCTGGGTGTAGGGCGTATCCGACGCGTAGTGGATGACGCCGAAGTCCAGCGGGACGCGGGTGAGCGAGACGGCGTCGCCGACGGGGTGGCGGTCGGCGTCGGCGAGCTCGTGGACGGCGGCGCAGAACGGGCCGGCCTCCATCTCGACCACCGTGTACGCCTCGCGGTAGTAGAAGTCGAGGTGATCGCGGTTCTGCAGGAACGTCGACCGCACCGTGACGGCCTTCTGGTTGTCGAGGCCCGTCCCGTAGCGGAGGTCCTGCTGGAGGTCCTCGACGGCGAACGCGTTGTCCAGCCAGTAGGTCGTCCGGGTGTGCTCGTCGTGGACGACGCCGGAGATCATCACGTCGCCGACGTCCGCGTTCAGCGTCGCGGCCTTGCCCAGGACGTAGACCCCTCGCAGGCGCGAGACGTCGACGGCCACCTCGCGGAGGATGTTGTACGCCGAGCTGCCGAGGGGGTAGTCGATGTTCACGATCACCGCGTCGCTGGCCCTGAGCGCCGCGGCGTCGACGTCGCCCAGGCGCGGGTCGAGGTGCTCGACGTCGAGCCGGTCCAGGGCCATCACCTGCGCCGGGACGCGCAGGGCGCCCTGCGGGAGCAGGTCGAGCACGCCGACGCGCGACTCGGCCGCGATCCGCTCCTCGGGGTGGCGCTCGAACGCGCCGCGCGCCGCGAAGTAGAGGAGGTTCTCGAGCGACCCGTCGCTCCGGCCCTCGCGGATCCGCACGAGCTCCTGACGCAGGTCGTCGGGGCCGTGGCGCTCGACCTCGCGCAGCAGGCCGTCGGCGTTCTGGCGGGCGATCCCCGAGACGAGGTTGACGAGCGCGTGGGTGTTCGACGAGACGAAGTAGACCGGCCGCTCGTGCAGGTCCGCCTTGGTCATCGCCGCGCTGACGGGCCGCCACCAGTCGCGCGTGACCCGGGCGTAGCCGACGTAGTTCATGCCGAGCGAGCGCAGCCGCAGGTCGCAGCGACGGTCGCGCATGCCGCGCAGCCGGTCCTCGAACTGGGCGCCCCACGACTCCTGCAGGCGGGTCCAGTCGTCCTCGGTGCCGCCGACGGCCTCGGCGAGCTCCGCCGGGAGCACGGGGACCTCGGCGCGACCGGATCCCCGCAGATGCGCCCGGATGGTGTTCCACTCGATCTGGAACGCCACGAGGGTGGGGACGAGGTCGTCGACGTCGGACGAGCTGGCCATCAGGACGGCGAGGGTGTCGCCGCCGACGTGCCAGAGCCGCCGGCGCGCGGGCGCCTCGGCGGGCGGCCAGGCCCCGAGGTCGATCCCCGCCGCCTCGAACTGCGTGCGCTCCTGGCCGAGGACGACGAGCCGGGCCTCGGCGATCGCGTCGGGCAGGCGTCGCACGGCGTAGAGGAACGCGCCCAGGTCGATCTCCTCGCGTCCCGCCATCGGGTGCAGGCTGGAGCCCATCGCCACGTGCGAGGGCTCGAGCACCTTCAGGCGGGTCTCGCCGGTCGAGCGCAGGAGCGTGGTGTAGGTGCGGTGGTACAGGCCGACCTCGTCCGAGAGGCCGTAGGTCCGGTCCGTGCCGCCCGGCGGCGGGGTGGCGAAGCGCTCGGTCATGTCCCGATCCTGACGGACGGCGGGATCGGTGCCGTGAAACCCTCGGTGGGTGCACGACACGGCCGCGACGACCCACGACGCCGTCCGGCTCGACCGCGTCACCGTCCGGCGCCACGGGCGCGCGGGGGAGGAGCTCGTCCTGCTGGACGACGTCTCCTGGCGGGTCGGGGCGGGCGAGCACTGGGTCGTCCTGGGGCCCAACGGTGCGGGCAAGAGCACGATGCTGCAGCTCGCCGGCGGCGTCACCCACCCCACGGAGGGCACGGTCCACGTGCTCGGCCGTCGCATCGGCGGGGTCGACCTGCGGGCGCTCCGCGAGCGGATCGGACACGTCGACGCGGCGACCGCCCGCGGGCTCAAGCGCGGCCTGGACGGTCGCGACGTCGTCCTGTCGGGCGCGTTCGGCAGCCTCGCCCCGCAGCGCAGGCGGCTGCGCACCGAGCACGAGGCGCGCGCGGACGAGCTGCTCGCGCTGACCGGCTCGGAGGTGCTCGGCCCGCGGCGCTTCGACGACTGCTCCCAGGGCGAGCGGCAGCGGCTGCTGCTGGCGCGGGCGCTGATGGCGGGCGGGCCCGGTGGCGGCCCCGACCTGCTGCTCCTGGACGAGCCCGCGAGCGGCCTGGACCTCCCCTCGCGCGAGCGCCTGGTCGGTGCCCTCGTGGCGAGCGCGCGGCGCTGGCCCGACCTGCCGACCATCACGGTCACGCACCACCTCGAGGAGATCCCGCCGACCAGCACCCACGCGCTGCTGCTGCGCGACGGTCGGGTGCTGGCGTCGGGATCGGCCGACGAGGTGCTCGCGTCCGGCCCGGTGTCGCAGTGCTTCGGCCTGCCGGTCACGGTGGAGCGCTCCGGCGGGCGGTGGGCGGCGCGGATGGACCCGCGGGGGTAGCGGCCCGGGCTGCGTTGGTTTTCGTCGTACGCAGGACGTCGACGCGCCACGCCGTAGCGGGCGCCGACAGCGTCGTCGTCGGACCGATGGCGTAGGCCGTCCCGCCGAGCGCGGGACCCGCGGCCAGCGACGGACCCCCCTCGGGCGAGGCATGGTCGCCGGGTCCTCGCAACGACTGAACGGACCCCGATGGCTCCCACCACCGACCTCACCCGCCGACGGTTCCTCGGCGCCGCTGCCCTCACCGGCGCCGCCGTCGCGGTGCCGGCCCTGCGATCAGCCGACGCGCACGCGGACGCCCCGACCCTCGGCGACCTGCCGACGGCCGAGCGTCGATACCTCGAGAAGGAGCGCCGAGCCGGCCTGGCGGCCGTCGCCGGCGGCGCGGGGCTCCCGTTCCTCACGGGCACCCAGCTCGCATCCATGCTCGCGGCCCGAGACGTCACGAGCGTCGCGGTGACCACCGCCTTCCTCGACCGCATCGACGCGCTCAACGGCGACGGGATGTTCTCCGTCCCGTCGCGCGAGCCGACGATCCCCGTGTTCGGGGACAACGGCAAGCTGAACGCCTACGTGCGATCGACCCGCGACCTGGCGCTCACCATGGCCGAGGACGCGGACGCCGCGCTGGACGCGGCCGCGAAGGGCGGGGCACCGCTGCCCTTCGGCGCCGGGGTCCCGGTGGCGCTGAAGGACATCTACGCCGTCGAGGGTGTGGAGCTCACGATCGGCTGTCCGCTGGCGAAGGGCAACGTCGCGACCGGCGACTCGGTCGTCGCCGAGCGGTTCCGGGCGTCGCACATGCCGATCATCGGCCTGACGCACACCGGGCCGTGGACGAACGACGACACGTGCCCGCAGACGGCCAACCCGTGGAAGCGGGACCGCTGCGTGGGCGGCTCCTCCGGCGGCTCGGCGGCGGCGATCTCCGCACGACTGGCCGTCGTCGCGACGGGCTCCGACACCGGCAACTCGCTGCGCAACCCCGCGCAGAACGTCGGCGTCGGGTCGATCAAGCCGACCTACGGACTGATCCCGAAGTACGGCGTGACGGTCTCCTCGACGAGCCTGGACACCTGCGGGCCGATGGGGCGCTCCATGGCCGACGTGTCGATGCTCCTGGGGGTCATGGCAGGACCGGACCCGAGGGACCCGCGCTCCGAGCAGGCACCGGAGTTCCCGGGCGGATTCCCGCTCGCGCCGCGGCCGGGGAACAAGCCCTTCGCCGGTCTGCGGATCGGGTCGACGGTCGACACCGAGACGAGCCCCGCCCGCGCGAGCTGGGCGCCCGGCATCCTCGCGCGCCTGAAGGCGACCGAGCAGCAGTTCATCGATCTCGGCGCCGAGATCGTGAAGATCACCCCCGCCGTCTCGAACCTCGGCAACACGACCTACTTCCAGGCCAAGGCGAAGGACCCGAACAACGGCACGACGTCGATCTCCGCGGCCAACGTCTACAGCTACGCGGAGAACGCGTTCACGCTGAAGGACACCTACGCGACGACGGCGGCCCAGAGCGCGCCGATCGAGGGCGCGGTCCGGACCCGCTTCCGCACCTCGATCGCCACGATCGAGGCCCAGAAGACGCTGCTCCAGAACCGCGCGAACGCCCTGACCCCGGAGGACCTCTTCGGAGCACAGCGCGTGCGCCGCGAGTACTCGGAGGCGTGGGCGAAGATCTTCGCGGACAACGACATCATCGCGTGTCTCTGGCCCCAGAAGGTGCAGACCCCGCCTGTCCGTGCGAACGACCAGACGGGCGGATTCTCCGGTGTGGAGTCCAGCCGGCCGAACACGACCGGTTGGCCCTGCCTGAACATGCCGGTGGGCAGGGACGAGAACACCGGGATCCCGGTCGGCATCGACCTGGCCGCGCCGTTCGGCGCGGACGCCGTGATCCTGCAGCTGGCGATCGACTACCAGGAGCACCACCCCTACCACCTCGACATCCCGACGGAGCTCTGACATGGCTGATCCCACCGGCGCGCGGCTGCGCGACTTCGACATCCCCGTGATCCTTCCGCGCATCGCGTTCCAGGAGCTGCAGTACGCGGCCGAGCCCGCGACGGGCGATCCGGCGACGCCGGCGCCCGGCCCAGTTACGACGGTGACCTGTGCAGCTCCGACACCCACCGCGGCGGCCGGCCCGCCCCCGGCCTCGGTCGGCGTCCCGTCGCCGAAGGTCCTGATCGGCCTGCCCGGCGCGAGCCGCCGCACGACGTCGCGCCTGCGGCGCTCCGGCCTGCCGTTCGCGGTGTCGAGCGACAAGGCGATCTCGGACGTCGAGGTGCGGCTGCTGCAGCGGCTGGCGAAGGGTCGCCTGCGGCCGCTCGGCGTGACGCTCGCGATCGATCCCGGCAGGCGGACGGTCCGGATGACCGTCCTCCCGACCCCGTTCGCGAAGGGCAAGCTGGCGCTGCCCGCGAGGTCGCGTGCGGTGCGCGCCGTCGTGACGGTGACCGCACGGGACGGCTCCGTCGGCCGCACGCAGGTCGACTTCACGCTGAAGGGCTGAGCACCGACCTGCCGGCGACCGCTCGCCCGCAGGGCGGTCCGGCAGGTCGTCCGGCCCGCCCGGCGGACCCCGGCCGGTCAGTCCTCCGGCCAGGCCTGCTCCTGCGAGCACCACCACGTCGTGCGGCCGCCGACGGTCGCGCGGACCATCTCGGCGCCGCAGCGGGGGCAGTGCTCGCCCTTCTTGCGGTAGGCGATGACGTCGCCCATGTGGACGCCGCCCCGGTGGATGGCCTCGCGCGTGCACGCGAGCATCACGCCGTGGAGCTCGCGCAGCTCGTCCTCCGCGAGGTCGCCCGCGGGCCGCAGCGGCGGCTGGGCGGCCTGCCACAGCAGCTCGTCGCAGAGCAGGTTGCCGATGCCCGCCAGCGTGGACTGGTCCATCAGCCGGGCCTTCAACGGGGCCTTCGCCGCCGCGCTCGCCCCGCTGCGGCCGACGCGCTCGACGAACTCGTCCTCGGTGATCAACAGCGCGTCGGGGCCGAGCTTCGACAGGTCGGGATCCAGCCGGACCCGGCCCAGCCGCCGCTTGTCGAAGAGGATCAGGCGGCCGCCGTCGTCGAGGTCCAGGGCGAAGCGGCTCCACGACCCGTCGCCGGGCAGCTCGCGGGCGCCGGTGCGCACGGGCATCGACCAGTCCTCGCGCTCGCGGGCGGTCAGCGGTTCGCCGGCGGACCCGAAGCGCGCCGGGTCGTCGTCGAGGACGTCGATGCCCTTGAAGTACAGCCCGTCGGCGGGTCCGACGGCGGTCGCGCCCTCGAGTCCCTCGCCGCCCAGGCCGACCAGCCGCCCCGCCATGCCGAGGTGCAGGCCCAGGCGCGGGCCGTCCTCCAGGTCCATCCAGAGCGACTTGCCGACGCGCCCGACGCCGAGGATCCGCTTCCCCGTGATCGCCTCGGCGATCTCTCCCGGCGCGTGGGGGCGGCACACCCACTCGTCGGTGTCGTCGACGTCGACGATGGTGCGTCCCGCGGTCCAGCGCTCGGCCAGGGCGCGGGCGGCTTCGACCTCGGGCAGCTCGGGCACGCCGGGCAGGCTAGAGCAGCGGAGCACCGCCCCGCCCGGCGCCCGGGATCGGTCCGCCCGGCTGGAGGACGGCGTGCAGCCCGGGACCCCCCGGCGGGTGCGGCGGTAGAGTCCGTCCATGTCGAACGCTGACTCCCGCACCGCTGTCGAAGTCGCACTGAAGCAGCTGCTGGAGCACGTCCCCGCCCTCAAGCCGCTGAAGATCGTCGCCGCCGCCGAGGTCCAGGGGGGTCGCGACGTCCAGCTGATCCGGATCCAGATGCCGGGCCCGAAGGTCTCCAAGGCGATGGCGCCGGATGCGCGCGTGACGGTCTCGATCCGCCGCGACCTGCTGAACGAGATGAACGACCTCAACGACCTGCAGGCCTGGGTCCGCGCCTGGGACCACGGCAAGTTTCGTGCCTCCGGCGTCGAGGAGTACATCCGCCTGATCGGTCAGGTCGTCAGCAAGACCGCCGCGAAGCAGAAGAAGATCCAGGACCAGAAGGACCTGGACTCCGGCGCCCCGCGTCGCCAGCACCAGCCGCGCTGAGCCGCGGCGGGAGGCGGCCTTCGACCCGCCCCCGCAGATCCCCCCCGCCGGGCCGCCCGACGGCGTCAGCCGCGCAGGTCGGCGACCAGCACGTCCGCGAACCGCCCGGCTGCGACCGGGACCGCGCGCAGGAACAGCTCGGGCTCGATCAGCTCGGCCTCCATCAGGAGCGGCCCGTCGGCCGTCGTCACGAGGTCGATCCGGGCGTAGGTGCTGGGCCACGGCAGCGCCTCGAGCACCCGGCGGGCGACCGCGACCTCGTCCGGGGTCGGCTCGTGGGGGAGGACGACCCCGCCGTGCTCCTCCTGCACCCGGAAGTCGCCCGCGGCGGGCTGCTTGCGCACCGCGTGGCTGAGCTCGCCGGCGAACAGGACGAGCGAGACCTCGCCGTCCTCGACCTCGGGCAGGTACGGCTGAACGAGCGCCTCGCCGTCGCGCAGCAGGCCCGCCAGGTGGTCGCGGGCCCCGTCCGTGCGGGCGGCCACCCGGACCGTGCCCATGGCGCCACCCGAGATCGCGGGCTTGATGACGACGTCGCCGTCGACGGCGAGGGCGGCGGTGCGCGCCGAGGCGCTCGCGTCGTGCCGCAGCACCGTCGTCGGGACGACCGGGAGCCCGCGCTCGAGCAGCTCGGCGAGGTAGCGCTTGTGCAGGTTCCAGCCGATCAGCCCTGCGGGGTTCAGCAGGCGCGTGGCCGCGCCCGTGCTCCGCGCCCAGGCGAGGAACTCGTCCGCCCGGCCGACGTAGTCCCACGGCGTGCGGCAGAGGACGAGCGGCACCTGGGACCAGTCGCGGTCGTCGTCCCAGGGCACGAGTGCGGCGCGCACGCCGCGCTCGGCCAGGGCCGCGACCAGCAGGTGCGACTCCGGGTCGGGCACCGGCATCGCCGTGGCGGATCCGGTGACCAGCGCGATCTGCAGGTCCCCCTCGTCGCCGTCGTCGGCCCGCAGCACGTCGCGACCCGTCCCGCGGCTCAGGCCGCGTAGCCGGCGGCGCGGCCCTGGCCGGCGATCCGCTCGGCCATCTTGCGGTTGGCCTCGTCGACCATCTCGCCGTCGAAGATCGCCGCGCCCGCACCGGACTCGGTCGCCTCGCGGTAGGCCTGCAGCATCGCCTCGGCCTTCTCCCACGACTCCTTCGTCGGGGTGAAGACCTCGTTGACGACTTCGATCTGCGCGGGGTGGATCGTCCACTTGCCGTCGAGGCCGAGGGCGCGGACGAGCTGCGTGCGGGTCCGGAGGCCCTCCTCGTCCTTGAACGCGGCGTACGGGCCGTCGATGGCCTGGATCCCGGCCGCGCGGGCGGCGACGACGAGGCGCGAGTAGAGGTAGTTGAGGTGGTCGCCGGGGTAGCCCTCGGGCGTGCCGCCGATCTGCGTGATCGGGATGCCGATCGCGGCGGAGTAGTCGCCCGGCCCGAAGATCAGCGTCTCCATCCGGCTCGACGCGGTGGCGATCTGCTCGACGTTGACGAGGCCCTTGGCGTCCTCGATCTGCGCCTCGATGCCGATCCGGCCGACCTCGTAGCCCTTCGCCAGCTCGATCTGGGTCAGCAGCTTGTCGGTCAGCTCGATGTCGCCCGGGGTCTGGACCTTCGGGAGCATCACGGCGTGGATCTTGTCGCCGGCCTCCTCGACCACGTCGATCAGGTCGCGGTAGTAGAACGGCGTGTCGGTGCCGTTGACGCGGAAGACGACCGTCTTCTCGGCCGGGAACTCGAGGGTCTTCAGCGCCTCGATGATGCGGGCGCGCGCCGCGTCCTTCTCGGACCGCGCGACGGAGTCCTCGAGGTCGAGGAAGACCTGGTCGGCCGCCAGCGTCGGGGCCTTCGCGAGGAACTTCTCGCTCGAGCCGGGGACCGAGTGGCAGGTCCGGCGAGGACGCAGCGGGCGGGGACCGTCGGAAGCGCTCATGCCGGGGATGATGCCGGGTCGCGACGCGTCTTGACCGGCGGTCGGGCGACGGCACCCGGCGGGCACCGGGCGGGCGGCCGGGGCCACGCCGTCGCCGGCTCCGGAGGCTCGCCCGGGCTGCCGGGCCGGCGTCGTGACGGGGCACCGCGCGGGGCCGCCGGGCCGGTCCGTGCGACCATCTGGGTCATGGCGCAGAACGTGACGAAGGTGCACCTCCTCGACGACATCAAGGATCTCGCGGAGCCCGCCGGCTTCGGGGACCAGCTCGAGACGCGCTTCGCACGGGCCGCCCTGGGCAGCAAGGAGGGCGCGCTGGGCCTCCAGCGCATCAAGCCCGGCCAGCGCCAGCCCTTCGGCCACAAGCAGAAGGAGCAGGAGGAGATCCACGTGATCATCGCCGGCTCCGGGCGCGTGAAGGTCGACCACGACTTCGTCGACCTCGTCCAGTACGACGCGATCCGCATCGCCCCGGACGTCGTCCGCCAGTTCGAGGCGGGACCCGACGGCATGGACCTCCTGATCTTCGGCTCGCCCGCCGGGGACCCCACGAAGGTCGGCGGCGGCGACAGCATCACGTACAAGAAGTTCTGGGACGCCTGAGACGAAGGCGGGCCCCGACCCCTGCGTCTCTGGGCGTGACCTCCCAGGAGGTGGCGGGGCAGGGCCCACCCGCATGAGGAGAGCGGGCCCCGACCCCTGCGTCTCGGGGCGGGTCGCATCTCCCGGCAGCGCGCGGGTCACCCCGGTGCGGTGACCCGGGTGAACTTCGCGGCGACGGGGTGATTTCGTCCCGTTTCGGTGGATCTGGGGCCCGAGCCCCACGAGGATCGCGCCCATGCGCGTCCCCCGTTCATCCGTCGTCCTGCTGACCGCCGCCGCCGCGGCGCTCGGCGCCTCCTCGACCGCCGGTGCCGTCGCCTGGGACACCACCGACCGCGGGCCCGGCACCGCCCTCGACGTGCCGTTCGTGGGCTCGGTGAACGACCCCCGGGTCGCGATCGCCTCCGACGAGACGGCGGTCGCCGCGTGGTACACGTCGGACGAGGCGCCGTCGGTGCGGGTCGCGACCCGCGCACCCGGCGCCGCGTGGAGCACGACGGCCGTCGACCTGACCGCGTCGGCCCCGCTCCCGGAGCTCGGCGCGTTCTACGGCGTCGACGACGTGCAGGTGGCGACCGGCAGGAACGGCGTGGTCGTCGTCTCGTGGTTCGAGGACCACGAGGGCGGCATGATCGTCCGCACCGCCGTGCGGCGCGGCGCGGGGCCGTGGGTGGTCTCGTCGCCGTCGGGTCCCGTCGGAGCGGACCTCGACGACCCGTTCGTCGCGGTCTCGGACGACGGCGAGATCGCCGCCGCGTGGATCGACGAGCGCGACGACGACGCCCAGCTGCGGATCCGGACGCTCGCTCCCGGGACCGACACCTGGACGCGGCCCACGGACGTCGTCGTGAACCGGGACAACGAGCCCCGCCTCGGGTACCTGCCGACCGGCGAGCTCGTCGGGACCTACCAGGACCGCGACACCGACGCCGTCGTCGTCTTCGAGAAGGCCTGTGACGCCGCCCCGGTCCTGCGACGGGACCTCGCGCTCGGCGGCGACTCCGAGTCGGCCGAGCCGGACCTCGCGGTCTCGCGCGACGGCCGGGTGGCCGTCGTCTGGCAGGAGGAGGAGGACGGCGAGCCCGTCCTCGTCCGGTCGGCCGTGCGGAGCGCCTCGGGGGCGTGGTCCACGTCGATGCTGGACCGGGCCGGCACGAGCAACGACCTGCCCGAGGTCGCGGCCTCCGACACCGGGTTCGTCGCCGCCTGGGACAGTCGCGACGAGGGCGGCCCCGCCGTCGACGCCGCGGTGCTCGGTCCCGGGGCGACCTGGGAGCCGACCGAGCGCGTCGTGGGGCAGCTCGCCGGACCGGGGGAGTCCGACGTGGCGGTGGCCCCCG
The DNA here is from genome assembly GCF_030655195.1 of Patulibacter sp. Taxonomy (GTDB): domain Bacteria; phylum Actinomycetota; class Thermoleophilia; order Solirubrobacterales; family Solirubrobacteraceae; genus Patulibacter. The sequence goes on along the minus strand of NZ_JAURWA010000106.1, from coordinate 35,550 downwards.
ACGGCACCGCGACCGTGGTCTGGGAGATCTTCGAGGACCGCACCCCCATGGTGGCGGGGAGCACCCGGCCCGCCGACGGGGTCTGGGCCGAGCCCGAGCGCGTCGCGGTCACGGACGAGGGGGAGCTGAGCGGACCGCAGGTCGCGGCCTACGCCGACGGCAGCTTCACCGGCGTGTGGCGCGACGCCCCGGACACCGCCGGCGACCAGACCGAGCTCGTGCGATCGGGCCTGCTGGACATCACCGGACCGGTGGTGCGGACGGATCCGCCCGCGACGACCACGATCGGCGTGCCGCTGACCCTCTCGGCCGTCGCCGAGGACCGGTGGAACGCCGTCGGTTCCGTCGGGTGGACGCTGCCGGGCGGCGTCGAGGTCGCGGGTCGGGACGTGACCTGGACGCCGACCGCCCTGGGCGACGCCACGCTCACGATCCGCGCCCGGGATGCGCGGGGCAACGAGACGGTCCGGACCGTCGTCGTCCGCGTCGTGCCGGTGGCGGTGGCGCCGCCGGCCGGGGAGACGCCCCCGGCCACCCCTGTGCCGCCCACCGTCGTCGCGCCGCCGACGCCCCCGGCGGCACCGGCGCCCCCGGCCGCCGCGACGCCCCCGTCGGCCTGCGCCGTGCCGTTCGTCGAGCTGATCGGGATCCGTGCCACGGGCACGGCGCGCGCGCCGCGGGTACGACTGACCGGCGTCGCCGGGCGCTCCCTCGTCGGTCGGACCGTCGAGGTCCGCCGCGACGGCCGGAAGGTCGGCACGGCGAGGGTCGCGGCGGACCGCTCCGTCGAGGTCTCGGTCCCGGCCCCGCGGCCCGCGGGCGCACGCGCACGGGCCCGCTACCGGCTGGTCGTCGGCGACGCCCGCTCCCGCGCCCTCAAGGCCACCCGGTCGGCCACGATCTCGCGGGCCGTGCGGCTGTCGGGCGGACGCGTCGCCGTCACCGGACGGATCTCGTCCCTGCGGCGGTCGACGACCCTGACGATCACCGGCACGCCGGCGTGCGGCGGCGCGCGGGCGACGCGGACCACCGTGCGCAGCGACGCGCGCGGGCGCTTCCGCGTGACGCTCCCGGCCCCCGCCGTCCCCGGCTCGGCGACGATCTACCGGATCGCTCCGAGGGGCTCGGGGACCGCGACGCTCCCGATCGTCGTCGCGGCCGGCTGATCGGGTGGGGCCGAGGCCCGGCGCGCCCAGCCCCGGTGGGCGACGCGGCGGGGTCGGGCGGCGTCCCGCGTCGCACGTTCGCGGCCATCGGCCACGCCCCGAGCGGTCGCCCCGTAGGCTGGGCGCCGATGGCCCTCCTGGATCGCCGCCTCCTCCTCGTGACCGGAAAGGGCGGCACCGGGAAGACCTCGATCGCCGCCGCACTCGGCGTGCTCGCCGCCCGCCAGGGCAAGCGCGTCCTGATCGCCGAGGTCGCCGGCGAGCGGCTCTCGTCGCTCTTCGGCCACGGCCCGGTCGGCCACCGCGAGACGGTCGTCGAGGAGCGGATCTCGCTGCAGGCGATCGACCCGATCGAGGCCGCCCACGACTTCCTCCGCAGCCAGGTCGGCGGGCCCGTCCACCGGGTGATCTTCCAGAACCGCCTGTTCAACCTGACGATGACCGCGGCCCCGGGCCTGCGCGAGGTCTGCACGGTGGACCGCTTCCGCGACCTGTCGCAGAAGGACCGCGGCCGCAAGCACCCGACCTACGACCTCGTCATCGTCGACGCGCCGGCCACCGGACACGCGATGGCGATGCTGCGCTCGCCGGCGACCTACAGCGGCATCGCGCGCGGGGGGCCGATCAAGAAGCGCGCCGACGAGCTCTCGGCGCTGATCGAGGACCGCAGGCGCACGGGCGTGGTCCTCTGCGCGCTGCCGGAGGAGACGCCGGTGAACGAGACCCTCGAGACCGCGGAGGCCCTGCGTGGCCTGGGCGTCGACCTGGGCCTCGTCGTCCTCAACCGCACCCGGGGCACGCTCCTGGAGGACCCGGAGGCCGAGGAGATCGGGGCGCTGGCGCCGGGCGCGGTCGACGAGGCGTCCGACGGCGACCTCGCCGTCCGGGTGGCCGGTCCCGTGCTCGTCGAGCACCGCCGGGCCCGACGCGAGGACGTCCAGCGCGAGCGCCTCGCCGCCGGCCTGCGCCCCGGCGTCGCGCTCACCGCGCTGGAGCGGCGCGACGACGAGGTGACCCGGGACGACCTGGGCGAGCTCGCCGACGCCCTGGCGGAGGCCGCGGCGTGAGCGCGGCGGACGCCACGCCCGGCGGCGTGACCTCGACCCTGCACCTGGACTCCACGCTGGCCGACGCGCGCGTCGTGGTGCTCGCCGGCGGCGGCGGCGTGGGCAAGACGACGACGGCGGCCGGCATCGGCCTGGGCCTCGCCCGGCGCGGACGGCGCGTCTGCGTCCTGACGATCGACCCCGCCCGGCGCCTGGCCGACGCGCTCGGCCTCGAGGGCGTCGCGGACGAGCCGGTGCAGGTGCCGCTGGAGCCCAGCGCGCCCGACGGTGGCACCGTCGGCGAGCTCTGGGTCGTGATGCTCGACGCGAAGTCCACCTGGGACGGGCTCATCCGGGAGTACGCCGACAGCCCGGAGGCCGCGGAGAAGGTGCTCCAGAACCGCGTCTACAAGGAGTTCTCCGGGGCGGTCGCCGGCACCCAGGAGTACACCGCCGTGGAGAAGCTCCACGAGCTCCTGCAGTCCGGCCGCTGGGACGTCGTCCTGCTGGACACCCCGCCGACCCGCAACGCCCTGGACTTCCTCGACGCGCCGCAGCGGCTGCACTCGTTCCTCGACTCCCGGGCCCTACAGCTGCTGCTGAAGCCGGCCTCGGGTGGCCTCGGACTGCTCGGCCGCGGCGCCGGCGTCTTCACCGGACTGCTCAAGCGCGCGCTCGGCGTCGACCTGCTGTCGGACCTCGTCGAGTTCTTCGGCGTGCTCGGGGGCATGAGCAAGGGCTTCGGCGAGCGGGCCCGCGCGGTCCAGGCGCTGCTGGCGGAGCCGCGGACGGTCTTCCTCCTCGTGGCCGCGCCGCACCCCGAGTCGCTCGCCGAGGCGGGCGCGTTCCGCAAGGCCCTCTCCGGTCGCGACATCACCTACGGCGGGCTCGTCGTCAACCGCCTGACCCGCGCGGCCCGGCACGAGGACGAGGACGCCGTGCGGGACGCGCTGGCCGAGGCGCTCGGCGACGAGGACGTCGCCGCCCGCGCCGCCGCCATGCACGAGCGGATCCGCCGCCAGGCGACGCACGACGAGCGGCTGATCACCGAGCACCTGCGGGGCCCCGGCGACGAGCCGGTCCTGCTGGTGCCCCAGCTGGCCGAGGACGTCCACGACGTCGAGGGGCTCGACCGCCTGGTCGAGCACCTCTTCCCCGCGGCGGGCTGAGCGGCCGGCCGGGGCGACGATCCGGCTCAGGCGGCGGCGGGCCCGTCGCCGCGCCCGGCGCGGCGGTCCCGCCGGACGACCTAGAAGCCGTACTTCTCGCGCAGCTCGTCGTCGTTCTCGGCCAGCTGCTCGGCGAGCTCGACGAGGACCTTGGCCTGCTTCCACGAGGCGTCGTCCTGCATCTTGCCGTCGATCATGTGGACGCCCTTGCCGTCGGGGATCGCCTCGATGATCTTCTTGGCGAAGGCGACCTCGTCCGGGTCGGGGGAGAAGACCTTCTTGGCGATGTCGATCTGCACCGGGTGCAGCGACCAGGTGCCGACGCAGCCGAGGATGAACGCGGCGCGGAACTGCGCCTCGCAGGCGACGACGTCTTTGATGTCGCCGAACGGGCCGTAGAACGGGAGGATGCCGTTGGCGACGCAGGCGTCGACCATGCGGGCGACGGTGTAGTGCCACGGGTCCTGCTGGGCGCGGACGCGGCCGGCCTCGAGGTCGTCGGCGCTCGTGGGGTCCGAGATCGAGACGTAGCCGGGGTGACCGCCGCCGACGCGGGTGGTCTTCATGCGACGCGAGGCGGCGAGGTCGGCCGGGCCGAGCGAGATGCCCTGCATGCGCGGCGAGGCGCCGGCGATCTCCTCGACGTTGGCCATGCCCGACGCGGTCTCGAGGATCGCGTGGAAGAGGATCGGGCGGGTGACGCCGGCCTTGGCCTCCAGCTGGGCGACGAGGCGGTCGGCGTAGTGGATGTCCTGGGCGCCCTCGACCTTCGGGATCATGATGACGTCGAGCTCGTTGCCGATCTCGGTGACGAGCGTCGTCAGGTCGTCGAGGACCCAGGGGCTCTCCAGCGAGTTCACGCGGGTCCAGAGCGGCGTGCCGCCCAGGTCAGCGGTCTTCCCCACCTCGACGAGACCGGCGCGCGCGGCCTCCTTGTTGTCGATGGAGACGGCGTCCTCGAGGTTGCCCAGGACGATGTCGGCCTTCGCGGCGATCGCCGGGAGCTTCGACCGCATCTTCTCGTTGCTCGGGTCGAAGAAGTGGATCATCCGCGAGGGCGGGACCGGGATCTCGCGGACCGGCTCCGGCGCCCCGACGGCGAGCGGCTTGAAGAAGTCACGGGGGTTGCGCATGGGGCCGGATCCTACCCGCGGTCGGGCGTGGTCCGTCTTCGCGTCCTGGACCTCCCGGGCGCTCGTGCCGCCCGGTCACCGGTCGGTGGCATCCACCGGGTTCGGCGACGCGTAGGATCTCGATAGGCCGCAAATCCAACCGGGATTCGCGGGTATCGACATCGAGGATCCCATGGCGACCACGAAGAAGCAGATCGTCCCGTTCACCGTCGCGGGCGAGGGCACCGGCGTCCTCCAGCGGATCACGGTCGGCGGCGACGGCACCGCCCACCGGTTCGCCACCGACACCGTGCCGCCGTTCGGGGGTCAGGACTCCGAGCCCAGCCCGCTCTCGCTGACCCTCGGCGCGCTGACCGGCTGCAACCAGATCACCGCGCAGATCGTGGCCAAGGAGCTGGGCGTCACGCTCGGCGAGCTGCGGTTCGACGCCACGGGCGACTTCGATCCGTCGGTGATGGCCGGTGGTGCGGACGGCAACGCGAACTTCGACGCGGTCCGCGTCTCCGCGACGATCGCCACCGACGCCGACGACGCGACGTTCGAGCGGCTCAAGACCGAGACCGAGCGCCGCTGCCCCGTCACGCAGCTCTTCGTCCGCAGCGGCCTCGAGTTCACCTCGGACTGGACGAACGCGGCGCTGTAGGGGCGATCGCGGGACGGGCGCCGCCGGCCGGGTTCGCCGTCCTCGGGACGGGCGGGCCGGCCGGCGGTGGTGGGGCGCGCGGCCGCGCGCCCGGTCACCCCAGGACCGTGTCGAAGATCAGGTAGCCGTTGAGGCCGATGATGATCGTCGCGATCACGCTCGCGGCGAGCGTCGTCACGCGGCGGTTGACGAGCGACCCCATCACCCGGCGGTCGCTGCTGATGATGATCAGCGGGACCAGGGCGAACGGGATCCCGAACGAGAGGACGACCTGGGAGACGACCAGGACGTCCGTGGTCGGCAGGCCCACCGCGAGGACGACCAGGGCGGGGGACATGGTCACCAGGCGGCGCACGAACAGCGGGATCCGCCAGTCCATGAACCCCTGCATCACGATCTGGCCGGCGTAGGTGCCGACGCTGGAGGACGAGAGCCCCGAGGCGAGCAGCGCGACGGCGAACGCGAGCGCCGCCCCGCCGCCGACGTACTCGCGCAGGCCGCGATGGGCGGCCTCGATCGAGTCGACGTCCGTCGCCCCGATGCGGAAGAACAGCGCCGCGGCGACGAGCATCATCGAGAGGTTGATCAGGCCGGCGATGCTCAGCCCGAGGCCGACGTCGATCCGCAGCCAGCGGAGCAGGTCGCGACGCTCCGCCTCGTCGCGGGGGGCCATCCGGTTCTGCGTCAGCGCCGAGTGCAGGTAGACGACGTGCGGCATGACGGTCGCGCCGATGATGCCGACCACCAGCAGCAGCGAGTCCGACCCGGCGAGACCCGGCGTCAGGCCGTCGAGGATCCCCGACGCCGACTGGTTGCCGACCGCGACGAGGTCGTAGACGAAGCCCGCCGCGACCAGGCCCAGCATGGCGGCGATCGCCAGCTCGAACCTGCGGTAGCCGCGCTGCTCCAGCGCGAGGATGGCGAACGCGACGACCGCGGTGATCAGGCCGGCCTCGAACAGGGGGACGCCGAAGAGCAGGTTCAGGCCGATCGCCGCACCGACGAACTCGGCCATGTCCGTGGCGATGGCCACCACCTCGGCCTGTGCCCACAGCCCGAACCGCGTCCGGCGGCCGAAGCGCCCGCGCGCGAGCTCGGGCAGGTTGTGCCCCGTCGCGAGCCCGGTCTTCGCCGACAGGTACTGCACGAGCATCGCCATCGCGCTGGACATCACGACGACCCAGACGAGCAGGTAGCCGAACTGGGCACCCGCCGAGATGTTCGTCGCGAAGTTGCCCGGGTCGACGTAGGCGACGGCCGCGACGAACGACGGACCGAGGAGTGCCAATCGACCCCGGATGCGGCCCCGTGAACGGGCCGTCTGCAGGTGGCTGGGGGTGAGGGGGGCGTCCGGGTCGGGTGTGGCCGATGGGGGGTCGCGCTGAAGTGTGGGCTCTATGCGAGTGATTGTATCGCGTGCCAAAACCTCGGCCGTGCGCCCCATCCGGCAGACTCCCGCAGGCGCGATCCGCCGCAACCCGACCTGGAGTAGCAATGTCCGACGAGCCGACCTTCACCCCTGGGACCGACGACCTCCCGGAGGTCCGTCACGCGACCGGTTCCCACCAGTACGGGCGCTACTTCGAGGAGTTCGAGGAGGGCGCCACGTACAAGCACTGGCCCGCGAAGACCGTCACGGAGGGGGACGACCACCTCTTCTGCCTCCTGACGATGAACCACCACCCGCTGCACCTCAACGACGTCTACGCCAAGCGGTCGCAGCAGGGCAAGAACGTCGTCGTCGGTCCGTACGTGTACTCGCTGGCGCTGGGCATCTCCGTCTCCGACATCTCGGGCCTGGCGATCGCCAACCTCGCGACGGACGACCTCTCGCACCCCAACCCGGTCTTCCACGGCGACACGCTGTTCGTCGAGACCGAGGTCCTCTCGAAGAAGGCGTCCAAGACGAAGCCCGACCGCGGCGTCGTCATCGTCCACACGCGCGTCTTCAACCAGGACGGCCTGCTCGTCGCCGAGTTCAAGCGCCGCGTGCTCGTCCCGAAGAAGGACCCGGGCGAGTAGGGGGACCCAGCCGCCGGCGGAGCTCGAGCGCCAGGGCGACCGCCAGGCGGCGGTCGCCGGGGCGGTGGCCCAGCTGCTCTGTCGCACGGCCGACCCGCTGCAGGACCGTGTTGCGGTGCGTCTGCAGGCGCGCCGCGGCCCGCGGCGCGTTGTCCGCCTCGTCCAGGAACACCCGCAGCGTCTCCCGCAGGCGCGCGGCGGTCGGGGTGTCGTCGGCGAGCGGTCCGAGGGTCGCCGCCATGAACCCCTCCGCGGAGGCCCGGTCGCGACCGGCCAGCGCGGTGATCTCCAGCGCGCTCCACGTCGACACCCGCTCACCCGAGGGGTCGTCGCGCAGGAGGCGGTGGATGGCCGTCGCCGCCTCGTGGCTGCGGCGGAACCCGCCGATCCCTGCCGCGGCCGGCCCGATCGCCACCCGCACCGCCGGGTCGACCGCGGCCAGCGCCCGGTCGATCGCGGACTCCTCCGGCACCCCTCCGCCGGTCAGCCAGGCCCAGAGCGTCGTGGAGCCCGCCGCGAGCGTGAGCGGGGTGCCGGCGCCGGCGACCCGGGCGACGGCCACCGCCGCGGTCTCGAGCGCGCCGGCGTCGGCGGGACCTCCGTCCCGCCACAGCACGAGCGCCGTGTGCCGGCGGTCCAGGTCGACGCGCAGCCGCGTGCTCGCGGTGGCGCGGTCGAGCGGCGCGCCGTCCAGCACGAGCCGGATCGTCTCGGCGCGTCGGGCGAGCGCCCCGCCCAGGACCTGCTCCCGCTCGCGTTGCATCTCCAGGATGACGCGCCCGAGGACCCCGTCGACGTAGCGGAACAGCAGGTCGAGCGAGACGTTCAGGACCGCGGCCAGGTCGTCCCGCGAGGTCGCGACCTCCTCGGCGACCGTCATCCAGCGGCGCCAGAGGACCTGCTGCCCCTGCCGGTAGCCCTGGTAGACGACGTCGGACTCGATCCCCCGGCGCACGACGGTCCGCGCGAACTCCAGGGCCTCGGCCGGTGGCTCCTCCGCGGGCGGGTCCGACGGCAGGCGGGCGACCGCGACGTACCGGCGGGCGTTGCCGCGGCAGCTCGCCGCCGCCTCCGCGCGGATCACCGGGTCCGCGTCCAGGGCGGGGACGGTCACGACGATCGCCTCCACCATCTCGGCGACCACGGACTCCAGGTCCACCTCGACCCGGTCGGCGATGCGTCCGAGCAGGTCGGCGAGATCCGTCATCGCCGCAGTGTGCCACCGCCCATTCCCGGCGGGGAAGTTCGTGCGAGACGCCATCATCGCGCCCGCCGGCCCGGGCTAGCGTCGCGTCATGATCGAACGGACGACGGACGACGTGGACACGGATCTCGACGTGCTGATCGTGGGGGCGGGGATCTCCGGCATCGGTGCGGCCTGCCACCTGCGCTCGCGGCTGCCGGGGAAGCGCATCGCGATCCTCGACGCGCGGGAGGCGATCGGCGGGACGTGGGACCTCTTCCGCTACCCCGGCGTGCGGTCGGACTCCGACCTCCACACGTTCGCGTACGAGTTCAAGCCGTGGACGAGCGGGAACATGATCGCCGACGGCCACGAGATCGTGGCGTACCTCGAGGAGGCCGCACGGGAGCACGGGGTGCACGAGCACCTCCGCTTCGGGCACCGGGTGCTCTCCGCGTCGTGGTCGGGGGACGAGGCCCGTTGGACGGTCCGGGTCGCGCACGACGGCCGGGAGGAGGACCTGACGACGCGGGTCCTCTTCTCCGCCACGGGCTACTACGACCACGCCGAGGGGTTCGCGCCGGAGTTCCCGGGTGCGGAGGACTTCGCCGGTCGGATCGTCCACCCGCAGGCGTGGCCCGAGGACCTCGACCACGCCGGGCGGCGCGTCGTCGTCATCGGCAGCGGTGCCACGGCCGTCACGCTCGTCCCGGCGATGGCGCAGGACACCGCGCACGTGACGATGCTGCAGCGCTCGCCGACCTACGTCGTGCCGGTGCCGCGGCGAAACGCGCTCGCCAACGCGATGAACCGCGTGCTCCCGGAGGCCCTGGCGTACCGGATCACGCGCCGCCTGAACGTCGCCGTCTGGCGCGGCGTCTACAACGGCTGCCAACGGTGGCCGCGGGCCTCGCGGCGCCTGATCCGCGCGATCACCCGGCGCCTGCTTCCCGCGGGCTACCCCGTCGACGAGCACTTCAAGCCGCGGTACGACCCGTGGGACCAGCGCCTCTGTGCCGTCCCCGACGGCGACCTCTTCCGTGCGATCCGCGAGGGGCGGGCGTCCGTCGTGACCGACCGGATCGACCGGTTCACGGAGACCGGTGTCCGCCTGGCCTCGGGCCGGGAGCTCGAGGCGGACGTCGTCGTGACGGCCACCGGACTGCGGATGCTGCCCTTCGGCGGCATCGACGTGTCGGTCGACGGCCGGCGGATCGACTTCGGGGAGACCGTCGCGTTCAAGAGCATGATGCTGGGCGGCCTGCCCAACTTCGCGTTCGCCTTCGGCTACACGAACATCGCCTGGACCCTGAAGGTCGACCTCGTCTGCGAGCACTTCTGCCGGCTGCTCGCGCACATGGACGACCACGGATGGGACGTGGTCGTCCCGGAGCTCGACGACCCGACGGTGGAGACGTCGCCGTTCCTCGACTTCGACGCGGGCTACGTGCAGCGCGGGATCGACGCGTTCCCGCGGCGCGGGTCGCACGGGCCGTGGACCGTCGAGATGGGGTTCGTCGCCGACCGGGAACGCCTGCGGCGCGGCGGCGTCGAGGACCCGGCCCTGCGGTTCTCGACCACGGACCGCCGGCCGGCGGTCGTCGCCTGAGCGACCGCCGCCTACGGCGGGTCGGACGACCTACAGGCCGCCGACGCGCTTCGGCGGCCAGTAGGTGCCCACCGCGTTGCCGATGACCCACTTCACGCGGACCGGGCCCCAGTAGCGGCTGTCCTCGGAGTTGCCGCGGTTGTCGCCCAGCACGTAGACCGTGTCCTTCGGGACCGTGATGGTGCGGGTGAAGGTGCAGTCGTCGCCCGAGGAGCAGCGGCGGATGAACGGCTCGCTCGCCCGCTTGCCGTTGCGGATGACGCGTCCGCGGCGCAGCGAGATCCGGTCGCCCGGGACGCCGACGACGCGCTTGACGAAGGTGCTGGAGTCGTCCTCGTCGCGCGGCACGGCGCACAGGCTCGGTGTGCCGCCGCCCTGATCGCGGTTGGTGCAGCCGCCCTCCTCCGGGTCCTTCGCGGGGTGGAAGACGATGACGTCGCCCACCGACGGCGTCGAGCCGAGGTGGTGGCCGACGCGCTCGACCACGATCCGCTGGCCGATCTGGAGCGTGGGCTCCATCGACTCCGAGGGGATCTGGTACGGCTTGACGGCGAGGGCCTGGACGGCGAAGACCAGACCCAGGACCACGGCGATCGTGAACACCATCGAGACGAGGGAGTTCCGTCGCAGGCGCTTGAGGGTCGGGAGCACCGATGGATCGTGGCAGAGCCCCCGCCGCCGCGAGCCGCCGGGGGACGATCGGCCCGGAGCGGCCGCCGGAAGCCGTCGTCCGGGGCCGGCGCGAGGATGCGGGGCGTGGCGGACGACGCGCGGGCCCAGCGCATCCTGGAGGGCGTCCGGGCGATCCCGGAGGGGTTCGTCCGCACCTATGGCGACCTCGACCCGGCGGCGCCGCGGCTCGTCGGTCGCGTCCTCGCCACGTCCGGTGCCGACGTGCCGTGGCACCGCGTCGTACGTGCCGACGGCAGCCTGACCCAGGCCGACCGGCAGGCCGCGCTCCTGCGTCGGGAGGGCGTCCCGCTGACGCCGGCGGGCCGGGTGGACCTGGCCGCCGCACGGCTGCCGCTGCCCCCGGGCGAGCACCTGGGGTGAGCGGGGGCGCCCCGCCCGCTCAGGCGCCGGTCACCTGCGCCCACGGACGCGGGGGAGCGCCCGCGTAGACCGCCGAGGGGCGGATCAGCCGCCCGGTCCGTCGCTGCTCGAGGACGTGGGCGGACCAGCCGGCGGTGCGGGCGCAGACGAACAGCGGGAGGAACAGGTCCTGCGGCACGCGCGCGTGGTCCAGGACGACCGCGGACCAGAACTCGACGTTCGTGGCGAGCACCCGGTCGGGCTTGGCCGCCGCGAGCGCCGACAGGGCGGCCCGCTCCAGGTCCAGGGCGACCTGCACGCGCGGCGAGCCGAGCTCCTCGGCGACCTGCCGGAGCGCCCGGGCACGCGGGTCCTCGGCCCGGTAGACGCGGTGGCCGAAGCCCATGATCCGCTCGCCGCGCCCGAGGACCCCGGCGACGTAGCGGTCGGCGTCGCCCTCGCGCTCGACCTCGTCGAGCATCCGCAGGACGCGGGCCGGCGCCCCGCCGTGGAGCGGCCCGGACAGCGCCCCGACCGCCGCGCTCAGCGACGCGGCGACGTCCGCCCCGGTCGAGGCGACCACGCGGGCGGCGAACGTCGACGCGTTCATGCCGTGCTCCGCCGCGGTCGTCCAGTAGGCGTCGATCGCCCGGGTCTCCGCGGGGTCCGCCTCGCCGCGCCAACGGATCAGGAAGCGCTCGGCGAGCGTGCGTCCCTCGTCGATCCGGGCCTGCGGGACCGGGGGCCTGCCGGTCGTCCGGGCGGCGCCGCCGAGCCCCATGCCCTCCCGGCGTGCGGCCTGGGCGACGAACGACAGGGTGGTCGAGGCGACGCGCGCGAGCTGGTCGCGGGCGACCTCGGGGCTCAGGTCGACGAGCGGTCGCAGGCCCCACTCGGGGGCCAGCGCCGCGATCGCGGCCTGCACGTCGACCCGCGCGTCCCCGGTCCGGAACGCGAGCGGATGGGTGCCCGCGGGGGCCAGCTCGCGGTCGGGGCGCCCGTCGACGAGGAGCCCCCAGACCCGCTCGAACGGGACCACGCCTGCGAGCTCGCGCAGATCGACCCCGCGGTAGCGCAGCGCGCCGCCGTCGCGGTCGGGCTCGGCGATCTCGGTCGCGAAGGCGACGACGCCCTCGAGCCCTTCCCGTACCTGCTGCGTCTGCGTGCCCATCGGGTGCTCCCTGGTTCGGTGGTCCCGTCGATCGTCCTGCGGCCGTCGATGCGGATCAACGTTGATCACGTCAACATGAGCGGCATGGGGGAGACGCTCACGGTGGCCGAGGCCGCGCGCCGGCTCGGGGTCAAGCGCGAGACGGTCTACGCCTACGTCAGCCGCGGGCTCCTGGAGCGCGACCCCTCGAGCGACCGCCGCGCGACGCGGTTCTCGCGCGCCGCGGTCGAAGGGCTGGCCGGTCGCGCGCGCCGCACCGACCGCTCGCCCGCCGTCGAGACGGTCGTCGACACCGAGCTGACGCTCCTGGATCCGGACGGGCGGTTGGCCTACCGCGGCCACGACGCCGTCGGCCTGGCCCGGCACTCCGGCCTCGAGCGCGTCGCCGCGCTGCTGTGGGGGGACCCCGACCGCGGCCCCTGGCGCGCGGACCCGGCGGCCCTCTCGACGCTCCGTGCCGTCCTCGCCCCGTTGCGGGACGTCGACCCGCCGGCGCTCCTGCCGGTCGTCGTCGCGACCCTGCGTGCGGGCGACCCCCTGCGGGCCGACCGTCGTCCCGAGGCGGTGCGCCGGGCCGGGCGCACGGTCGTGGCGGGGTTCGTCGACGCCGTCCCGGGCCGGGGGATCCCCGTCGACGACCGCGTCGCCGCGCGGCTCTGGACGGTGCTGGCCCCGGACGATCGCGCTCCCGGTCCCGCGCAGCTGCAAGCGCTCGACGCGGCCCTGGTCCTGCTGGCCGACCACGAGCTGGCCGCATCGACGTTCGCCGCCCGGGTGGCGGCGTCGGCCTGGGCGGATCCCTACGGGGTGGTCCTCACGGGGCTCGGGTCGCTCGGCGGGGCGCTGCACGGGGCGGCGTCCAGCGAGGTCGAGCGCATGCTGACCGCGGCGGCGGGCCCGGACGGGCCGGCGCGCGCCCTGGGGGACCGGCTCTCGGCGGACGGGCCGCCGGCCGGCTTCGGGCACCGGGTCTACCGCGACCGCGACCCGCGGGCGGACCACCTGCTCGACCTCGTCGGCGGGTGCGCGCGCGACCCTCTGGCAGCCCGTGCGGTGGCCGACGTCGTCGCCCTCGCCCGCGACCGCGGGCTGCCGGCCCCGAACGTCGACCTCGCGTTGGCGGGCCTGACGACGGCGATGCGCCTGCGCCCCGGCTCCGCGGCGACGATCTTCGCGCTGGCGCGGACCGTCGGGCTCGTCGCGCACGGTCTGGAGGAGTACCGCCACCGCCTGCGGTTCCGGCCACGGGCGACCTACGTGGGGGAGCGCCCGGCGGCCCGCTGACCGCGCCGGGTGGACGGGGCGGGCGACGACCCCGGGGCTCGGGAACGGCGACGACCCGGGGTCCGAGGGTGGCGGCGTGCCCGGACCACCCGCCGGTCGCCCGGGTCAGACCAGGGCGCGCCAGGCCGCCGCGAGCTCCTCGACGCGGTCGTCGCTCCCCAGCGGCCGGCCGTCGATCGACGTCACGGGCACCACGCCGCGCGCGGCGGTGGTGAGGAACGCGGCGCGGGCGGCGCCGAGGTCGTCGACGGTGAGCGGGTGCTCCTCCGCCCCGGCGGCGCCGATCGCCCACTCCCGGGTGACGCCGGGCAGGATGCCGCGGACCGGGGGGGTGCGGATGCGGCCGGTCGCGTCGACGACGAACAGCGACGCCCGGCTGGTCTCGCCGAGGAGGCCCGCCGCGTCGTGGAGCAGCGGCTCGTCGGCACCGGCGGCGGCGGCGGCGGCCTCGGCCTCCTCCGCCCACGTCCGGTCGGCCAGCTTCCGCTCGCGCCGGCCGTCCCCCGGGTCGAAGCCCGGGACCAGGGCGAGGCGCACCGGGTCGCGGGACGGCGGGGTCCGCGCGCGGCTGGCCACGCCGCTGCGGGCGGCGACCTCGAAGCGCACGACGGTGGGTCGGCCGGCGGTCCGGCGCCACGTCTCCGCGAGCGCCCGAACGGCGGTGACCTGCTTCGGGGCGGCGCCGGAACGCCGGAGACGGACGAGGTGTCGATCGAACAGACGAACACGTCCGGACTCGATCAGGACGGTTTCGATCAACGGCTCTTCGGGGCGCCGGCGGAACACGGACCCATCGTGCCACGCTGGGATTCCCGGGGCTCCGATCCTCTCCGGCGGGACGGATCCCACGATCGCCTGATGATCTTTTTTGGTCGACCACGGGTGGGCCTGTGCGGTTGCCCGCAGTACGCGTACGACGTGTGTGACCGAGGCCCGAATGCGCGACGCAAGGCGCCGCGCGTTCCGGTTGACTACCTCGAATTCCTTGTTGGCCCATAGGAGGACCAGTCCAGTGCCCGACACATCCGTGCTGACCGAGAACGCCAAGCTCCTCGCCTGGGTCGATGAGATCGCCGGGCTGACGCAGCCCGAGTCCGTCGTCTGGTGCGACGGCTCCGCAGAGGAGTACGACCGCCTCTGTCAGGAGCTGGTCGACGCCGGCACGTTCCGCAAGCTCTCGGACGCCAAGCGGCCCAACAGCTACCTGGCCTGGTCCGATCCGTCGGACGTCGCCCGGGTCGAGGACCGCACCTACATCTGCGCCGCGACCGAGGCGGAGGCCGGGCCGAACAACAACTGGCGCGAGCCCTCCGAGATGCGCGCGGAGATGCAGCAGCTCTTCGCGGGCGCCATGCAGGGCCGCACGATGTACGTCGTGCCGTTCTCGATGGGCCCGCTGGGCTCGGACAAGAGCAAGATCGGCGTCGAGGTCACCGACTCGCCGTACGTCGTGGTGCAGATGCGGATCATGACCCGCATGGGCAAGGGCGCCCTGGACGACCTGGGCACCGACGGCGAGTTCGTCCCGTGCGTGCACTCGATCGGCGCGCCGCTGGCCGCCGGCCAGGCCGACTCCACGTGGCCGACGAACGCCGAGACGAAGTACATCGTCCACTACCCCGAGACCCGCGAGATCTGGTCCTACGGCTCGGGCTACGGCGGCAACGCGCTGCTGGGCAAGAAGTGCCTCGCGCTGCGCATCGCCTCCGTCCTCGCCCGCGACGAGGGCTGGATGGCCGAGCACATGCTCATCCTCAAGCTGACCTCGCCCGAGGGCGTCGAGAAGTACGTCACCGGCGCGTTCCCGTCGGCCTGCGGCAAGACGAACCTCGCGATGCTCATCCCGACCCTCCCGGGCTGGAAGGTCGAGACCATCGGCGACGACATCGCCTGGATGAAGTTCGGCGAGGACGGCCGGCTCTACGCGATCAACCCCGAGGCCGGCTTCTTCGGCGTCGCCCCGGGCACCGGCGAGAAGACGAACCCCAACGCCATCGCCGCCATCCAGCGCGACACGCTGTTCACGAACACGGCGCTGACCGACGACGGCGACGTCTGGTGGGAGGGCCTCACCGAGGAGAAGCCCGACCACCTCATCGACTGGCACGGCAACGACTGGACGCCGGACAGCCCGACGCCCGCCGCGCACCCCAACTCGCGCTTCACGGTCGCCGCCTCGCAGGCCCCGTCGATCGCCCCGAACTGGGAGGACCCGGCCGGCGTGCCGATCGACGCCTTCCTCTTCGGCGGTCGCCGCGCCACGGTCCTCCCGCTCGTGCGCGAGGCGACCTCCTGGGAGCACGGCGTGTTCCTCGGCGCGACGATGAGCTCCGAGCAGACCGCCGCCGCCTTCGGCAAGGTCGGCCAGCTGCGCTTCGACCCGTTCGCCCAGCTGCCGTTCGCCGGCTACAACCTCGGCGACTACATGAACCACTGGCTGAAGCTCGGCCGCTCCGCCGACGAGGCGAAGCTGCCGAAGATCTTCTACGTCAACTGGTTCCGCAAGGACGAGGACGGCCGGTTCATCTGGCCCGGGTTCGGCGAGAACTCGCGCGTCCTCGAGTGGATCTTCCGCCGGACCGAGGGCAAGGCCGACGCCGTCGAGACCCCGATCGGTCTGGTCCCGCGCGCCGAGGACCTCAACATCGAGGGCCTCGACATCTCGCGCGAGGCGCTCGAGGGCCTGCTGACGGTCGACGAGGCCGCCGTGGCCGCCGAGCTGCCGCAGATCGAGGAGTACCTCGCCACCTACGGCGACGCGCTCCCCGCCGAGATCTCGGCGCAGCTCGACAGCCTGAAGGCCGCGCTCAACGCCTGAGCCGGTCCGTGCGGTCGTCCGGCTCCGTGCCGGACGACCGCCCCGGCACTGGATGTGGCGGGGCGCAGGGGGCAGAGTGCAGGCATGAGCACCGGAGCCCCCGTCCGTACCGCCGCGCTCCGCGCCGTGCCGCTCCCCGCGGTCCGGCCCGGCCCGCGGCGTCCACGCGAGCTGGGCCGGTCCGGGCGCCGCCGTGCTCCGGCCGGCCCGCTGGCCTGCTGCGCCGCGCTCGCGATCGCCGGCTGCGGCGGTGGCGGGGGAGGCGGGGACGACGCCGACGCCCAGCGCCGGGTGATCACCACCAACGCCGGCACGGTCATCGTCCGGAGCGTCACCGACCGCGACGGCCTGAAGGTCGAGGTGCAGAGCGACAGCGTCTACGTGTCCGCGACGGACGACACGCCACCCGCGCTGCTCTCCGAGCTGAAGGGCAAGCCGCTCGGTGGCCGCTGCACCCTGGCGGACGGGCGGAAGATCGGCACGATCCAGCTGCTCTGGCGCGAGGATCCCGGCGACTGGGGCTCGAACCTCGCGGTCCAGGGGGTCTACGACGGTGGCGACGCGCTGCCGCGGGAGATCCGCTCGTGCGACCTGCGCCGCGGCGAGGCGGCGGCAGGCGGGACCGACGTCAACGCCGGACCGGTGCTGGCGTCCGTGACGTTCACGGACGACTGACCGCGCAGGCCGGGGGCCGCCCTGCGCCTAGCCCAGCGACCAGTCGAACGCCGGCTGCCCGAGCTCGGCCAGGGCGGCGTCCGTCCGGCTGAAGATCCGCGAGCCGCGGAAGGCGGCGACCGACATCGGCGACGGATGCGCCGCCTCGACGACGCGGTGGCCGTCCGTCGGCAGCTTCGCGATGACGTTCTGGGCCGCGCGGCCGAGGGCGAGGAAGACGATGCCCTCCCGCTCCGACGCCAGGCGCCGGAGGAGCTCGAGGGTCACCGCCGGCCACTTCGCGCCGTTGTGCGACCCCGGCTCACCCGGCCGCACGGTCAACGACGCGTTGAGCAGCAGCATCCCGTGGGCCGCCCAGGGGGTCAGGTCCCCCGTGGACGCGGGCGGGATCCCGAGGTCGTCCTGGAGCTCCGCGAAGAGGTTCTTCAGCGACCCGGGCACCGGCGCGTCCGGGGGGACGGAGAACGCCATGCCCATGGGGACGCCGAGGCCGGGGTAGGGGTCCTGGCCGCAGAGGACGATGCGGACGTCCTGCGGCGCGACGAGCTCCAGCGCGCGGAAGACCTGGGCCCGTAGCGGCTGGATCCTCCGCCCGGCCTCGACCTCGCCACCGAGGAACGTCTCGACGTGGCGCAGCGCCGGCAGGTCGACGTACGGGCGCCACGCGGGCGGGACGACGCCGGCGAGGTCCGGGGCGTTCGGGTGCGGGGTGGGGGCGTCGTCGGTCACGACGGGCCCCTACCCGCTCAGTCGAAGCCGATGATCGTGCGGATGCCGTCCTGGTGGTGCATCAGGTCGAAGCCCTTGTTGACCTCGTCCAGCGTGATCCGGTGCGACAGGAGCGCCTGCACGTCGACGTCGCCGCGCATCCAGCGGTCGACGAGCTGCGGGACCTGCGTGCGGCCGCGGACGCCACCGAACGACGACCCCGTGACGCGGCGGCCGGTGATGAGCAGACGCGGGACGATGTCGAGCGTCTCGCCCTTGCCGGCGACGCCGATCATCGTCGCGAGGCCCCACGCCTCGCGGGCGGCCTCGACGGACTGCTGCATGACCTTCACGTTGCCGGTGGCCTCGAACGTGTAGTCGGCGCCGAACCCGTCGGTCATCGCCTTGATCGCGGAGACCGCGTCCTGCCCGTCCTCGAGCTTCGACGGGTCGATGACGTCCGTCGCCCCGTGGTGGCGGGCCATGTCGAGCCGGCCGGCGGCCAGGTCGACGGCGATGATCCGCGTGGCGCCGGCGATGCGCGCGCCGGCGATCGCGCCGAGGCCGACCAGACCGCAGCCGAAGACGGCGACGGTCGAGCCCTGCTGCACGTCGGCGGTGTAGATCGCGGCGCCGAGGCCGGTGGAGAGACCGCAGGCGAAGATCGAGGCGCCGTCCAGCGGGGCGGCCTTGTCGATCTTGGCCAGGGCGATCTCCGGCATCACGGTGTACTCGGCGAACGTCGAGGTCCCCATGAAGTGCCGCAGCTCCTGCCCGTCGCGCGAGAGGCGGGTGGTGCCGTCGGGCAGGTAGCCGTCGCCCTGCATGTCGCGGATCGCGAGGCAGCGGTTCGTCCGGCCGGAGCGGCAGTGCAGGCACTCGCCGCACTCGGGTGCGAAGAGGGTGACGACGTGGTCGCCCTTCACGACCGACTCGACCCCGGGCCCGACCTTCTCGACGACACCGGCGCCCTCGTGCCCGAGCACGCACGGCGCGTAGCCCGTCGGGTCCGCCCCGGAGGCGGTGTACAGGTCGGTGTGGCAGACGCCGCAGGCCTGCAGCCGCACGAGGACCTCGCCCTGCTTGGGCTCGGCCAGGTCGACCTCCTGGACCACGAGGGGCTCCCCGAACTGCTCCAGCACCGCGGCGCGAATCTTCATGGGGCGACGGTATCGGGCGGGGCGGGCGTGAGGCGGGGTGGTCGGTCTCGTCGCGAGGCGGGCGCGACAGGGCCGGGACGTGCGGGGGAGGAGGCCTGGGCGGGGCGCTGGTGATCGCCGGGCGGCGCGCGGTCGTGCGGGCGGGGGCGGGGGCCTGGTGATGGTGGGGGCGGGGGGCGTGGCGCTGGCGCGGGTGAGGCGCGTGGTGATGGGGCGGTCGGAGGCCTGGCGATGACGCGCGCCGGTGGAAGCTAGAGCGAGGTGCAGACCGCGGGACGCGGTTCCGGAGCTCGGGTGACAGGTCGGCCGAGCCGTCGCGATGCCGGCGAAGCTGCGCAGAACCGTGGAGTCCCCGTGCCGGTTGCGTCCGACCTCGGTGGAGGTCGTCGATGCCGGCACGTCGGCGGGGAGGCTCGTCGGTATGACGAACACGAACCTGCGAGATCCGTCGAGGTCTCCGTCGCGCACCCCGGCTTTGGACCCATGCGCACGCGGACCGCGCGCGATCCGTCGAACCGGGCCGTCGTGACGATCGACTGGCGGATGGCGCAGGTGACGCGCATGGCGCAGGTGTGGTGGATCGCGGATGTGTGGCGAGCGACGCACGCGTGGCGGACCGCGAACACGTGGCGAACGACGCACGCGTGGCGGACGGCGCCTGTCTGGCGAATGGCGCCCGTGTGGCGGATCGCGCCCGTGTGGCGGACGACGCATGGGCAGGACCTTCAGTGACGGTTCCCGTGAAGGCGGCCGTCAATGCGCAGCTCGCCGCCGTGGCCTCCCGGCAGCTCGGCCTGATCACCCTCGCCCAGCTGACAGCCTGCGGACTCGGCCGCGGCGCGGTCGCCCACCGGGTGGCGTCCGGCACGCTGCTGCGTGTGGCGCCGGCCGTCTACGCCCTCGGCCGTCCGCCGGCGGGTCGCGACGCCTGGGCACTCGCGGCGGTCCTGTCGGTGCGGGGGGACGCGTGGATCTGCGGACGATCGGCGGGTCACGCGTGGCGCCTGCTCCCGGGACGACCCTCCGGGGACGTGGAGCTGTGCGTCGTGGGCGGAGGGACCCGGTCGAGGGCGGGCGTCGACGTCCGGCGCCTGACGAGGCTCGACGGCCGGGACCGTGCGAGGAGGGGGCCGCTCCCGGTCCTGGGCCTCGAGCGGACCGTGATCGACCTCGCGCCGATGCTGCGGGAGGACGAGCTCGAGCGGGTGACGGCGGAGGCGATCGCGGTCCATGGTCTGACGGCGCCCGCCCTTCGGTCCGCGCTCGACCGCGCCCCGACGGCGCGGGGGAGCGGGGCGGTCCGACGGCTCCTCGCGGACGCGGACGGCCCGCGGCGCACGGTGTCCGAGGCCGAGCGGGAGTTCCTGCGATTCGTGAGGGAAGCGGGGCTCCCGATCCCGAGGACGAACGTCCGCGTCGGCCGCTTCACCGTCGACGCGCTCTGGGACGACCGGGGGATGGTCGGCGAGATCGACAGCTTCCGCTTCCACCGCTCCCGCCGGAGCTTCGAGAACGACCGCGCTCGGGACGGTGAGCTGCAAGCTCGCGGACTCGTCGTCACCCGGGTCACGTGGCGGCAGATGACCGAGCACCGCGTGGTGACCGCGGGGAGACTCGGGGCCGCTCTGGCGGTGCGGGCGTATCAGTGGGGTGGGGGACCCGGAGGGACGGCTCGTGCGGGATGACGTCGGTGACCGGGGCGGCCCAGGCGGAGCGACGTTGGCGATCGGGGTCGGCCCGTGCGGGAGGCTTCGGCAACTGCGGCGGGGCGGGGCGGCCGGCGCGCCCGCGTGGCGACCTGCGCCTGCGCGGCAGGGGAAGACAGGTCCGGCGCCCGTCGAAGTCCATCCGGGCCCGTCGAGAGACGTCCGGCACTCGTCGAGGGAGTCCGATGCCGGAGGGACGCGGGCAACGGGGACCGCCACCGAAGGGGCCGGACGGACGACGTACGCCCCGCAGCACGGGGTGGGCCGTCCCCCGGCCGGGCATAGTGGAACCCATGGGCACCCCCGACACGCACCGTCCCTGGACCGCCGACCCGGAGCGCTACGACGGCCGCATGCCGTACCGCCGCACGGGCAGCAGCGGCCTGCAGCTGCCCGCGATCTCGCTCGGTCTGTGGCACAACTTCGGCGACCACGAGCCGATCGCCGACCAGCGGGCGATCCTGCGCCGTGCGTTCGACCTGGGCGTCACGCACTTCGACCTGGCCAACAACTACGGGCCGCCCTACGGCTCGGCCGAGACGAACTTCGGCCGGATCCTGCGCGAGGACCTGAAGCCCTACCGCAACGAGCTCGTGATCTCGACGAAGGCCGGTTGGGACATGTGGCCCGGCCCGTACGGGATGTACGGCTCGCGCAAGTACCTGCTCCAGTCGCTCGACGAGTCGCTCGGTCGCATGGGCCTCGACCACGTCGACATCTTCTACTCGCACCGCTTCGACGCGGACACACCGCTCGAGGAGACCTGCGGCGCCCTGCACTCCGCCGTCCAGCAGGGCAAGGCGCTCTACGTCGGCATTTCGTCGTACTCCGGTCGTCGCACGACGGAGGCCATCGAGCTCCTCCGCGAGCTCGGTACGCCGCTCCTCATCCACCAGCCCTCCTACTCCATGCTCAACCGCTGGATCGAGGAGGACCTGCTCGACGTCCTCGGCGAGGAGGGCGTCGGCTCCATCGTCTTCACCCCGCTGGCCCAGGGCCTGCTCACGGACAAGTACCTGGACGGCATCCCCGAGGGATCCCGCGCCGGCCGCGACGAGGGCGTCGCGTCGCAGCTGACGGAGAAGAACCTCGACCGCATCCGCGGCCTGAACGAGATCGCGAAGGGCCGCGGCCAGTCCCTCGCCCAGATGGCGATCGCGTGGACCCTGCGCGACCCCCGCGTCACCTCGTCCCTGATCGGGGCCTCCTCGGTCAAGCAGCTCGAGGACTCCCTCGGCGCCCTGAAGAACCTGGACTTCGGCGATGACGAGCTGGCCGAGATCGACCGCCACGCGGTCGACGGCGGCGTCAACTGGTGGGCGGGCTCGGCGGAGCTGGAGTAGTCGACCTCCCGGGGCGGTCGCGGGCCGGGGTCGGTCCGGCCTGTTGCCGGCTCCGGGCGGTTCATCCCGGTCCCGGCCGGGGTCGGTTCGTCCTGGAGCCGGCCTGGACCGCGCCGGGCCGGACCGTCGGTGGTTCGTCCTGGAGCCGGCCTGGATCGCGCCGGGCCCGACCGTTCTCGGACGGCCAACCGGGTCGCCGCCGTGGCTGGTCGGGTCCGGTGGTGGTCGTCTCCCGGTACCGCGCTGCCGTGCGGCCGACACGTGTGTCACCCGCCAAGTCAGGACGCGACGCCCCGGCTTTGCGCGTCGGCACACGCTCCGCGTGCCGAGACGTCCGAAGTCGGAAGCCCGAGTTCTGGTTTGACGGATCGTGCATGCCCGGCGGCTCTCGCCGCCCTCTGCGTGAGACGGCCCCGCCGTCTTCGGCGTCCCGCCGTCTTCGGCGTCCCGCCGTCTTCCGCGCCCGGCCGTCTCCCGCGTCCGGCCGTCTTCGGCGTCCGCCGTCTTCCGCGTCTCGCCGCCTTCGGCGTCTCGCCGTCTTCCGCGTCTCGCCGTCTTCCGCGTCTCGCCGCCTTCGGCGTCCCGCCGTCTTCCGCGCCCGGCCGTCTCCCGCGTCCCGCCGCCTTCCGCGTCCCGCCGCCTTCCGCGCCCCGCCGCCTTCCGCGCCCGGCCGTCTTCCGCGTCACTTCGCCTTCTGCGCCTCGCCCTCTTCCGCGTTCGGTCGCGTCTCGTCGCCTTTGCGCCCCGCCGCCCTCCGCGCCCCGCCGCCCCCCTACTTCGTCGCGAAGCTCACGATCGACCCGTCGATGAGCCACTCGACCGGGGCCTTGTCGTCCGTGTAGACCGGGCCGCCGTCGAGGCCCGGCTCCAGGTCGTCGGCGGCGCGCTCGGCGGTCTCGCGGAGCTGGGCGGGCATCGTCGGAAGCGCGGCCCGGATGCGGTCGGCGGAGATCGCGGCGGTCGAGGCGATGATCAGGGTGTTGGTCGGCGTCATCGCGTAGCGGGCGATGTTCGGGAAGTCGGTGCGCATCGTGCTCGACAGCGCCTTCTCCAGGGCGGTGTCGCCCTCGGGGTGGCCGACGTTGACGATGACGCTGCCGCGCGAGGTGAGGCGGTCGCGGACCTCGCGGAAGAACTCGCGCGTGGTCAGGTAGAACGGGATGTAGGGCTGGCGGTACGCGTCGACGCCGATCAGGTCGTAGCGACCGTCACCGTCGTCGAGGCCGGCGGAGCGCAGGAACGGCCGGGCGTCCTGGGAGTAGATCCGCAGGCGCGGGTCGTCCTTCGGCATCCCGAGCCACTTCTCGCCCATCTCGGAGACCTTCGAGTCGATCTCGACGCCGTCGAAGCGGACGTTCGGGAAGAGGTCCAGCGAGGCGCGGGCGACCGTCCCGCCGGCGTTGCCGAGCATCGCGATCGTGCGGGGGGTCTGGCCCGGCGCGACCGATCCGCCCGCGCCGGTGCTGCCGGCGCCGCCCGTGCCGCCGGCCGCTTCCGGGCCGCCGCCCGCGCCGGTGCTGCCTCCCGCGCCGGTGCTGTCGGCCGCGCCCGTGCTGCCGTCCGTGCCCGCACCGCCGGCGGACCCCGACCCCGAGACGCCCGGCACCTCGCCGTCCGCCGTCGCCCCGGACGCGTCGACCGCGAACGGCAGCACCTGGAACGCGTCCCAGTAGTTGTCGGTCAGGACGGTGTCGGCCCGCCAGATGGAGTGGATCGCCTGGCCCTCGTTGAGCTCGAGGCGCCGCTCGACGGGGGCGGGGCCGGAGCGCACCACACCGTCCTGCACCGGGTGCTGGACGACGCGGGCGTACTGGTAGAGCGTCTCGGCCTCGTCGACGACGGTGTCGCCGTCCTCGGCGGGCTTCGTCGTGCCCGGCGGGATCAGCAGCAGCAGGGCGATCACGGCGGGGACCGCCCAGGCGCGCACCGGCATCCGCCACGCGGCGACGAGGGCCATCAGGAGGGCCAGGACGATGAACGTGCGCTGCGACCCGACGAACGGGATCAGCAGCAACGACGCCGCGAACGTGCCGACGAGGCTGCCGCCCGTGCCGATCGCGCCGAGGCGGCCGACGGTCTCGCCGGTCTTCTCCAGGTCGGTGACGGCGAGCTTCGTGGCCCACGGCGTCGCCGCGCCGATCAGGACGAGCGGGAACGCGATCAGGACGAGCATCCCGAGCAGCGAGCCGACGAACGCGCCGGCCTCGATCTTGTCGAACGCGGTGATCGCCAGGTCGAGGAACGGCCCCGAGACCAGCGGGACGACCGAGAGCAGTCCCGCGGACATCAGGACGAGGACCTTGAGGCCCTGGATGTGCGGGTGCCGGTCGGCGAAGCGGCCGCCGAGCCAGTGGCCGATGGCCAGCGCGATCAGGCAGACGCCGATCGTGTTGGCCCAGATGATCGTCGAGTCGCCGAAGTACGGCGCGAGCAGGCGGGCGGCGGCGATCTCCGCCCCGAGGCTGCCGGCCCCTACGACGAAGACCAGGATCGCCAGCGCGCGCATCGGCGGGGGACTGTAGCGGCGGGACGCCACCGGAGGAGGCGGCACCGGTCGGGGACGACGGACGCCCTCCGATGGCGTGGGCGCCCGTACGACGTCCTCGGGCGCGCCGGGGTGATGGCCGAGAACGGCATGCCCGGTGCGCTCTCCGCGCCTCCTCGGCGGTGCGCTCCGGGACGACCCGGGCCCTCCCGCCCGGACGCCGCGCGCCGTGCTCGTCCGCCCCGCCGGCACCCGCGGCCCGCCGCGGGTCACGAGCCGGTCACGCCGCGCCCCGGCCCGTCGTTAGTGTCGGCGGCGATGGCCCGCTCCGAAGCCCCGCGCGAGATCGACCAGCTGGCGCAGGCCTGGGAGGACCGGGTGCAGGCCGTCCTCGGCGGCCTCGTCGGCGAGGAGCGCGGCGCGGAGCTGGCCGCGCGCTGGGCCGGGCGCCTGCCCACGTCCTACCGCGCGGGCGTGGCCCCCGACTCGGCCGCCCACGACGTCGTCGCGCTGGACCGGATGCACGACGACGCCGACCGGATCGTCGTCGTCACCAAGCACGAGCCCGCGCCCGCGGGCCCCGACGACGGGCCCGGGATGACGCGCATCGTCTTCGCGCGCAGCGGCCCGCGCGTCGAGCTGGCCCGCGCGATGCCGATCCTCAGCGACCTGGGACTGCACGTCGTCGAGGAGCGCTCCGCCCGGCTGCACGGCGCCGACGAGGCGTGGATCCAGGACTTCGGTGTGCTCGGGCCGGACGGCCTGCCGCTGGACCTCGAGGCCGTCGGACGCCGGGTCGAGGCGTGCATCGACGCGGTCTGGGAGGGCGCCGCGGAGTCCGACTCGCTCAACCGGCTCGTCGTCGTCACGTCGATGGGGCACGCGCGGCTCGAGCCGCTGCGCGCCTACCGCCGCTACCGCCAGCGACTGGGCTCCCGGTTCACCGAGGGGTACCAGAACGACGTGATCGTGCAGCACGCCGCGATCACCGAGCTGCTCGTCCGGCTGTTCGAGCTGCGCTTCGGCTCCCCCGACCCCGGTGACGGCACCCGTGCGGCGGTCGCCGCGAAGGGCAGCGCGGCGCCGGCGCAGGCCGCGAGCACCGACGGGGCGACCCCGGACGTCGGCCCGGACGACGACGCGGCCGGCGGGAAGAAGCGGCGCGGGTCGAAGCGCCGCTCGAAGAAGCAGCCCGCCGACGGCCCCGGGGCACCCCGCGACCTCGAGGCGGAGGAGGCGCTCCGCCGGGAGATCCTCGAGGCGCTCGACGGGGTCACGTCGCTCGACCACGACCGCATCCTGCGCAACCAGCTCGCGGCGATCGAGGCGACCTACCGCACGAACGCCTACCGCCCGGGCCGCGGGGCACTCGCGTTGAAGCTCAAGAGCTCGGAGGTGCCGGCGATCCCGCAGCCCACGCCGCTGTGGGAGACCTACGTCCACGGCCTCACCGTCGAGGGGATCCACCTGCGCGGCGGCATGATCGCCCGCGGCGGGCTGCGCTGGTCGGACCGGATGGACTACCGCACCGAGGTCCTCGGCCTGATGCGGGCCCAGATGGTGAAGAACGCGGTGATCGTCCCGACGGGCGCCAAGGGCGGGTTCCTCCTGCGCGGGGCCGAGCAGCTCGAGGGCGCGGCGCTGCGCGACGCCGTGCGCGGCGGCTACGTCGAGTTCGTCACGGCGCTCCTGGACGTCGCCGACGACCTGCACGACGGCGCGGTGATCCACCCCGAGGGCGTCCGCATCCTCGACGACGACGACACGTACCTCGTCGTCGCCGCCGACAAGGGCACCGCGACGTTCTCCGACACCGCCAACGAGATCGCGCTGCGCCGCGGCTACTGGCTGGGCGACGCGTTCGCCTCGGGCGGCTCGGTCGGCTACGACCACAAGGCGCTGGGCATCACCGCCCGCGGTGCGTGGGAGTCGGTCAAGCGGCACTTCGCCGAGCTGAACATGGATCCCGAGCGCGACCCGATCACGGTCGTCGGGATCGGTGACATGTCCGGCGACGTCTTCGGCAACGGCATGCTCCTGTCGAAGTCGATGCGCCTGGTCGCCGCCTACGACCACCGGCACGTCTTCGTCGATCCCGATCCGCAGGACGCCGAGGCGTCGTGGAAGGAGCGTCGGCGGCTCTTCGACGGGACCCGCACGAGCTGGGACGACTACGACCGGAAGCTGATCTCGAAGGGCGGCGGCGTCTTCCCGCGCACCGCCAAGTCCGTCGACCTGACGGACGAGATGCGCGCCGCGCTGGGCGTCGACGCGCCGAGGCTGTCGCCGGCCGAGCTGATCCAGGCGGTGCTCCGTGCACCCGTGGACCTGCTCTGGAACGGCGGCATCGGCACCGTCGTCAAGGCCTCCCACGAGCGCGACGAGGACGCCGAGGACCGCGCGTCGGACGCGATCCGCGTCGACGCCCGCGACCTGCGCTGCACCGTGGTGGGGGAGGGCGGCAACCTCGGCTTCACCCGTGGGGCGCGCGTCGAGTACGCCCGCGAGGGCGGCGCGATCAACGCGGACTTCATCGACAACTCCGCCGGCGTGGACTGCTCCGACCACGAGGTCAACCTGAAGATCCTGCTCGGCCTGGCGATCCGTCGCGGGCGGCTGGACCCGGAGGAGCGCGACGCGCTGCTGGCCGACGTCACGGACGACGTCGTCGCCCACGTCCTGGCGGACTCGGCGGCCCAGGCGCGCGTCCTGACCCAGGAGGAGCGGCGCTCGCCGTGGCGCACCCAGGCGGTCGAGGAGCTCATGCACGCGCTCAAGGACGAGGGCCGGCTGCAGCGCGCCGACCACGGGATGCCGACGGACGAGGAGCTGGCCGAGCGCCGCTCCGACGGCGAGGGCCTGACCCGGCCCGAGCTGGCCGTCCTGGTCGCCCTCTCGAAGGACAGCGCCGCACGTTCGATGCTCGACCAGGGGGAGCGCGACGCCGGCGGCGCGGACGCGGTGCGCGACGACGAGGCGCTGGCCGCCGACCTGGCCGCGTACTTCCCGCCACCGGTCGTCGAGCGCTTCGGCGACCTGATCGTCGAGCATCCGCTGCGACGCCACCTCGCCGCGACCCTCGCGGCGAGCGAGGTCGTCGACACGCTCGGGCCGACGTTCGTCGCCCGCCGCGCCGCCGAGTTCGGAGCGACGCCGACCGCGGTCGTCCGCGCCTTCCGGATCGCGGTCGGCGCGTCGGACGCCCGGGCGCTCTGGGACCGGATCGACGCCCTCGAGGGGGTCCAGCCCAGCGTCGTCTGGAACCTGCGCGCCGAGGTCGACGAGCAGGTGCGGGTCACGAGCCGCTGGT
This sequence comes from Patulibacter sp., assembly GCF_030655195.1. Classification (GTDB taxonomy): domain Bacteria; phylum Actinomycetota; class Thermoleophilia; order Solirubrobacterales; family Solirubrobacteraceae; genus Patulibacter. The sequence goes on along the minus strand of NZ_JAURWA010000106.1, from coordinate 7,887 downwards.
TCCTGACGCACGCCTCCGGCGCCCCGATCGGCCCGGCGGTCACCACGCACCGCGACGGCGTCGAGGCGGTCCGCGCCCAGCTCGCCGAGCGCGACGGCGACGACGACCGGCCGCCGCGGATCGCCGCCTACGTCGAGGCGGGCGTCCCGGAGGAGCTGGCGGAGCAGGTGGCGGGGGACGCGGCCCTGGTGCTCGCGCCGTTCGTCGTGGCCGCGGCCGAGCGCTGCGGCCGGGCCGTCGGCGAGGTCAGCGCCGCGACGCTGCACCTGGGCGAGCGCCTGTCGCTGGGCCTGCTGCACCGCGCGGTAGGCACGCTCGCGATCCCCGACCGCATGACCCGCTGGTCGGTGCAGGCGCTGCGGGACGACCTGCTCGACGCGCACGTCCGGGTGGTCGAGAGCGCCCTGCGCGGCCCGAAGGCGGACGGCCCGGTGGAGGAGGTCGACGCGTTCCTCGACGAGCACGACGCCGAGGTCCTGCGGCTGCGGCGGTTCCTGCGGGAGCTGTCCTCGGACGGCGAGGGCCGCTCCGCCTCGTCGGCGGCCTGCCAGCTGGCGGTGCGCCAGCTGCAGGGGATGGCGCGGGCGCGCTGAGGCTCAGCCCCCGAGCTCCTTGGCCAGCGCCGCGACGACCTTCGATCCGGGGTCGCTCTCCGGGCCGACCTCGATCCGGCCGACCTCGGCGTAGCCGCGCGAGCCGTGGAACGCCATCGACGGGGCGTTGAGGGGGACGACGTTGACCTCGCAGAGCATGCGACCGAGCGGGCGGGCGCGGTCCTCGCAGGCGGCGTAGAGCATCGTGCCGACGCCGCGCCGGCGTGCGCGGTCGGCGACGACGATCCGGTCGAGGTAGAGGTACGACGCGTAGCGCTCGCCGAACCAGGCGTAGTAGCGGCCGTCGAAGTCGGTGCCGTGCGGCACGGCGAGGCAGAAGCCGAGGACCCCGTCGTCGTCCTCGACGACCAGCGGCGCGGTCGCCCGGGCGGCGATCCAGCGCAGGCGGTCCTCGTCCATCGGGGCGAGCTTGTCCACGTCGCGCGCGTTGAGCTCGAGCACCTCGGCGTGGTGCCGGGGCTCCAGCTCGACGAGCCGCGTCCCGGGGCCGGCGGGGCCGGCGTGCGGTGCGCCGGACGAGGGCGGCAGCGCGCTCATCCGTGCCCGCCGCCCGAGGAGACCGCCGGGGGACGGGACTCCTCGGCCAGCGAGGTGATGACGAGCGGCCCGCGGGCGGCGTCGTCCAGGACGGTGCCCGCCTCGTCCTGCGAGCGCGCGTAGAGCTCGACGAGCAGGTGGGCGACGATCTCGTCCCCCTGGTGGGTGTGGAAGCGGACGTGGGAGAAGAACTCCTGCGTGCCCGCGTCGCCCAGGGCGGCGTAGCTCAGCGCCTCGCCGGCCTCGGGGCCCGAGCAGACCTCGACGTCGTCGGCCGGGACCGTGATCGTGCAGGACGCCACCCACGGCGTGCCCATCACGAGGCGCTCCCAGCGCGACTCGTCCGCGTGCAGCCGACCGTCGGTGAAGATCAGGTGCGGCTGGTCGTGCATGCAGTCCAGGCACTGCACGACGGCCTCCTGCTGCTCCTCGACGGCGTGCACGGGCGTGCCGGTGCTCGGGTCGACGCGATGGATCCCGTCGTAGTGGACGTGGAGCTCCAGGGACGTCGACCAGCAGCGGTAGCACCGCATCCAGGGCAGCGTGCCGGACTCCGTCATGGGGTGATCGTACGCCGCGCGGACCGTCGCGACGGTCCGGTGTCCGCGCGGCCCGACGGACGGACGACCGGCGGCGCCCGCGACGGCGACGCGGGCGGGGGCGCCACGGACCCCGCCGAGGTCGCCCCGACGGCGTCCCGCCCGGTCCCGGCGGGGCGGTCCGACCGGTGCCCCGCGAGAGCGATTCCGGGTAGCCTGCCCGCGTGCGCCGCAGACTCGTGACGGGCGGCATCGCGGTCATCGCGATCGTCGTCGTCCTCCTCGCCATCAACTCCTGGAGGACCGACGACACCGACCGCGCCCGGGCCGCCGTCGAGCGGTTCGCCGCCGCGGTCGAGACCCGCGACTATCGGTCGATCTGCGGCGGGCTGCTCGCCGGGGACCTCCAGGACAAGCTGCAGTCGGTCGACCTGCCGTGCGAGCGCGCGATGCAGCTGGGCTTCGGGGAGGTGCGCGACCCGCGCCTGACGGTCGAGAACGTCGTCGTGATCGACGACCGGGCCCGGGCGGCCGTCCGCACCGACGCCGCCGGTCAACGGCCCTCCGCCGACGTGCTCTCGCTCGAGAAGCAGGACGGCGACTGGCGGATCTCGGCGCTGAACCAGACCGCGTCGACCGCGTCGACGGGCGCGGCCACGACGCCGACGCCACCGGCGGAGACCGTCGTCACCGCGCCGACGCCGGTGCAGGGCGACCTGACGCCGAAGACCACGGGCCTGCCCGACGACGAGCGGATCCAGGACCGCAAGGGCGTCGGGAAGACCGCTGCGGAGAAGCGCCGGGACGCCCGGATCCGTGCGGCGCAGCGCCGGGCGCTGCGCGTGCAGGGCGAGCGCGGGCAGTAGCTGAGGGGGCGCTCTGCCCCTCCTTCGTGGCGCCTAAACGCTCGCGTCTGGGCTAGGGTCCCCGCCGTGATCGCGACCCTCCTGGCCGCCGTGGACCTCCCGTTGGCCCTCGGGCCCTCGTGGCTGGACCCCGAGCACATCGTCCGGGAGTTCGGCTTCGTGGCCGTCCTCCTCGTGGTCTTCGCGGAGTGCGGGCTGCTCGCGTTCTTCCTGCCCGGCGACTCGCTCCTGTTCACCACCGGCGTGATGGCCAACGCCGACAGCCCGATCTTCCTGATCGACCAGCCGCTGTGGCTGCTCTGCGTGACGATCTCGATCGCGGCCGTGGTCGGCGACCAGGTCGGCTTCCTCATCGGGCGCAAGGCCGGGCCGGCGATCTTCTCGCGACCCGACTCGCGCTTCTTCAAGCAGGAGTACCTCTCGCGCGCCGAGGACTTCTTCACGCGCTACGGCGGCCGCACGATCTTCCTCGCCCGGTTCGTCCCGATCGTCCGCACCGCCGCGCCGCTCGTCGCCGGGGCGTCGGGCTGGGACTACAAGGACTTCGTCCGGTGGAACGTGCTGGGCGGCGTCGTCTGGGGCGCCGGCGTGACGGCCCTGGGCTACGCGCTGGGCGGCGTGGACTTCATCAACCGCAACATCGAGGCGATCCTGCTGCTGATCGTCCTCGTCTCCGTCCTGCCGATGGTCTTCGAGGTGCTGGCCGCCCGCCGTCGCGGGAGGCGCGCCGAGACCCTGCAGTCGCCGGAGGAGCGGGCCGGGGCCGTCGCGGCCGCCGAGGACTGAGCCCGCGGGGCCGCCGGGCGACCGCGATCAGTCCAGCAGAGTGGCGCGGGTCCAGCGGGTCCAGCGCTGGAACCACTCCGCGAACGCGTCGTCGTCCAGGCCGTAGGAGGTCAGGACGAGCTGGACGCCGCCGTGGGGGCGGGCGTCGTCCGCCGGCCGCTGCACGGCGACGAGCAGACCCTCGCCCCAGCCGTCGACCGTCAGCCCGAGCTGATGGGCGGAGCGGAACCACACCTGGCCCGTGAGCTCCTCGCCGAACGGGGTCGTCGCGGCGTAGGGCGCCCCGACCTCGAGCGTCGCGGCGTCGGCCAGGCCCAGGGCCTCCCAGGTGCGCGGCGCGTCGTCGGAAGCGAGCTTGCCGCCCAGCTCGATCGCCCGACGCTCGACGTCCGGATGACGCTCGACGCCCAGCCGCAGCTGCTGGACGAAGGTGGTCCAGCCCTCGTCGATGGCGTCGAACGCGGCGCCGGTCTCCGCGTCCTCCGCGGGCCGGCGCAGCTCGACGACGGTGCCCGCCGGGGTCTCCTCGAGCAGGAACAGGCCGCCGCCGTTGGTCTCGAAGCGCAGCTTGGAGGGCGACCGCGACGCGGCGTCGACGAAGATCATCGCGATCTCGTCGTCGAGCGAGTCGTGCTCCCAGCCGAACCAGCGGCCGATCAGCGGCGGCTCCGTCAGCCACGCGAAGACGACGTCGGCGGGCGCCGCGACGACGACGCGCAGGCGGACGGGGTCGTCGTCGGCGGTCATGGTCCGGTCAGTCGCGGTCGGTGCTGCGGGAGGCCGGTGCGTCGCTGCCGGTCGACGTGTCGCCCGGGGCGGGAGAGGTGCCCGGGAGCGCCTCCTCGACGACCGGGACGGCGGGGCGCTTGTGGCGGCGCTGCTCGACGACGATGCCGACGATCGTCAGGACGACCACGCCGATGATCAGCAGGTCGATGTGGCCCTGGATGAAGTCGACGGTGCTCTTCGGGAGCAGGTACGCGGCGAGGTGGCCGATGAGGATCAGGCCGGTGCACCAGGCGATCGCGCCCAGCACGGACCAGAGGAAGAAGATCCGCCGGTCCATGCCCACGGCGCCTGCGACCACGGCGGTGAACGTGCGGACGACCGGGACGAAGCGGGCGAGGAAGACGGTGATCGTGCCGTACTTCTCGAAGAAGACGCGGGAGCGCTCGAGGTGGTCCTTGCGGAAGAACTTCGAGTCCTCCTTCGTGAACACCGCCGGCCCGGCCCGGTGCCCGATCTCGTAGCCGACGAGGTTGCCCAGGACGGCCGCGACGGGCACGAACACGAGGAACATCCAGAGCGGATCGGAGTCCGGCTGGGTGTACGAGAGGATGCCCGCGCTCAGGAGCAGCGTGTCCCCGGGGAGGAAGAAGCCGATCAGGAGCCCCGTCTCCGCGAAGATGATGATCAGGATCGCGACCAGGCCGTACTCGATGAAGATGTGCTCGGGACTGAGCCATTCGGGGAGCAGCGCGAGCGGGGCCGAGAGCTCGGCCAGGAGCGGGGTCATCACGCGGGGGAGCGTACAAGGGCTCGACGGGAGGAACCTGAGCGGGTCGCCCGCCGGAGGCGCACGGCGGCCCGACCGGGCCCGGACCGCCCGCGGTCAGCGGACCCGGAACGACAACGTCGGACCGAGCGGGTCCCCGGTGACCGACGGGGCGAACGTCACGCGGTAGCGGCCGCGCCCCTGGTCCGGGAACGACGTGGACCACCGCAGGCGGGCGCGGTACACGCCGGCCTTCGTGCTGCGCAGCGTCGCCGTGCGGCACGTCCGGCGGCGCGGCCCCGCCACGCAGATGCGCACCGTGCCGCGGAACGAGAACGTGTTCAGCTGCAGGTACCGGCGCCCCTGCTGCTTCGTGACGGAGGTGCACCAGTCGCCCGTCTCCGGCGCGCAGGCGCTCTCGGCCGCCCCGGCGGTGGCGGGACCGGCGAGCGCGCCGGCCCCTGCGACGGCGGCGAGGACCACGAGCATGGGGGTGCGGCGCATGGGCGGCACCCTACGCGGGGTCGGCCTGCGCGTCCACGGTGGCGGCGCCGCCGGCGGCCGTAGGCTGCGGCGCATGTCCCGTGCGTGGCAGGAGCCGGCTCCCCAGGAGCGCGTCGTCGATCCACGTCCCGGAGCGCTGCTCGGTGCTGCGGGGGCGATCCCCCTGGGGATCGCCGTCCTCGTGGCGGCGGGCCTGCTGCCCGCCGGGCTGCGGATCGTCGTCGGCGTCGCGGTGGTGGTGCTCGGTGCGCGGCTGCTGCAGCAGGACGGGACGGCGCTCGGCGCACGGGCCACGCCTGCTGTCGTGCGGGCCGTCGGACTCGCGGCGATCGTCGTCGGCGCGGTCCTCACGGCCGGCGCCGTGGCCGTCGGGCTGTCCGACGTCCTGACCGACGCCTCCGTGGCCGACCGCTTCGAGAGCGACGGCACGCTCGCGGGAGGCACCGCCGCGCTCGCGTCCGTCCTGGTGCTGGTGGCCGGGGCGGTGCTCCTCGGGGTGCGCCCCGACCGGGCCGGGGGACGGCTCGCCCGACTCCGGGATCCGGGCGAGGACGCGGGGCCCGGACGCGGACGCACCCTGGGCGCGCTGGTCGCCGGCGTCGGGGCCGCCCTGGCGGTGCCGGTCCTGCTCGGCGGCGACGTCGTCGGCCTGGCCGACGGACCCCGCGTCGTGGTCGTCCTCCTCCTGGCCGCCGCGGCCACCGCGAGTGGTCTGCGCGTCGCCGGGAGGGACGACGACGCGGGCCGGGGGCTGCTCGTGGCCGCGGGCGTGCTCGTCGCGCTGACCGGCGGCGAGGCGACGCAGCTGCTCGCGAGCCTCGTCGGACCGCTGGCCGATCCGACCCTCGGCGCCCTGGTGTCCTCGGGCGCCCGCGGCGCCCGGACGGCCGTGGCCGCGGCGATCGCCGTCGTCCTGCTCGTCGTCGCCCTCCGGCGCCGGGACGCGGTCGTCGGCGTCCTCCCGCTGGGGGTCCTGCTGCTCGTCGCACAGGTCGAGGGGACCGGCGAGAAGATCGGCGCGCTGCTCGTCCCGGTGGTCGTGCTCGTCCTCGTCGCGGCCGCGCTCGGAGGGGCCCGGCGACCGTCGGACCTCGGGTCCCGGGACACGCTCCTGGCGGCCGCCGGCGCGGCCGCGCTGCTCCTCGCCGCGCAGGCCGGTGGCGTCCTGGCCGGCACCCGCACGGACGGCTCGGACGTCGTGGTCGTGTCGATGCTCGCCGGCGTCCTCGGCCTCCTCGTGGTGCTCGCGGTCGTCGCCGCGGCCCGCCGGGTGCCCGGCCGCACCGGGGCGGCGTTCGCCGTCGTCGCCCTCGTGGCCCTGGTGGCCGTCAGCCCGCTGAACGCCCTGCAGAGCGCGGGCCCCGAGAGCTGGGGCGGATCGATCCCCGTCGCGCTGGTCGTCTGGCTCGGCGCCCTCGCGCTCACCGGCGCCGTCCTGCAGCGGCGGCGCGACCCGCTCGTCCTAGGTGCCGCCGTGCTCGTCGTCGCGACGAGCACCTCCCAGTTCGCGTTCCTCCTGGCGTTCCGTGGTGGCCTCGACGACGGGGACCTGAGCCTCGTCCTCGCCATCCAGGTCGGGACGCCCGTCCTGCTGCTCCTCGCCGCGGCCGTCGTCGCGCTGCTCGGCCCCGCGGCCCACGTCGGCCGGGCGCAGGCCGCCGGCGCCGGCGCGGCCTACGTCGCCGGTCTCGCCGCCGTCGGGGCCGCACAGCTGCTGCGGCAGTTCACGGCGGCCACCCCCGAGGGACGGGTCCTCGAGGGAGGACCGCTCGTCGTCGTGGTGCTGCTGCTCCTGCTGCTGGCGGTCGGGACGGCGGTCCTCGCCGCCGGAACGGCCCGCCGCCCCTCGGTGGTCGTCGCCGTCGCCGCCGTCGGCGGGACGCTGGCGGCCGCGGTCCTCCTGGTGGCGGTGGGCCCGGCCGCCGCGGACGGGCGGGGCCCGGCACAGGACGCCGTGCCGCGCGCCCCGGGCTCGGCGGCGGACCTGGCCCTCGGCGTCCGCGCGGTGGCGGGTGCGTCGCGGGAGGTCGGGGCCGGCTGGCCGATCCTCTTCGGCGTGCTGGGCGCGGTGCTGCTCGGTGCGGCGTGGGTGCTGGAGTCGCGGCGACCCGTGCCACCGGGGGCACCGCTCGGCTGAGCGACCACGAACCCCGGAGGCCGCCGGGCCGCCCCGGGGAGCTCAGCGCTTGACGAGCACGAAGACGAGCGCGATCGCGAAGGCGATCTGCCCGAAGCTCAGCGCGGTGCCGAGGTTGGCGGCGCCGGCGAGCTCGGCGATCACGGTGCCGCCGACCATCGCGCCGACGACGATGCCGAGGTTCTGCACGAACGGGCGGCTCTCGGGGAGCTCGCTCTCGTCGCCGACGGCCCGCCGCAGCGCCCGGCCCTTGCGGCCCTTGGCGTCGGCGTCGGTCAGGCGACGCACGCCGCCGGCCGCCCGGCCGTCGGCCGCGGCCTGCTCCTCGCGGGCGCGGTCGGCGTTCGGGGTGCGGGGCCCGGTGTCGCTCATCGGACGGGCCCGGCCGTGGGGGCCTCTGCGGCCCGGC
>NZ_JAURWA010000104.1 GCF_030655195.1 Patulibacter sp. | reverse complement strand
GGGACCGCCGACCGCGCCGGCCGCGAGGGCGAGGCCCACGCCGACGGCGGGGACGACGGCGATGCAGGCGACCGCGGCGCCCAGGCCGATCGGCGAGCTCAGCCCCGCGACGACGGCGGAGCCCAGCGCCCCGCCGACGAGCGCCGCGAGCTGGAAGATCCCGGTGGCGACGCTGCGCAGCTCCGCCGGCAGCGCGAGGGGCACGTGTGCGACGAGCCCGCCCTGGCTGGCGATGAAGCCGGTCAGGACCAGCGAGAGGCCGATCGTCGTCGGGACGGGGGCACCGTCGGCGACGCCGGCGACGAGCATCCCCGCGGCGCTGGAGCCCGCGAGCACCGCGGCGACCCGGAAGGGATCGCGGGTCCGGATCAGGCGCCCCACGACGCGCGCGGCGACCGCGCCGACGGCCGCCGCGGGGAGCAGGACGAGTCCGACGGTGGTCGTCGACCAGTCGTGGTCGCGCAGCAGCATCAGGGGGGCCGCGAAGAGGAGGGCCACGTAGGCGCAGTACGTCGTCGCCGCGGCGAGGGCACCCAGGACGAACCGACGCGACCCGACGACCGCGGCGGGGACGAAGCCGTCGGGTCTCGTGCGGATCCGGTGGACCAGCAGGCCGGAGGTGGCCGCGACGACCGCCACGAGGAGGACGAGCGTGGTGGTCGCCAGGTCGACGCTCGGGCTCTCGAGCAGCAGGACGAGCGCCGAGGCCCAGATCGCCACGACGGCGGCGCCCACGAGGTCCACGCGCTGTCCGACGGCGGCCGGGGGCGGGAGCGTGCGCAGCACGAGCGCCGCGGGGAGCACCGACAGGACGGGCAGCGCGACGACGGCCCGCCAGCCGGCGAGGTCCGAGAGCGCACCCCCGACGAGCGAGCCGGCGCCCGAGACGATCCCGAGCATCGCCGTGACGGTCGCCAGCACCGCGACCTGCTGGGGCCGGCGGAACCGCAGGCCGACGACGCCGAAGACGACGACCGGCATGCCGCCGGCCCCGAGGCCCTGGACCACCCGCCCGGCGACCAGCGCGGGGAGCGAGCCGCTCGTCGCGGCCAGGACGGAGCCGACGGCCAGCAGCACCACGGTGATCCGCAGGACCACGGCCAGGCCGTGGGTGTCCCCGAGCCGGCCGAGGGTCGCCAGCGAGATCGCGTGGGCGAGGACGTACCCCGCGAGGACCCAGACCGCCTCGGCGTCGGTCAGCCCGAGGTCGGCGGCCAGCGGGCCCGTCGCGACGGAGATCGCGGTGATCCCGAGCGAGACCGGCACGAGCATCGCCCCGAGGACGAGCGCGGTGCCGCGGACGCCCGGCGCGCCCGCTCCCACGTCGGGCGGGTCGCTCATCCGGCGCGGTCGTCGCAGCCGCACCCCGGCTGCGCGTCGTCGGCGTCACCGGTGCCGCCGACCGTGACGTGGGCGTCCCCGAGGGACAGGCCGAGCGCCGTTGCGACGGAGCGCACCGGCGCCAGCGCCCGCGTCCGGCGGCTCCCGTCGTCGTCGGCGGGGACGTCGATCCGGTAGACGGCCCGGCCCTCGTGCGGGGCGACGCGGACCGTCGAGACCTCGGGGTGCCCGAGCAGCGCGTCGGCCACGTCGCCCGCCGCCGCGGCGCCGACCCGGCCGAGATCGGCGACCACCGTGGCGACGACGACCTGCGTCCCGCCCGCCACGATCAGAGCTTCGACGACTCGCCGCCGTCGGCCACGAGCACGGAGCCGGTGACGAAGTCCGAGGCGCTCGACGCCAGCAGGCAGACGAGCGGCCCGATCTCGGCCGGGTCGCCCATGCGCCCGGCCGGGATCTTCCGCAGGCGGCGCTTGAGGATCTCGTCGGACTCCAGCACGGCGGACTGCGCGTCGGTCTCGTAGGCCCCGGGGGCGATCGCGTTGACCTGGATCCCCTTGCCCGCCCACTCGCCGGCGAGCGCCTTGGTGAACTGCAGGACCGCGCCCTTCGACGACGAGTAGGCCACGAGCGTCGGCTTGCCGAGGATGCCCGAGGTCGACGCGATGTTGATGACCTTGCCCGAGCCCTGCTCGAGGAAGTGCCTGCCGGCGGCGCGGGCGAGGGTCACCGGGGCGAAGACGTTGACCTCGAAGACCTCCTGCCACACGTCGTCGTCCAGGTCGACGAAGCGCCCGGCCGGGGCGATGCCCGCGTTGTTGACGACGACGTCCAGGCGGCCGAAGCGCTCGACGGCGAGGTCGGCCAGCGCGGCGACCTGCGCGCGATCGCGCATGTCGCAGGTGGCGGCCACGACGGAGCCGTCCGGGGCCTCGGCCGCGACCGCGTCCAGCGCATCGGTCGAGCGGGCGACCGCGAGCACCTTCGCGCCCTCGGCCGCCAGGGCGAGCACCGCCGCGCGGCCCAGCCCGCGGCTGGCGCCCGTGACGATCGCGACGCGCCCGTCCAGGCCCAGGTTCACCGCACGGCCTCCGTGCCGGTCTCGCGCAGGACGTCCTGGACGACCTCGCGGGCGATGCCCAGGCGCAGGACCTGCGAGCCGCCTTCGTAGATCCGCATCGGCCGGGCCTGCCGGGTCAGCCGCTCGATCTTCGAGTCGCGCAGGAGGCCCCAGCGGCCCATGATCTGCACGGCGCGGTCGACGACCTTGCCCGCGGTCTCGCTGGCCAGGAGCTTCGCGGCGGACGAGTGGTGCAGGGCGGCGGCGGGGTCCTCGCGGGCCAGCGACGCGGCGCGGTAGGTGAGCAGGCGCGCGGCCTCGAGCTCGGCCCAGGAGTCGGCGAGCATCTCGGCGATCGCGCCCTGGCGGGCCAGCGGCCGGCCGAACTGCTCGCGCGTGCCGGCGTGCCGGGCGGCCTCGCGGAGCGCGGCCTCACCCAGGCCCAGCGACGCACCGGCGACGGACACGCGGAACATCGCCAGCGTCGCGAGGACGTACGAGAAGCCGTCGCCGCGCACGCCGATCACGGCGCTCGCCGGGACCGGCACGTCCTCGAAGGCCAGGTCGCCGAGGATGTGCGGGGCCGCGATCTCGGGTGTCGGGGTGACCGACAGGCCGGGGCTGTCGGCCGGGACGAGCACCATCGTGTGCCCGTCGCCGTCGCGGGCCAGCACGCTGTAGAAGCCGGCCGCGCCGCCGTTGGAGATGAACGCCTTCTCGCCGCGCAGCACGAAGTCCTCGCCCTGGGGGACGAGTTCGGTGGTGATGTTCTTCAGGTCCGACCCGGCGACCGGCTCGGTCAGGCCGAGGGCGGCGAGGACCTCGCCGGTGGCCACGCGCGGCAGCCAGTCCTCCTGCTGCTCGACGGTGCCGGCCCGCGTGATCGCGTACGAGCCGATGCCCTGCAGCGCGAAGAGCGAGTCCAGGTGCGAGGAGGTGCCCATCAGGACCTCGCGGACGACCGCGATCGCGAGCGGGTCGAGGCGCTCGAAGCGCCCGCCGTGGGCCTCGGGGACGAGCAGCTCGCAGAGGCGGCTGGCGCGCAGCGCCTCGGCCACCCCGGCGTGCAGGGTGCTCATGCCGTCGGCCTCGATCGCCATCGGCTCGACGGCCCGCGCGACGGCGCGGGCCTCCTCCTGGAGCTCGACGTAGAGGGGGGAGAGTGCGAAGTCCATGGGAGCTCCTAGAGCCGTTCGATCAGGGTCGCGGTGCCGAGCCCGCCGCCGCAGCACATGGTGACGAGGCCGTAGCGGCCGTCGACGTCCTCGAGCTCGTGCAGCAGGGTGGTCAGCAGGCGGGCGCCGGTGGCGCCGAGGGGGTGGCCGAGCGCGATGGCCCCGCCACGAGGGTTGACGAGCGCCGGGTCGGCGGGGTGCTCCCGCAGCCACGCGCCGACGACGGAGGCGAACGCCTCGTTGATCTCGATCGCGTCGAGGTCGCCGATCGTGAGGCCGTTGCGCTCGAGGATCTTCGTCGTCGCGGGGATCGGGCCGGTCAGCATGGTGACCGGGTCGACGCCGAGGACGACCTGGTCGACGATCCGGGCGCGCGGGGCGACGCCGAGGGCGTCGGCGCGGTCCCGGGCCATCAGCAGCAGGGCGGCGGCGCCGTCGGAGATCTGCGACGAGTTGCCCGCGGTCACCCGGCCGTCCTCGCGGAAGACGGTCCGCAGGGCACCGAGGCCCTCGGTGCTCGTCGACGGGCGGATGCCCTGGTCGCGGTCGACCGTGCCCTCCGGCGTCTGCACCGGGACGATCTCGCGGGCGAAGTGCCCACCCTCCGTCGCGGCCTGCGCCCGCTCGTGGGAGCGCAGCGCGATCGCGTCCATCTCGGCGCGGTCGATGCCCCAGCGGTCGGCGATCAGCTCGGCGCCCTCGCCCTGCGGGACCAGGTCGTAGCGCTCGGTCAGCTCGGGCGGGAAGCCCCGGCCCCACTGCTGCTGGGCGCTCTCGTTGACCGCGAAGCCGACGCGGCCCATGTGCTCCACGCCGCCGGCGACGACGACGTCGTCCATGCCGGTGGCGATCTGCAGCGCGCCGAAGTGGACGGCCTGCTGGCCGGACCCGCAGCGGATGTCGACCGTGGTCGCGCCGGTGCGCTCGGGCAGGCCCTTGGCCAGCCAGGCGTTGCGGGTGATCCCCGTCGACTGCTCGCCCGTCTGGTAGACGCAGCCGGCGATCGCGTTGTCGACGAGCTCCGGGTCGACGCCGGTGCGCTCGAGCAGACCGACGTAGGCGCGCCCGAGGAGGTCGGCGGGATGGATGTCGCGCAGCGCGCCCTTCTCGCGGTGGCCGCGGCCGACCGGGGTGCGGACGGCGCCGACGATGACGGCCTCTCGGCCCTGCAGGGTCATGTGGTCTCCGTGGTGGTCGGCAGCTTCAGGAGCCGCGCGAAGTTGCCGCCGAGGATCGCGTCGGTGTCCTCGTCGGAGAACCCGAGCGCCCGGATCGATGCGATCTCAGTGGCGGGGTCGGCCATCGGCCAGTCCGTGGCGAAGACGACGCGCTCCGGGCCGTGGGAGGCGATCGCCGCGCGGACGCGGGCGGGGTCGAGGCTCGCGATGCCCGGCGGCCAGGACGTGTCGAGGTGGACGTCGAGCCCGTTGACGGCCTCGAGCGCCTCGTCGAAGGCGTGGTAGCCGCCGAGGTGGGCGGCGACGACGTCCAGGCGGGGGAAGGCGAGCGCGATCTCGCGGATCATCGCCGGGGTCGCCAGGGCGCCGCGCGGGTCGCCCGGGTGCTCGGGGCCGACGTGGAAGACGGCGGCGAACTCGCCCTCGAGCGCGGCGAGGACGTCGTAGAGGCGCGGGTCGTCGAGCGCGAAGCCCTGGAAGAGCGGGTGGACCTTGACGCCGCGCAGCCCGTTGTCGCGCAGGCTCGCGACGTTCTCCTCGGGGGTGCGGGCGGGGTGCACGCTGCCGAAGCCGATGAAGAGCTCCGGGTCCAGCGACCCGACGAACCGGTTGGCGGACTCGAGGCGCTCGGGCGTGTCGGCGACGGCGAGGCAGATCGAGCGGTCGACGCCGGCGGCGCGCATGGTCTCGGCCGCCGAGGCGACGGTCCCGTCCCCGAACCGCTGGAGACCGTCGCCGGGGGAGCCGAGCGCCCGCTTCGCGATCTTGTCGGGCCAGACGTGGACGTGGCCGTCGATGATCACGGCAGCCTCACGGGGGTCATCGGGGACGGCATTGGTTGAGTATAAGGATTATATCTCGAGCTGGGGGATTGTTTCGCGTGGCACGCCGGGCCTGCGGCTATCCTCCGCCGATGCCCGCGGCCCCCAACACCTCCGGTTCCGCGCGCGGTCGGGCGACCCTGCGCCCGCGCAAGACCGCGGCCCTGCTCGCCCAGCGGATCGTCGGCGAGATCACCGACCGCGGTCTCGAGCCCGGCACGCCGCTCCCGTCGGAGCGCGACATGCTCGAGGAGTACGCCGTCGCCCGCGGCACGCTGCGCGAGTCGCTGCGGTTCCTCGAGATGCAGGGCGTGCTGACGATCCGTACCGGCCCCGGCGGCGGGCCGGTCGTCAGCCGGCCGGGCTCCCGGCACCTCGCCAGCACCATCGCGATGATGCTCCAGCTCGAGCAGGTCGCCTTCCGGTCGATCGTCGAGGCGCGGGTGGTGCTGGAGCCCGAGCTCGCCCGCCGGGCCGCCACGAACGCGACGCCGGAGCAGCTCGAGGCGCTGCGCGCGTCGTCCGAGCGGATGCGCGAGCGGATCGCCGACCCGGACGTGTTCATCGAGGAGAACGACACGTTCCACGGCCTGATCGCCGAGGCCGCCGGCAACCCCGTCTTCTCCATGATCATCACCTCGCTGACCTGGATCTGCGACGGCACCCCGCTGGGCGTGGAGTACTCCGAGGCCGCGCGCGTGGCCGTGTCCAAAGAGCACGCGCGCATCCTGCGGGCCGTCGAGGCCGGGGACCCCGAGCGGGCCGGCGCGGCGATGGCGGTGCACATCGGGGACTTCGCGGCGTACCTCGAGGCGAAGTACCCCCGGGTCCTCGACGCGACGCTGCGCTGGGACCAGGTCGACCTGTAGGTCGGCGGCCACCGGATCGATCCGGAGGCCGCCGGTGGGGCGGCGCCGGCCGGCGCCGCCGCGGGCCGTCGGGGTGTGGCAGGCGGGGCGGAGCTCGGCCCGTCTGGTTGCGGCGGACAGGGGCCGAGGCTTCGCCCGCCGGCTCAGCGGTGCGACCAGGACGGATCGCGCTTCTCGACGAACGCGGTCAGTCCCTCGCGGGCGTCCGATGACGCGAAGGTCATCGCGAACGCCCGGCGCTCGCCGTCGATGCCCGCCTGCAGCGGTGTCTCGAACGCCGCGAGCACCGCCTCCTTGCCCAGCCGCTCGGCGACGGCCGGGCGGCTGGCGATGCGCCGGGCGACCTTGCCCGCGAGCGCGCGCCAGGCGTCCGGGGCGGCGACGCGCGAGACGAGGCCGGCGCGCTCCGCCTCGGCGGCGTCGAGCAGGCGGCCGGTCAGGACCATGTCCATCGCCTTCGCCTTGCCGATCGCCCGGGGCAGCATCTGCGTCCCGCCCGCGCCGGGGATCAGGCCGAGCTGGGTCTCCGGCAGGCCGAACCGGGCGGTCTCCGACGCCACGACGACGTCGGACATCATCGCCAGCTCGCAGCCGCCGCCGAGGCAGAGCCCCGAGACCGCCGCCACCGTCGGGGTGCGGGTGCGGCGCAGCGCGGCCCACAGCCGGGCGCGGTCGCCGCCGTAGATCCCCAGCGCGTCGCGGTCCAGCAGGGCCCGGATGTCGGCGCCCGACGCGAAGACCGCATCGGAGCCCTCGAGCACGACGGCGCGGATCTCATCCGTGGCGTCGGCCTCGGTCATACGGGCGACCAGTTCGGCCAGGACGGCGTCGGTCAGCGCGTTGCGCGTGTCGGCGTCGTCGATGGTGAGGGTCATGACGCCGTCGGCCCGCTCGGTGCGGAGGGGCGCTGCGGGCGGCGTCGGTTCCATCCTACGAATAGTAATACGAAATTGCGCGGGGGCCGTAGGCGGCCGGCGCGTGCGGCGGGCGGCGCCTGTTCGTCGAGTCCGCCCGCTCCCGCACAGCCCGTCGGCTAGCGTCGATCCGGCGCTCCGGCCGGAGCGCGTCCCCCGCGTGGCGCCGCCACCCGCCGAAAGTGACGCCCGAGATGATCGCTCGACCACGCCGGGGTCTCGCCCTCGCGCTCCTCACCGCTGTGCTGGCAGGCGGCGCGGTCGCGTCCGTCGACGCGGCGCAGGCCCCGAACACGCTCCTGCCGTACGAGCGCTGCCAGTTCTACAACCCGGAGACCGGCAAGCTGCAGGTGCTGCTCGGGTACACCTCGACCTACTCGTCCAACGTCGTCTACCGGGCCGGGAGTGCGCAGAACTTCTTCCAGCCGGGCACACCGGATCTCGGCCAGCCGCAGGAGTTCGAAGCCGGGACGGACGGGCAGCTCTTCGTCATCTCGTACTACCCCGACTTCAGCGATCTCTCCTGGGTCCTCGAGGGGAACGTGTTGCCCCTGACGCGGGACCCGTCGCGGTCGTGCGACGCGGGGTCGAGGTGGCAGGGCGCGTGGGGCGCCGGTGCGTCCTACGTCCCGGGGGACGTCGTCACCCGTGCCGGTTCGGCGTGGCGGGCGGCATCGGCCTCCACCGGGGTGACCCCCGGGGCCGGCGTCGCCGCATGGGAGCTCTTCGCCGCCGCCGGGGCGGACGGGGCGACGGGCCCGCAGGGCGAGGCCGGGCCGGCCGGTCCGAAGGGCGACACGGGCGCGACCGGGCCGCAGGGCGCGACAGGGGCGACCGGTCCGGCAGGCGACCGGGGTCCGGCCGGGGCCACAGGCCCGGCGGGCCCCGCGGGGGAGTCTTCCCCGCCCGTCGCCACGCCCGCGGGGCCGCGGGGCTCCGGCCGTGCGCGGTTCGCGGCCCGCGGTGCCCGGCGCGGTGCGGTCGTCGTGCGGGCACGGTCGGTCACGCCGACGAGCGTCGTCGTCCTCCAGTACGAGAGCGGCTCCGGGGCGCGCCCGACGGTGCTGCGCCGAGTCTCACCGGGCCGCTTCGAGGCCAGCGGCGAGCCGGGCGCCGCGTTCCGGTACGTCGTCTACCCGGCCGGCGCATGAGGCCGTCGCTCCTGGCGGCCGGCCTCGTGGCCGGCCTGCTCCTCCCGGCCTACGCGACGGCGGGGCCGTCGCTGCTCCCTCGCGGGGTCTGGGTCGGCGGGCAGATCTACGCCCCGGGGTCGGTCGTGCAGCACGACGGGCGGACGTGGATCGCCCGGCAGGACGCGGTCGCGGCGGGCGTCGCGCCCGGGACGAACGACTCGTGGGTGCCGCTGACGGAGCCGTCGACCGTCGTCGGCGCTCGGGGTCCGTTCGGGCCCCTCGGCCCGATCGGAATCCCCGGGCCCTTCGGCCTCGTGGGGCCGGTCGGTGGCGTCGGGCCGCAGGGCGCGACCGGTCAGGCCGGGGCCCTCGGTCCGACCGGTCCCGCGGGAGCCCCCGGCGCCGCGGCATCGGGGGCTCCCACCTCGGGACGCACGCTGCGGCTGGATCGCCGTGGTCGCGCGACGGTGCCGGTGAAGGGGCTGGGTCGCCGCTCGATCGTGGTGCTGCAGGCGACGGCCGGGGGTGCGCGCGTCCGGGTCGCGCCGGTGGTCACCGGCGTCCGGACCGGCCGGTTCACGGTGCGGGGGACGCCGCGCTCCTCGTTCCGCTACGCGGTCGTCGGCTGAGCGACGGGGTCCGCCCCGACGCCCGGGGCCGGAGGCCCGAGCGCTCGCGACCGTCCTGACGGCGTTCGTGGGACGTTCCGTCGGCCGACGGGACGTCCCACCGTGAGCCGCGCGTTCCCGCCGCTAGGCGACGACGCGGATGAGCTTCTTGTTCACGAACTCGTCCGCGCCGAAGCGGCCGAGCTCGCGGCCGAAGCCCGAGTTCTTCACGCCGCCGAAGGGCAGCTCGGCGCTCTCGGCGCCGACGGCGTTGATGAAGACCATGCCGGCCTCGATGCGGTCGGCCACGCGCAGGGCCTGGTCGGCGTCCGTCGTGAAGACGTACGAGCCCAGGCCGTAGTCCGTGTCGTTGGCCAGGGTGATCGCCTCGTCCTCGGAGCCGACCTTGTAGACGGAGGCGACGGGGCCGAAGAGCTCCTCGCCGTAGGCGTCGTTCTCCGGCGTGATGTCCGTCAGGACGGTCGGGCCGTAGAAGTTGCCGTCCCGCTCGCCACCGGTGCGCAGCGTCGCGCCCTGCTCCGTGGCGCGCTTGACCTGCTCCTCGAGCCGGTCGGTCGCGGCCGTCGACGAGAGGGGGCCGAGGGTCGTGTCGGCGGAGGACGCCGGGCCGGGCTGGATCTGCGAGATCGCGGCCGTGAGCTTCTCGACGAACGGCTCGTAGAGCTCGTCGATGACGATGAAGCGCTTGGCGGCGTTGCAGGCCTGCCCGCCGTTCTCCATGCGCCCGTCGACGGCGGCCTCGACGACCGCGTCGAGGTCGTCCGCCGCCAGCAGGATGAACGGGTCGGACCCGCCGAGCTCGAGCACGACCTTCTTCAGGTTGCGCCCGGCGATCTCGGCCACGGCCGCACCGGCGCGCTCGGACCCGGTCAGCGACACGCCCTGCACGCGACGGTCGCCGATGACCGTCTCGATCTGGTCGTTCGTCGCGTAGACGTTGATGTACGCGTCCGCCGGCAGGCCCGCGTCGCGGTAGAGCTGCTCGATGGCCTCCGCCGACTCCGGGCACTGCGGGGCGTGCTTGAGCACGATCGTGTTGCCCAGCAGCAGGTTCGGGCCGGCGAACCGGGCCACCTGGTAGTAGGGGTAGTTCCAGGGCATGATCCCGAGCAGCAGGCCCAGCGAGGACCGGCGGATGAACGCGGAGCCCTCGCCGTCGAGCAGCTCGATCGGCTCGTCGGCCAACAGCGACGTGGCGCGGTCGGCGTAGTAGCCGTAGATCTCGGCGCTGAAGTCGACCTCGCCGAGCGCCTGCTCGACGGGCTTGCCCATCTCGCGGCCGATGATCGCGGCCAGTGCGTCGCGGCGCTCCGTGTGCAGCTCGCCGATGCGCCGGATGATCGTGGCGCGGTCCTCGACCGCGGTGTCGCGGCCCCAGCCGGCGTGCGCGGCGTGCGCCCGGCCGACGGCGGCGTCGAGCTGCTCGTCCGTGATCGTCGGATAGGTCTTGATCGTCTCGCCCGTCGCCGGATCGACCACCGCGTACTCAGCCATATGCATCCCCTCGATCTGCGTGTCCGGGCCATGAAAGCAGCCCAGGGCCGCGGGGTGCGACGAATCTCGGCGTGTACGCCGCCGAGCGGGCGAGCCCGCCACCGCGGAGCGGCACGCGAGGGTGGGGGCGGGCCGACCGGACCCGGCCGGCTCCGCGCCGGGGCCCGCCCCGGAGCTCAGTCTCGGCGCGGTGCCGGCACCCGGACCGTCGTCGTGACCGGTCCGCGCTTCGAGCCCTTCGTCGTGACCGTGATCCGCACCGTCCCGCCGCGCGTCCGCAGGCGCTCGCGGGCCTTCGAGGTGAGCGTGGGCCGGACGACCTTCGACCGGCCGCGGGTGATGGTCACGCGCCGGGCCGTGGCGGCCTTCGCGCCGGCGACGGTCGTGCGGACGACGACCGGGCAGACCGCGTCGGACACGGCGGGGCAGGTCAGCTCCACGCGGACGGAACGGCGGTCGCGCGCGGGCACGGCGTCGAAGATCCGGGCACGCAGGACGCTCGGGGCCGCGGCGGGTCTGGCGGCGGGGGCGGCGACCGCCGGGAGGGCGAGCAGGTCCGCGACCTGCGGCGGGATCGGGACGTTCCGCTCGCTGAGGACGCCCGCGACGACGTCCAGCACGGTCTCCAGGACGAAGCCGACCGGCTGGGGGACGCCCTCGCGCACGGCGTCGGCGGTGTTCTGCAGCAGCGCGATCAGCTGCGGCGACGTCAGCGACGTCACGGCTGCGAGCGTGCGGTTCAGCGCCTCGCCGCTGAGCACCTCGCCGAGCTGGACGCCCGTCAGCTGCGTGAGCAGCCGGCCGAGCTGGCTGTCGCTCAGCCCGGCGACGATCTTGGTCAGGTCGGCGCTGGCCAGTCCGACGACGAGCGGGTTGATCGCCTCGGTCAGCTTGGCGACGAGCGCGAGCAGCGCCGTGATCGGGGTGGCGGGGTCCGCGGGCAGGGCGTCGCGCGTGGTGGCGGGGTCGGCGGCCGAGGCGCTCGCGACCATCGCCGCGCTGCCGGACACCGCGACGGCGCCGGCGGTGAGGACGGAGACGGCCAGCGTGCGGCGGCCGTGGGGGGACCTGCGGGGGTGGTGGTGCATCGTGCTCCTGGGGGGACGGACGGGAGGACCGCGGGGCGATCGACGAGCTACTGAACCGTAGGGTGTCGCGGCCGCGGGCGCCGAACCGGCTGGACGGACGTCCCCCGACCCGTCTCATCCGTGCGACGCGGTCCCCGCCTCGCCCGGCTCCGCCACGACCATGACCTCGGTCTCCTCGGCCCGGCCCCGCAGCAGCTCCGAGGCGTGGGTCGTCCACGCCCGCCGCTCCTCGGGGTCGGCACGGGCGACGAGGCGTCCGGAGGCCGCCAAGAGGCCCGGGACCTTCTTGGCGGCCTCGGTCAGGCGCGCCGCCTCGTTGACCGGGTCGCCGATCACCGTGTACTCGTAGCGGTGCTCGGCGCCGATGTTGCCGGCGACCGCCTCCCCGCCGCTGACGCCGATGCCGGCGCGCGCCTCGGGGACCTCGGCGGCCAGGCGGCGGGCGAGCTCCCGCCCGGCGCGCAGCGCGTCGGTCGGTGCGTCGGGCCGGGCGACGGGGACGCCGAAGACGACGAGCGCGGCGTCGCCCTCGAACTTGTTGACCCAGCCGCCGTGGTCCTCGACGACGTCGATGACGACCGCGAAGAAGCGGTTGAGCAGGTCGACGACCTCGGTCGGCGGTCGGCTGGCCGCCAGCTCGGTGGACCCGATCAGGTCGACGAACAGGGCGCAGACCTCGCGCACCTCGCCGCCCAGCTGCAGCTCGCCCTGCTCCAGCGCCGACCGTGCGACGTCCTCGCCGACGTGCCGCCCGAAGAGGTCCCGGACCCGCTCGCGGTCGCGGAGCCCCTCGACCATGCGGTTGAACCCGTCCTGCAGCAGGCCGATGTCGGTGCCGTCGTAGACCTTGACCCGGGTGTCGAGCTTGCCCCGGCGTACCCGCTCGAACGACGTGCGCAGCGTGCGCAGCGGGACGGCGACCGCACGCGCGGCGAGGAACTCGGCGAGCAGCCCGACGAGCAGCGCGATCGATCCCAGGACGACCATCGCGATCGCGAGCTGCTGGGCGTCCGAGCGGGGCGACACCAGGTCGATCAGGCCGATCAGGACGATGCCCAGGACCGCGCTGCCGGTGGCCGACGCCCAGCTCAGCAGCTGCCGCAGCGTGACCCCGGGCAGCACGGTCCGGGTGAGCTGCCGGGCGGCCAGGGCGTAGGCGGCGGTGCGGCGCATGATGCGCTCGCTCACCAGGTACGCGACGGCGGTCATGGTGATGCCCGTGAAGAGCACGGTGATGCCCACCGCGACGGCCTGCCGGCCGGAGTACCGCGCGTTGAAGAGGGTGAAGACCAGCAGCGCCGCGAGCCAGAACACGGCCACGACCCCCGTGACCTGCAGCGGCGCGCGCAGGACGCGGCGCTGCTCGGCGGCGGTCGGGTCGCGGCCGGCGCGCAGCCACTCCCAGCCGCTGCGCGTCATGCGGACGGAGAAGAAGACGACCGACAGCACCATCACCAGCAGGAAGACGCCGAGCACGACGACGTTGGGGAGGACGGGGTTGGACCCGTCGGTCGGGCTCGCTCCCGGGATCACGAGCCAGCAGAGGACGACGACGACGCTCGCGGCGGCGAGGTTCGACGCGACCAGCACGAGGGCGAGCATCGCGTTGGATCCCGCGACCTGGGCGCTGCGCCGTCGTTGCTTGCGACGTGATCGACCGTCGTCGGGGGCGTGCTCCACCTGACCCGCGGTCCCTTCCGGCTCGCGAGTCATGCGGCGACCCTACCCGGGGCCCGGGCGGATGTCGCGGGCCGTCCGGCCGTGGGCCGACCGCGCCCCCGGTCAGTCCGCCGCCCCGTCGCGGTCGTCGGTCCGCGTGATGTGCGCGACGAGCGCGGCGCGCAGCCGGTCCGGGTCGCCCGCCTCGAGCAGGTCGAGCAGGGTGTCGTGCTCGGCGGCGAGGCCCGTCAGGTGCGCCGCGTCGGTGGGCAGCCCGAAACGGGTCAGGCGGACGAACGCGCCGAGCTGGTCGAGCAGGGCCGCCAGCATCGGCATCCCGGCGACGGCCACCAGCGTGCGGTGGAACTCCTCGTCGAGCTCGAAGAACCGCTGCGCGTCGTCGGCGTCGGCGGCGCGCCGCTGCTTGACCACGGACAGGCGGAGCCGGTCGACGTCGTCCTCGGTCCGCAGGCGCAGCACGTCGTCCACGGCGGCGGCCTCGAGCGCGGCGCGGACGACCGAGACCTCGCGGCGACGGACCTCGGAGACCTCCGCCACGCGGAGCTGCCGGCGGGCGCCGGTCTCCAGCAGGCCGTCGCTCTGCAACAGGCGCAACGCCTCGCGGACGGGGGTGCGGGAGACGGCGAACGCCGCCGCGATCTCGACCTCGTCCAGGACGCTGCCCGGCGCCGCACGTCCCTCGAGGACGTCGTCGCGCAGCGCCTCGTAGACCCGTCGGGCCTTCGTCGGGCCGCTCACGTCGCGAACAGCTGCGCCCGGTCCCGGAAGGCCTTGAACTCGATCGCGTTGCCCGCCGGGTCGAGCAGGAACATCGTCCACTGCTCACCGGGCTCGCCGGCGAAGCGCTCGTAGGGCTCCACGACGAAGTCGACGTCGTGCCCACGCAGGCGGTCGGCGAGCTCGTGGAACTCGGGGATGGTGAGCACGACGCCGAAGTGGGGGACGGGGATCGCGTGGCCGTCGACGGGATTGTGGGCCGGCGGGCGCCCCGCGGCGTCGCCGGTCACGTGGGTCACGAGCTGGTGGCCCCGGAGGTCCCAGTCGATCCACCGCTCGGCGGACCGGCCCTCGGACAGGCCGAGGACGCCGCCGTAGAAGTCCCGCGCGGCGACGAGGTCGTCGACGGGGATGGCGAGGTGGAACGGGGGAGGGGTGCTCATGCGGTCTCCGGGGAGCGAACGTCGATGTATACAAAAGACTACATGTATACAGACGAGCCCTCGCCCCGGGACGACCTACTCGATGATGTTGCGGCGCATCGCGATGGCGACCGCCGCGGCGCGCTCGGAGACGCCGAGCTTGCCGTAGATGTTCTGGGTGTGGGTCTTCACGGTCGCGGTGCCGATCTGCAGCGCGGCGGCGATCTCGGGACCCGAGTGGCCCTCGGCCATCATCTTCAGCACCTCGCGCTCGCGCGGCGACAGCGCCGGCGTGTCGTCGACCATGCGACCGCGGACCTCGAGGGTCAGCGCGGCCTGGGCCTCCGGGGTCAGGATGGTCCCGCCGCGGGCGACCGCCACGATCGCGTCGCCGATCGCCCGGCGGTCGGTCTCCTTCGAGAGGAACCCGTCGGCCCCGGCCTGCACCGCGGCGTAGACCGTCGCTGAGGCCGTGTCCCCCGACAGGATCAGGACGCGCGTCCGGAGGTCGGCGCCGCGGATGGCCTGCAGCACGTCGACGCCGGTCATCCCGGGCAGGCGGTAGTCGAGCATCGCGACGTCCGGCAGCTCGCTCTGGACGAGCCGCAGTGCCTCGGGACCGTCCTCGGCGGAGCCGACCACCTCGATGTCGCTCCGTTGACGGAGGGCGTACAGCAGGCCTTCGAGGAAGATCGGGTGGTCGTCTGCGACGACCACCGTTGTCGGGGAGGACGTCGACACAGGCCGATGCTACCCCGAACCGGGGACGCCGGTTCCGGGTCGGGCGTCCGTCCAGCCGGGCCGAGTCGCGGCCGGGGGAGCGGACGGACGGCAGCGCGGATTCGCGCAGCGACGGACGGGCGTCCGATCCGGGGTCATCGGAACAGCACCGCGGACGTGCCGACGACGACGTCGCCCGCCGCGTCGAGGTCGCGCGTCAGCAGGCGACCCGTCGCGGGGTCCAGCGCGGGGACGCGGAGGATCCCCTGGCCCTGGTCGCCGAGGGTCGTGGTGCGGACGGCGCCGCCGGCCAGGGGCAGGCGCGAGACGGTCGGGCCGCCGTCCTCCTGCTCCTGGACGGTGACCAGGGCGTGCCGGTCCGCGGTGAAGCCGGCGGCGTCGATCCGCAGGTAGCCGCCGTCGGACTGCACCGTCCGGGCCGTGCGGCGCCACGTGCCGCGCGGCGTGCCGAAGCGCCACCGCACGGTCGCCGAGATGCCCGACCCGTCGCGGACGGGGCGCGCAGCCTCGACGGCGATCCGGCCGCGGTCGGCGACGACGCGCCGCCACTGCTCGCCGGCGGCCGAGGTGCGGACCCTCGTGGCCCGCCCGATCGAGGTGGCCCGCAGCGGCGCACGCCAGAGCGTCGACCGCCGGGCCTTCCGGCCCGTGCCGCCCTGGAGCGCGTAGGACAGACGCCCGTGGTCGATCGCCATGCCGCCGATCGGCTCTCCGCGGCGGGTCGACGAGATCCGTCGGACCGCGCCGGTGTCGAGCCGGACGAGCCGCAGCCCGCGGGCGCCGCCGGCGGTGTGCGTCGCGAGCGCGGCGACGGGGATCCCGTCGGAGGACGCACCGACCTCGAGGCCGTCGACGCCGGAGGCCGCCACCGGGGCGATCGAGGCGACCCGCCGCGGCGCGCCGTCGGCGGTGGTCGTCCAGAGGACGACGGGGGCGTCGCCTGCGGTCGTGTCCTGGGTCGTCCACGCCCTGGTGCCGTCGCCGATCGAGGCGACGAACGCCGTGCTCGCGGTGGTGGGCTGCAGCGCGCGTTCGACGGGCGCGGTGCCGGCGGCCGCGGCGGGGGACGCGAGGGCCAAGGTGGTGAGCAGGGCGCCCATCGTGGGCGCGGTCCTGGTGCTGGGGGAGAGGGTCATGGTCGGGCCCGCACGCTCACGCACCCCCGACCGGGGCCGGCGCGGTCACGAACCCCAGCTGCCGCAGGAACGCCGACGTGTCCTCGAGGTGCCAGTCCTCCACGATCCTCGTCCGGCCGACGCGCTGGATGTCGATCGCGTCGAAGCGGACGCTCTGCCCGCGCCCGTGGACACCGTCGTAGACGCCGGTGAACCGGCCCCGGTAGACCTGACGGGCGGTGATGCGGTCCCCGGCGATCGCCAGGTCGTGCAGCTCGCAGCGCAGGTCCGGCACGGCGGCGCGGAAGGCGCGCGACGCCGCGACGACTCCCGCCCTGCCCTGCGCGCGGCCCGGGGGCGGGGTGTTGTCACGGAAGTCCGCGACGACCGCGCGCCGCAGGTGACGGACGTCCCCGGTGTCCCAGAAGGTGTAGAGCTCCTGCGCCAGCCGGACGCACTCGCGGGCCCGGGCCTCGGACAGGCCGGCGTCGACCACGAGATGCCGGGGTCGCACCAGCCCGGGGCTGCGATCGATCAGGTCGGCGTCCGTGCCGGTGCGCCAGGGATGCGTCCGGCGCGTCGCGTCTCGTCCGACGTGGGGTCGCCCGGCGGCGACGGCGTCCGTGGCGGACACGGTCCCGTGCAGCGCGGCGGCACCCGTCAACAGCGTGGCGGCGAGCGCCTCGCGGCGCCGCAGGCGTGCGACGCGGCTCATGCGTACCGCCCCCCGCCGTCGACGTGGACGACCGAGCCGGTGATGTACGGGTTCGTGGCGACCGCGAGGACGGCGCGGGCGACGTCGTCCGGGGTGCCGACGCGGCGCGCGGGGTTGGCGGCGGCGGTGCGGGCCAGGAACGCGTCGCGCTCGGCGCCCATCCCGTCCCACGCGCCCGAGTCGACGATGCCGGGGGAGACGACGTTGACCCGCCGCGGCGCCAGCTCGATCGCGAGGGCCGGGCCGAGGTGCGCGAGGCCGCCGTTGGTCATCGCCATGGTCGCCATCCCGGCGGAGGGACGCCACGCGACGACGCCGGAGAAGAACGTCAGCGACCCGTCCTCCGCCAGGAGCGGCGCCGCGTGCTTGGCCAGGAGCAGCGCGCCGACGAGCTTCGCGCGCACCGCCCGCTCGACGTCCTGCACCGTGAGGTCGGCCAGCGGGCCCTTCGCGGCCGCCCCGGCGGTCGAGACGAGGTGGTCGAGGGGACCGACCCGGTGCAGGCCGTCGGCGACGGAGTCCTCGTCCGTGACGTCGAGGGCGAGCGACCGGGCGCCGATCGGCTCCGCCGCGGCGCCCGCCCGCTCCGCGTCCCGTCCGGCGAGGATCGCCTCGCCCCCGGAGCGCACGACCGCCGCGGCGATCTCGCGCCCGATGCCCCCGGTGCCGACCACGAGGACGCGCCGACCCCGCAGGTCGTGCGCGTCGCGCTGGGTGTGCTGGGCCGTGGTGCTCATGCATCGATGGTGTCGCGACCCGGCCGATAGATCAAAGACCGGTGATGAGTCACCTCGATAGATTCTCTGCATGTCGTTGCGGGCACCACCGGCGCCGCTGAATATCCGGCAGGTGCAGTACTTCGTCGCCGTGGTCGATGAGGCGTCGTTCACGAGGGCGGCCGAGGCGCTCCTGGTCTCCCAGCCGGCGCTGTCGCACCAGGTCCGCGCGCTCGAGGACGCCGTCGGTGCGCCGCTGATCGAGCGCACCACCCGGCCGGTGTCCCTGACCCCGGCGGGCCGGGCGCTCCTGCCCGCCGCCCGCAGCGCGCTCGACGTCCTGGAGCGGGGCCGGCGCGCGGCGCGGTCCGCGGCCGAGCTGAGCGCCGGCGAGCTCTGCATCGCGGTGACCCAGTCGCTGGCCCAGGGCGTGCTGCCACGGGTGCTGCGCGACTGGCGCTCCGCCCATCCCGCCGTGCAGATCCGGGTCCGGGAGCACACGCACCTGCAGCACCTCCACGCCGACCTCGCCGAGGGCAGGGCCGATGTCGCGCTGGCGCAACGCCCCGCGGACTGGACCGGCGCGCTGCAGGACGTCGGCGAGGAGGAGCTGGTGGTCGTGCTCGGGCAGGGCGACCCGCTCGCGGGGGAGGGGTCGGGGGCCATCGACCTCGGAGCGCTGGCCGCGCGGTCCTGGGTGCTGCCCGACCGCGACAACGGCCTGTCGGAGACGGTCGAGCTGGCGTGCTCCGCTGCGGGGTTCGTGCCGCGGCCCGCCGTCCGGTCGGGTTCGGTGTCGGTGCTCGTCCAGCTGGCCGCGGCGGGCCTCGGGCCCACCCTGGTCCCGGCCAACGTCCTGCCCGACGACCTGGCCGGGACGGGTCGGCGCTGCGCGCCGGCCCTCCGGCGCCCGCTCGCCGTCTTCGGCCCGCCGTCGGCCGCGACGGTCGCGGCGGAGCTGGCCGCCGTGGTGCGCCGGGTCGGCCGGGTCGACCCGTAGGGGGCCGGCCCGCGCACGGCGGCATACTCCGCCGACCCCATGACTCCCGACGCGACGACCGACACCGCGGTGCTCGGCACCCCCTTCACGTTCCCCGGCGGCGCGACGGTGAAGAACCGCCTCGTCAAGGCCGCGATGAGCGAGCAGCTGGCCTCGCCGGCCCACGCGCCGACCGCGGAGCTCGAGCGCCTCTACGGTCGATGGGCGCGGGGCGGCGTGGGCCTCAGCATCACCGGCAACGTCATGGTCGACCGCCGCTCGATCGGCGAGCCGCTGAACGTCGTCGTCGAGGACGAGCGCGACGTCGACGGCCTGCGTCGGTGGGCCGCCGCCGCGAAGGGCGACGACACCACCGCGATCGTCCAGATCAACCATCCCGGCCGGCAGACGATGACCGGCCTGTCGGAGCTCGCGGTCGCCCCGAGCGCCGTCCAGCTGAAGATGGGCGGGGCGTTCGCCAGGCCGCGTGCGCTGACCGTGCCGGAGATCGAGGAGATCGTCTGGCGCTTCGCGCAGACCGCGAAGATCGTCGTCGCGGCCGGCTTCGACGGCGTGCAGATCCACGCGGCCCACGGGTACCTGATCTCGCAGTTCCTCTCGCCGCGCACGAACGTCCGGACGGACGAGTGGGGTGGCGACGCCTCGCGCCGTCGGCGGTTCCTGCTCGAGGTCACGCGCGCCGTGCGCGAGGCGATCGGTCCGGACCGCATCCTCTCGATCAAGCTGAACTCCGCCGACTTCCAGCGCGGCGGGTTCACCGAGGAGGAGTCCCTCGCGGTGATCGAGCAGCTCGACGGCGAGCGGGTCGACCTGCTCGAGATCTCCGGCGGCACCTACGAGTCGCCCGCCATGAGCGACGGCGGCACGTCGGCCAGCACGGCGGAGCGCGAGGCGTTCTTCCTCGAGTTCGCCCGCCGCGTCCGCGACGTCACCACCGTCCCGCTGCTGGTCACCGGCGGCTTCCGCTCCGCCGCCGGGATGGCCGGCGCGATCGACGGCGGCGCGACCGACATGGTGGGCCTGGCCCGCCCGCTGGCCCTCGAGCCCGACCTGCCGGCCGCCCTGGTCCGCGACCGTGAGGCCCGCTCGACGTTCGAGCTGAAGACGATCGGTGTGAAGAAGCTCGACGCGATCGCGGACCTCTGGTGGACGCAGCACCAGATCCATCGCCTCGGCGCGGGCCGCGAGCCCGACCCGCGGTACGGCCCCCGTCGCGCGGTCCTCGGCGCCCTTCGTCGCGACGGCGCAAGCATCCTGCGGCGCAAGCGCGGGGGCTGAGCGGCGGCGGTCGGCCGCCGCCGGCGACAGCGCCACCCGTCACGGCGCGCCGTGCAGCGCGTCGCGCAGGGACCGGCGGCTGTTGATGCCGAGCTTGCGGTAGGAGTTGCCCAGGTGGAAGTCCACCGCCTTGGGCGTGACGAACAGGGCGTCGGCGATCTGGCGGTTCGTGAGGCCGTCCGCGGCGAGCAGGGCGACGCGTCGCTCGCCGGCCGTCAGTGCGCCCGGCCCCTTGGCCCGCACCTGCCGCGGCCGTGCGCCGGTGGCGACGAGCGCCTGACGCAGGCTGCGCACCAGGGCGACGGCGTCGCGCTCGGCCGCGAGGTCGAGGGCGCGGCGCAGCACCTCCTGCGCCTCGGAGCGCCGGCGGCCCGCACGCAGCAGGGCGCCCAGCGTCCCGAGGGCACGGACCTGCTCGAGGACGACGCCTCCGTCCTCCGCGGTCCGCGCGGCGTGGGCGGCCAGGTCGATCCCCTCGGCTCCGCCGACCACGACGGCCTGGGTCCGCAGCGCGACGGCCAGCGCCCGTGGCGCCCCCCATCGGCGGGCGTCGTCGAGCTCCCCGGCCGCGAGCTCCGCCGCCTGCTCGTGGTCCCCGAGCTCCCGCGCGGCCAGCGCCGCCTCCGAACGCCAGGGCTGGATGGCGGGGTTGGTGGTGCCGAACACGTCGCGGGCGAGGCGCCCCGACGCGAGGAGGTGCTCGAGCGCCGCGCGTGGGTCGCCGGAGGCGAGCGCGTGGCGCCCGCGGGCCGCCAGGATGGAGGAGCGCATCGGCGCGCCGGCGAGCCGGTCCTCGAGCGGGGCGGCGGAGGCGAGGACCGCGGCGGCGTCGCCCTGCCGGTCCTGCTCGAGGAGCACCGAGACCAGGCCGTCGATCGCGATGGGTGCCGTCGCCTGCCAGCCCAGGGCCCGTGCCTGGAGCGCCTCCTCCAGGTCGCTCTCGGCCTCGGCCAGCCGACCCAGGTGCAGCAGGCAGGTGCCACGCGTCGTCCGCCACGCCGCGTAGCCGAACGGCGAGGCGCGGCGGCGCGCGTCGTCGACGAGCACGTCGACGATCCCGAGCGTCTCCTGGAGCGCCCCGGCCCGGAGCATCGCGGAGGTCATCGGGCCCATCGCGGCGGCGTCGCCGGTGGACTCGCGGAGGTACGCCCCGTCGGCCCACGCCCGGCGGGCGTAGCGCAGTGCGAGCTCCCGGTCCTCGCCTCGCACGAGCTCGGCGGCGGCGTGCCAGGCCAGCAGCTCGCGCTCTCCGTGGGTGCGCGCAGGGGCGTCGCCCCGGATCGCCTCGGGCGAGCGTTCCGCGATCGTCAGGCCGCCTCCCGGCGTCCAGATCACCGAGGCGTTCCAGGCCGCCTGCAGCTCGAAGGCGAGGGACTCCTGGCCGTCGAGACCCTGCAGCGCAGCGAGCCCGCGGTCGGCCGCCTCGGCGGAGTCGCCCATCGCGTGCTGCTGATAGAGGGCGCGTGCCTGCGCCAGGTGAAGACGCGCGCGCGTCCGGCCGTCGGCTGCGGCCTCGATGGCGGCCTGCAGGGCGGGGACGGCGTCCTCGTCACCCGCGCGGGCGGCGGCCAGTGCGGCCTCCTCCAGCACCGCGGGGCGGTCGGTCGGCTCCGGCGGCTCGAGCAGCGCCCGGCGCAGCAGACGTCCGGCTGCGGCGTGTCCTGCGAGCGCCGACGCCTGGCGCGCGGCGTCGCGCAGGACCTCGACCGCCCACGGCTCTCCTGCGCCCGGCGCGAGCAGCAGGTGCGAGGCCACGTCCTGCGCGGGTGCGCGGCCGCGCAGGATCCCGGCCGCCCGCCGGTGCAGCGCCCCTCGGGCGGCGGGCGCCGGGCGGTCGTACACCGCTCGGCGGAGCAGCGGGTGGCGGAAACGCAGCTGGGCGGCGTCGTCGAAGAGCCCCGCGTCCTGGAGTGCGGCGGCGGCGCGCGCGGCCGCCGGGCCGTCGAGGTCCGCCAACGTGGCCGCCGGCCCCAGGTCGGTGTCGTCCGCGAGGACCGCGACCGCGGTGGCCAGGGCGTCGCACCCGGGGCCCAGTCGGGCCAGCGTCGCGGCGACGCCGTAGCCGACGGCCTCGGGGCCGACCTCCTCGACGCGCGCGACGTCGGCGTCGGTCCCCTCGACGCCCTCGGCCTCCAGCGCGCGCAGCAGCTGACGCAGCAGCAGCGGGTTGCCGCCGGTCTGCTCGAAGCACGCCTGCGCGAAGGCCTCGCTGCGCGGGGCCGCGCCGCGGACGAGCAGCTCGCTGGCCGCGACGCTGAGCGGGCGCGGTTGCAGCAGCTGGACGTTCGCCTGCGCCGCCAGCTGGTCGAGGAGGTCGCTGTGCGAGGCGGGCTCGCGCGGTCGCGTGGCCGCCACGACGAGCAGCTCGAGGTCGGCGATCTGCGCCGCGAGCTGGACCAGGAGGCGGATCGAGAGGGCGTCGGCCCAGTGCAGGTCGTCGACGACGAGCACGAGCGGACGCTCGGCGCTCAGGTTCATCACCACCCACCCCAACGCGTGCACGAGCGACGCATCGCTCCCCGCGGCGAGGGCCTGCTCGACGGGCTGGCCCCCGAGCAGCATCGGCGCCGCCATCGAGGCACTGCCCTCGAACGCGCGCGCGCGCTCGGCCTCCGGCGCGCGGCGGAGCCGGGCCTCGAGCAGCCGGAAGACGACCCCGAACGGGAAGTCGCGCTCCAGCACGCTGCCGCCCGCCCGGAGGACGGTCATGCCGGCGTCGCGGCCCAGCACCGCCGCCAGGTCGAGCAGCCGCGTCTTCCCGAGGCCCGCCGAACCGCGGACGAGCACGGCCGCGCCGGTCCCGGCACGAGCAGCGGCGACGGCCCCGTGCAGCACGCGGGCGTCACCGTCGCGCTCCAGGAGCGGCCACCCGTCGGGGTCGACGACGTCCTTGGGTGCCGTCCCGATCCGCGCCATGGAGATCCCCTCTACCCCTCGGGGGCTCTGCCGCTCCCGTCCGACGGATGTCGGGGACGACGCGCAGACCGGCGCGGGGCACCACGATCACGGTCACGAAGGCGGGTGCGCCCGGTCCGGCGGTCAGGACGCTGACCCTCCGCGGCAGGAGGAAGCCGCTGGTCTCGCGGCGCTGATCTCGGGGGGCGCTCGCGGCCGGCCCACCATCTGGACCCCATCTGCCGCCGCGCGCGTCACGATGCAGTCCACACTCCACCCGGAGCCGCCCGACGGTCGGCGCCTCGGAGGTACGGATGAAGACGCAGACGCAGAAAGGGTCACGCCCATGGTGATCGGTGTACTGAGGGAGGCGCAAGCCGGGGAGACGCGGGTCGCGGCCACCCCCGCGACCGTCCAGCAGCTGCTCAAGCTGGGCTACGAGGTGACCGTGGAGACCGGCGCCGGTGAGGCCTCGAGCTTCACGGACGAGGCCTACACGGACGCCGGCGCGACCATCGGCGACCCGCTCGCCGCGGACGTCGTCTTCGGCGTCAACGCGCCGAACGCGGCGCAGCTCGACGGCCTGAAGCCGGGCGCGACGCTGATCGCCCTGCTCTCGCCGCGGCTGGACCAGGCGATGGTCGACGACCTCGCCAGGCGCCCGATCACGGCCCTCTCGATGGACGCGGTGCCGCGCATCTCCCGCGCGCAGTCGCTCGACGTGCTCTCGTCGATGGCGAACATCGCGGGCTACCGCGCGGTCGTCGAGGCCGCGCACACCTACGGGCGCTTCTTCACCGGGCAGGTCACCGCCGCGGGCAAGGTCAACCCGGCGAAGATCCTCGTCGCCGGCGTCGGCGTCGCGGGCCTCGCGGCCATCGGCGCGGCCGGCAGCATGGGCGCGATCGTCTACGCGACCGACCCGCGGCCCGAGGTCGCCGACCAGGTCAAGTCGCTCGGCGGCGAGTATCTCTCGGTCGAGTCCGAGGAGGCGCAGGTCAGCGCCACGGGCTACGCGAAGGAGATGTCCGACGACTACAACACGCGCGCGGCGAAGCTCTACGCCGAGCTCGCGACGGACGTCGACATCATCATCACGACGGCGCTCATCCCGGGCCGTCCCGCGCCGACGCTGATCACCGCCGAGATGGTGGCGAGCATGAAGCCCGGCTCCGTGATCGTGGACATGGCCGCCCAGAACGGCGGCAACGTCGAGGGCACGGTCAAGGGCGAGTCGGTCGTCACCGAGAACGGCGTGACGATCCTCGGCTACACCGATCTCGCAGGCCGTCTGCCGGCGCAGGCCTCGCAGCTCTACGGCACGAACCTCGTCAACCTGATGAAGCTCATGACGCCCGAGAAGGACGGCGTCCTGGTGCTCGACTCCGAGGACGTCGTCCAGCGCGGCATCACGGTCGTCGACGACGGCGAGCTGGCCTGGCCGCCGCCCGAGGTCCAGGTGTCGGCGGCACCCACCGCCCCGCCGAAGGAGGTGGCCCCGCCGCCTCCGCCGAAGGAGCCGATGTCGGACACCACGCGCCTGGGCATCGTGGTCGTCGCGGCCGCGCTGTTCTTCGCGCTCGTGGCGCTCTCGCCCGAGGTGCTCGTGCCGCGCCTGACGGTCTTCGCCCTGGCGATCGTCATCGGCTACTACGTCATCGGCCACGTGCACCACGCGCTGCACACGCCGCTGATGTCGGTGACCAACGCGATCTCCGGGATCATCGTCGTCGGCGGCCTGCTGCAGATCGGGCACGGCAACGACCTGATCACGGCCATCTCGTTCGTGGCGATCCTGCTCGCGAGCATCAACGTCTTCGGTGGCTTCGCGGTGACCCGCCGCATGCTCGCCATGTTCTCGAGGAGCTAGCGCGATGTCCGTCACCGTTCCGGCCCAGGCCGCATACCTCGTCGCAGCGCTGCTGTTCATCGCAGCGCTGGCAGCACTCTCCAAGCACGAGACCGCGAAGGTCGGCCTGCGCTACGGCATGGTCGGCATGGCGGTCGCCCTGATCGCCACGGTCTGGCTCGCCATCGACGCCGACATCGAGGGCCTCGGCCTCGTCCTGCTCCTCATCGCCGTCGCCGTCGGCGCGGCGATCGGCCTGTGGCGCGCCCGCATCGTCGAGATGACCGGGATGCCCGAGCTCATCGCCCTGCTCCACAGCTTCGTCGGCCTCGCCGCCGTGCTCGTCGGCTGGAACGGCTTCCTGCTCGTCGAGAACGACGAGAACGGCGAGGAGGCGCGACTCCTGGACATCCTCGGCACGCTCGGGATCCACCACGCCGAGGTCATGATCGGCGTCTTCATCGGCGCCGTGACGTTCACGGGCTCGATCGTCGCCTACCTGAAGCTCTCGGGGAAGATCGACTCCAAGCCCCTGATGCTGCCGGGCAAGAACCTGATCAACGTCGGGTCGCTCGTCGTCTTCGCTGCGCTGACCGTGTGGTTCTGCGCGAGCCCCGGCATCGTCCCGCTGATCCTCGCGACGATCCTGGCGCTCGCGCTCGGGTGGCACCTCGTCGCCTCGATCGGCGGCGGCGACATGCCGGTCGTCGTCTCGATGCTCAACAGCTACTCCGGCTGGGCGGCCGCCGCCTCGGGCTTCCTGCTCGACAACGACGCGCTGATCATCACGGGTGCGCTGGTGGGCTCCTCCGGTGCGTACCTGAGCTACATCATGTGCCAGGCGATGAACCGCTCGTTCATCTCCGTGATCGCCGGCGGGTTCGGCATCGAGGCGCCCACGGGCGACGGCGACACCGACTACGGCGAGCACCGCGAGGTCGGCCCCGACGGCGCCGCCGAGCTGCTGAAGAGCGCGAAGTCCGTGATCATCACCCCCGGCTACGGCATGGCCGTCGCCCAGGCGCAGCACGGCGTCGCCGACCTGACCCGCAGGCTGCGGGACGCCGGCGTCGAGGTCCGCTTCGGCATCCACCCCGTCGCCGGTCGCCTGCCGGGCCACATGAACGTCCTGCTGGCCGAGGCGAAGGTCCCGTACGACATCGTCCTCGAGATGGACGAGATCAACGACGACTTCGCCGACACGTCGGTGGTCCTCGTGATCGGCGCCAACGACACGGTCAACCCGGCCGCGGCCGACGACCCGAGCAGCCCGATCGCCGGCATGCCCGTCCTGCACGTCTGGGAGGCGGAGAACGTGATCGTGTTCAAGCGCTCCATGGCCTCCGGCTACGCCGGCGTGCAGAACCCGCTGTTCTTCCGCGAGAACACGCAGATGCTGTTCGGCGACGCGAAGGACCGCGTCGAGGACATCCTCAAGGCGCTCTGAGACCCGGGCCGGTGCCGGCGGTCCCCGTCCGTTCCGCGCAGGCGGACGGCGGGTGACCCCGGCCCGGTCCTGCCCGGGCCCTTGACTTCAAGCGCTCGAGGTTTTCGATACTGGTCGCATGACTCCTCTCCCGACCGTCGAGCATCCCGGTGAGCTGCCGATCCGCGAGGTCGCTCGCCGTACCGGCTTCAGCAGGTCCACCCTCCGGTACTACGAGAGCATCGGCCTCGTCTCGCCGATCGCCCGCGACGACAGCAGCGGGCACCGACGGTACGACGAGGACGCGGTGCAGGTGCTCGAGGCGCTGGCGTGCCTGCGCACCACGGGCATGGGCGTCGACGCGATGCGCACGTACCTGCGCAACATGGCCCGCGGACGCAGCGCGGCGTCGGACCAGCGACAGCTGTTCGAGGAGCATCGCGATCGGGTCTCGCGGGAGATCGAGCAGCTGCGCACCCGATCGCTCTACCTCGACGGGAAGGCGCGACTCTGGGCGGCGCGCGAGGCCGAGGACGCGACGGCGGAGGACCGGGCGATCCGGGACCTCGGCCCCCTGACGGAGGCGCTCCGATGAGCCGCGTCCTGGTCACCGGTGGTTCCGGCCACCTCGGCGGACACGTCGTGCTGCGCCTGTTGGCGGACGGTCACGACGTGCGCACGACGGTGCGGACGCTCGATCGGCGCCAGCAGGTCAGAGAGGCCATCGCCGCCGGAGGCGCGGAGGACGTCGACCGCGTGTCGTTCGTCGTCGCCGACCTCCTCGGCGACGCCGGCTGGGCCGAAGCGGTCGCGGACCGGGACGTCGTCCTGCACGTCGCCTCGCCGTTCCCGGCGGGCGAGCCCGACGACGAGGACGACCTGATCGTCCCCGCGCGCGAGGGGACGCTGCGGGTCCTGCGCGCGGCAACCGACGCCGGCGTCTCGCGCGTCGTCCTGACGTCCTCCTTCGCGGCGGTCGGATACACGCCGAAGGCCGATCCGGCCGAGCCCTACACCGAGGCGGACTGGACCGATCCCACGGGGGACGTCGGGGCCTACGTCCGGTCCAAGACGCTCGCGGAGCGTGCCGCGTGGGAGGCGGTTGCCGGGAACCCGGACGGCCCGGAGCTCACGGTCATCAACCCGACGGGGATCTTCGGCCCGGTCCTGGGGCCGGATCGCTCGAGCTCGATCGCGCTGGTCCAGGCGCTGCTGGCCGGCGTCGCACCGGCCCCGCCCACGACGTTCTTCGGCGTGGTCGACGTCCGGGACGTGGCCGACCTCCACGTCCGGGCCATGAGCACCCCGAGCGCGGCGGGCGAGCGCTATCTGGCCGTCGGTGAGGACGGCGTCTCGATCGGACGGATCGCCCGCATCCTCCGTGCCGGTCTCGGCCCCGACGCAGCACGCGTCCCGTGGAGCGACGACGACAGCGGGACGTCGACCGCCGCTCCCGGGCCGCTGCCCAAGCGGATCTCCAACGCCAAGGCGCGGACCCGGCTCGGCTGGTCTCCTCGTCCGCTCGAGGCCACCATCCTCGACACGGGTCGCAGCCTGACGCAGGCCGACTGAGCATCCCCGGCAGCGGAACCTCGCCGGGACACGGACCCGGCTTCGCGCCGCAGCATCCCCAGTGCCTGCCTGAGTTCGTGCCCCGGAACGCGAAACGCCCCGCAATCGCGGGGCGTTCGTCCTGAGGTGGAGCTAGTCGGGCTCGAACCGACGACCTCCTGGGTGCGATCCAGGCACTCTTCCAGCTGAGCTATAGCCCCAGGACGCGGGATCTTAGCGAGGCACCCGCGGGGCGTGTCGCGCGGTCGCGGGCCGCCCGTCCGCCCGCGTCGCGTGGCCGATCGATCCATCCCGCACGACCCCGCCCGGACGCGAGGCCCCCCGCCGGTTACGCTCGGGCGCGCGGTGAGCTTCCGGACGCGCCTCAATCTCTTCTTCGTGCTCCTCGTGGTGGCGCCGCTGTTCGCCGTCGGCGTCGTGCTGCTGCGCACCGTCGACGGCGCGGCCCAGGGGCGCGTCGAGGCGGGGCTCGCCGCGCAGGGTCGCGCGGTCGCGCGGGTGGGCGACGTGTTCCGCGAGCAGGCCGCCGGCGTGAACACCCGGATCGCCAAGGACCGCGAGCTCGCCGCGGGGCTTCGGTCCGGCAACGTCTCACGGGTCCGGCGTCGTGCCGGGCAGCTGCTCTCGCCCGCCACGGACGCGCGGCGCCTGCGGATCACGATCGCCCGGTCCGGGCGCGTCGTCGACGTCGGCAGCCCGACGGCCGTGCTGCCGCAGCGCAACGCGCTGGTCAGCCCGACGGGCGCGCGGCTCGGGACGATCGAGACCTCGGTCGTGGGGCCCAAGGACCTCGCCCGGCGGCTGGAGCGTCTCACCGGCCGGGACATCCAGGTCCGCAACGGGCGCGGCAGGCTGATCGGCGGCGACG
Organism: Patulibacter sp.; assembly: GCF_030655195.1. Classification (GTDB taxonomy): domain Bacteria; phylum Actinomycetota; class Thermoleophilia; order Solirubrobacterales; family Solirubrobacteraceae; genus Patulibacter. The sequence continues at coordinate 1,851 of NZ_JAURWA010000104.1, read as the reverse complement.
CGTCCGGGCCCGAGGAGCTCCCGCCGCCGGACCGGGTGAAGTCCGTCGACGGGGGCGACTTCACCGCGGTGCGCCTGCGCCAGGCGGGATTCGGGTCCGCCCAGGACGACATCGTCATCGTCGCGCCGGGCGGCGAGAGTCGCGCGTCGACGGGCGAGCGGGTCGCGCTCGCCGGCACCCTCGTGCTGTTCCTGCTGCTCGCGGCGGTCGGTGCGCTGGCGGTCTCGCGCTCCCTGCAGCGGCAGGTCGGGGTGCTGCTCGAGGGCTCCAAGCGGCTCGGCGACGGCGACTTCGACCACGAGATCCCGCGCGGCACCGGCGACGACGAGTTCGCACAGCTGGCCGACGGCTTCAACGCGATGAGCCGGCAGCTGCGCCGACGCCTGGACGAACTCGAGGACGAGCGGGTCCGCATGCGCTCCGCGATCCGTCGCATCGGCGAGACGTTCGCCGCCAACCTCGACCGCGAGGGGCTGCTCGAGATCGTCGTGCAGGCCGCCGCCGACGGGGTCCGGGCCGACGCGGCGCGCGCCGTGGTCGTGGCGGAGGGCCGCGAGGAGGTCGCCGAGACGGGCAGCACCTCCCGCTTCGACGTCCTGCTCCGACGGGCGGCGGCGGACGCGGCGGAGGGCCGGGAGGTGTTCGTCTCCGACGGTGGGCAGCACGCGCTGGCGGTCGTCATGGACGCCGCCGGCCTCGCCGGCACCGTGGTGGTGGCCCGCGACGACGCCCCGTTCGACCGCGGGGACGCCGAGATGGTCGCCTACCTCTCCGCACAGGCCGCGGTGTCGCTCGAGAACGTCGGACGCCACGAGGAGGCCGAGCGCGAGGCGCACACCGACCCGCTCACGGGCCTGGCCAACCGCCGGCGCTTCAACGACGCCGTCGCGATCGCCGTGGACGCCGCCCAGCGGGACGGTCGGCCGCTGTCGATGCTCGTCCTGGACCTGGACCACTTCAAGAGCGTCAACGACGAGCACGGGCACGTGGTCGGCGACGACGTGCTCAAGGCGACCGCCCGCGCGATGCAGGACGCCGTGCGCGGCGGGGACGTCGCGGCGCGGATCGGCGGCGAGGAGTTCGCCATCGTCATGCCCCGGTCGGACACCGAGGGGGCACGCATGCTCGCCGAGCGGCTCCGGACCGCCGTCGAGCGGATGCGCGTCCCGGCCCCGGACGGGCAGGAGATCCGGCTGACGACGTCCATCGGCACCGCCACCGGATCCGGCACGGTCATCGACGCGCCGGCGCTCCTGGCCGCCGCCGACGCAGCGCTGTACGCGGCCAAGCGGGGCGGGCGCAACAGAACGGTCAGTGCTGACGAGACCCTCGCGCCGGAGTAGGATCGAGGAGATGGGTGTGCTTGATGACGCGATCCGCGAGCACCTCGAGCTGAAGCGCCGCCACGGGTCCGACCCCGTGGAGGTCTCCAGGCTCGAGCGTGAAGCGCTGGGACCTGTGACCGCGGCCGAGCTCGAGGCCGAGGGGGAGCCCGCCTGGGACGACGAGTCCGACGGCGGGGTCTTCGACGACGAGCTGGTGGTCGCGGACGAGCCGTCCCCGGTCGGGCCGCCCCCGACCGAGGCCTACGCCCCGGCCGACGCGTACGCCCCCGCCGACGACGTCGCACCCGTGATGCCGCCGCCCCCGGCGCTCTTCGCCTCCGCGGACGCCGCCCCGGCGCCGCCGTCGGTCACCCCCGGGCTCGACGACACGTTCGACTTCACCGAGGGCGTCACCGCTCCGCCGGTGCCTCCCGCCCCGGCCGCCCCGACGGCGGCCAGCGTCCCGCCGCCACCCCCGGCCAGCTTCGCCACGCCCGCGGGCGCCGCACCCCCGGCACCCGTCCCG
>NZ_JAURWA010000100.1 GCF_030655195.1 Patulibacter sp. | reverse complement strand
CTTGAGCAGGTTCTCCGGGGAGGCGAAGACCTCGTCGGGCACGTAGATCGTGTCGGTGACGGCCTTGCCGCCGACGGCGGCCGAGGTCAGGACCTCGTAGTGGTTCTTCTCCTGCTGGGCGGCGGCCTGCACGTTGCGCAGCGTCGTCGGGTCCAGCTGGTCCTTGAGCTTCTCGGCGCCGACCGTGTTGACGATCGTGGCGAGGATCTCAGCCGTCGCGGCGACGGCCGCGATGGTCTCGACCTTGTTCGCGTCGGCCGTCTTGACGGCGGCGTCGGCCTGCCCGGTGGCCAGACCCATGAGGCCGAGGGAGCCCAGCGCGACGGCGGTCCCCTTGACCAGACCGCGGCGCGTGGCGGCGCTCTGGTCCTGGTTCTGCTCGTCGATGGTCTCGTAGAGGTGGTTCGTGACGTCGATGTTCTGAGCCATGGGGCTGTCCTCAGTTCTGCGCCCGGGAGGCGCGTGGCGTTCTCCGGGTACAACGACGCGAACCGCTCAGGAGACGCATGTGGAACCTCAAGGTTTCGTGAGAGTCCGGGCGTGGCCGGTACGCGGACGGGCCCTCGAGGGTCCTCGCGGGGGCCGCGGTGGGGTTCCGCGGGGCCGACGGCGGGGCCGCGACGGACCGGTCGCGGGTCCACGGGGTCCGGGGCGGAGGACCGCGCCCGTCACCCCAGGACGAGCCGCCCGAGGAGCACCACCGCCACCAGCGAGCCACCGACCACGACCACGGTGCGGAGCACCGCGTCGGGCATCCGGCGGCCGTAGCGGGCACCGAGCGTCGCGCCGGCGATCGACCCGACCGCGACGAGGACCGCCGCGTCCCACGCCACGTCGGCGAAGAGGACGAACCCGAGCGCCGCCACCCCGTTGGCGATCCCGGCCAGCGCGTTCTTCAGCCCGTTGAGCCGCTGCAGGTCGTCCGGCAGCAGCAGGCGGAGGGCGGCCAGCAGGATCACGCCCTGCGCGGCCCCGAAGTACCCGCCGTAGACGCCCACCGCGAAGGCGATGCCGACGAGCATCGCCATCCGTCGTCGGGTGAGCGCCCGCGTCGTCTGCGGCGGCGCGGGCCTGCGCGCCATCAGGAAGCACGCCAGCAGGATCAGCAGCGGGACGACCGCCTCGAAGACCCCCTCGGGCAGGACGAGCAGGAGCAGCGCGCCCACCGCCGCGCCCAGCGCCGTCCCGGTCCCCATCAGTGCCACCCGCCGACCCTGGCCGCGCAGCTCGCGGCGGTAGCCCCAGACCGCCGACGCGTTGCCGAACGCCAGGCCGACCGTGTTGGAGACGTTCGCCGTGACGGACGGGAAGCCGACCGCGAGCAGCACGGGGAACGTCACGAGCGACCCGGACCCGACGATCGCGTTGATGCCGCCGGCGGCCAGCCCCGCCAGCAGGACGACGAGGATCTCGGGGACGCTCACCCGCCGATGGGATCACACGGGCGGCGGCGACGCCGGGCGGTCCGGGCGCGGCGGGCCCGACCGCCCCGCCGCCGGGGGGCCGCGGTCGGGCCCCGAGGCAGCGCCGACCGGCGGGCCCTGCGGGGCGCGGTGACCACGCAGCCCCCCCGGACACGGGCCGTGTCACACCCCGCACCCCTGCGTCGTCGGGAGGACATGACCACCGACACCCCCACCACCGACCACGGCCCGCGACTCGACGTCCTCGGGCTGACCGGACCCGTCACCGCCGCCATGGCCCGCGTCGAGGGACGGCTCGAGCTGGACCCCGTCCTGCGCGAGCTGATCAAGCTGCGCGCGTCCCAGATCAACGGGTGCGCGTTCTGCCTCGACATGCACTGGACCGACGCGAAGGCCGCGGGCGAGTCCGACGCCCGCCTCGCCCAGCTGGCCGCGCACGCGGAGAGCCCGTTCTTCGATCTGCGCGAGCGTGCCGTGCTGGCCCTCACCGACGCCGTCACGCGGCTGGAGGCCGGCGGGGTCCCCGACGCGGTCTGGGCCGAGGCCGAGCGGCACCTCGACGGCACCGAGCTCGCCCACGTCCTCTGGCAGATCGCCGCGATCAACGCCTGGAACCGGATCGCCGTGTCGGCCCGCTTCGTGCCGGCCGGCTGGGATCCGGCGGCGTAGGGTCGGACGGACATGAGCGCGCCCGACCTGGAGGCCCCGCGGCAGGTCGCGTTCGCGATCGCCTACCGGATGCTCGGCAGCGTGGCCGAGGCGGAGGACGTCGCCCAGGAGGCGGCGCTCCGCCTGGACCGGCACGAGGGGCCGGTCGACAACCCCGACGCCTGGGTGACGACCGTGGCCACGCGCCTGTCGATCGACGTCCTGCGCTCCGCGCGGGTCCGCCGCGAGGCCTACGTCGGACCGTGGCTGCCCGAGCCGCTGCTGGTCGACCCCGGTCCCGGCCCGGCGGCCCGGGCCGAGCTGGCCGACACGCTGTCGCAGGCCCTGCTCGTCGCCCTGGAGCGCCTGACCCCGCTCGAGCGCGCCGCGTTCCTGCTGCGCGAGGTCTTCGACTACGACTACGCGCGGATTGCCGAGATCGTCGACCGCAGTGAGCCGAGCGCCCGGCAGCTCGTCTCCCGGGCCAAGCGCCACGTCGCGGCGGGCCGGCCGCGGTTCGACCCCGACGACGCGGCCCGCGACCGCCTGCTCGAGCGGTTCTCGGCCGCGGTGGAGGGCGGCGACCTCGGCGGTCTCGAGGAGCTGCTGGCCTCCGAGGTGGTGCTGTGGGGCGACGGCGGCGGCGAGGTCGTCGCGGCGCGCATCCCCGTCCACGGACCCGCGGCCGTGGCGCGGTTCCTCGTCCACACCACGGTGGCGCGGCGGCGGCACGGCGCGTTCACGACCGAGGCGGTGCGCGTCAACGGCCAGCCGGGACAGGTGATCCGGGGCGCCGACGGCACCGCCTTCGCGGTCCTCTCGTTCGACGTCGTCGACGGCAGGGTCGCCACGATCCGCATCGTCCGCAACCCGGCGAAGCTCGCGCACCTGACGCGGGCGCCGGACTGACCCCGGTCGGCGCCGGGCCCCTCAGGCGTCGGCGAGGGGGCGGGCCGCCGGGAGCACGAAGGCCTCCAGCGCGCCGGGCGGAGCCGACGCCGCGACCGGGGTGGGGCGACGCGCCGCCCCACCGGGCCGCC
>NZ_JAURWA010000053.1 GCF_030655195.1 Patulibacter sp. | reverse complement strand
GAGGACGCCGCCGCGCTGCTCGGCGCGCTCGAACGGGCCCAGGACGCCGTCCGGGCCGCAGCCGACGCGGCGTCGGCGGCCCGCGAGGCGGACGACGCGCTCGAGGCGTGGAGCGGGCGGGCGGCCGGGGTGCTGGTGCGGGCGGGATGGGGCGAGCCGTCCGGAGGCGTCGGGTCCGCCATCGCCGGGGGCCCGAGCCCCGCGGGCCCGGACTCTCCCGTCGGCGAGGCCACGGTCCCCGTCCCGGGCTTCCACGCCGCGACCGCTCCCCCCGCCCCGGTCCACCACGACGCGATCCTCCTCGCCGTCACCGACGCCCACGCCGCTGCGCAATCCGCGGTCGCACGCGCGGCCCGACGCGCGGCGCTGCAGGAGCGCGACGCCGAGGACGCCGCCGAGGCCGACCGCCTGGCCTCCCGGGCGACGTCGCGCGAGGCCGACCGCGACGCCGTGCTGGCCGCGACCGGCGCCGCCGACCTCTCCGCGCTCGAGCAGGCCCGCGTCGAGACCGACCGTCGCGAGGCGCTCGATGCATCGGTGCGTGAGGGCGACGAGGCCGTCCGCGCCGAGGCCGGCGGCGGGCCCGACGGCGACGCCCTGATCACCGAGGCCCGCACCGGTGCGGTGAGCGACTGGGCGGCCCGGCGCGAGGAGTTGGACGTCGAGCTGCCCCGCGTCGACGAGGAGCGCACCGCCGCGATCGCCGCCCGGACCGATTCGACGCGCGACCGCGAGGCGCTCGAGGCGTCCGTCGACCTGCCACGGATCGACGGCGAGATCGAGCAGGTCCGCGCCGACGCCGCGCGGCTGCTGACCGAGCTGCGCACGACCGTCCGGGCCCGTGAGCTCATCGGCCGGACCCTCGACGCGTTCGTCCGTGACCGCCAGCCGACGGTGCTGCGCGACGCCTCGGCGTGGTTCGCGCGCATCACGGACGGTCGCTACACCGACGTCCGCCAGACCTTGCAGGAGCGGCGCGGCAAGCAGACACCCGTCCTGCAGGTGCTCACCGCGCACGGGGCGGCGCTCGACCCGGCGACGCTCTCCCGCGGCACCCGCGAGCAGCTCTACCTGGCGCTGCGCCTCGCGCTCGTCGGTCGCACCGCCCGCGACGCGACGCCCCTGCCGCTGGTGATGGACGACGTCCTGGTCAACTTCTCGCCCGACCGCTCGCGGGCGGTCGCCGAGGTCGTGGCCGAGGTCGCCCGCGAGCACCAGGTCCTGTTCTTCACCTGCCACCCCGCGACGCGGGACCTGCTGGTCGACGCGGCCGGCGGCGACGGGGTGCGGGTGGAGGAGCTGACGCGGGGCTGAGGCAGCAATCCGTCCCCTGGGCCCCACCCGCTCTGCGAGGGTCGGGCGGTGCCTCCGTCGCTGATCCCTCGCACCGACATCGACCTGTTGTACCGGGACGTGTGCAAGCGGCCGGGCGGCCCGCAGGCGCGGCTGGACTGGGCGGCCCGGGAGGACCCGGTCGAGACGATCGCCGCCGCGTTCGCCCGGTCGATCGAGCAGCTCGACGGGTACGACAACCGCGACGAGCCGTTCCGCGATCCGAACACGCGGGCGCGGACCGAGGCGGAGGTCGACGACGTGCGCAGCACGTTGAGCGTCGCGCTGCGGCTGAAGGCCCAGGGCCGGCTGCAGCCCGCGGAGGACGACCCGCTGGCCTACCGCTACGTCGAGCGCGAGATCGTCGCCCAGCGCACCACGGGCCGCGCGCGATTCGACGACCCGCGGCAGGAGATCGCCGACGGCCCGGCCAACTCGGCGATGAAGGTCGACCTGCTCCTCGAGGCCGACGACGGCGCCCCCGCGGTCGGCGAGATCAAGATCCGCAACGACAAGGACCCGATCTGCGCGCTGATCCAGGTCCTCGCCGCGGCGGCGCTCCTGTCGACGGAGCCCCAGCGCGACCGCCTAGACCTGCACCACAACCTGCGCACCGACGGGCGACTGGACGCGGTGATCCTGCTCGTCGACTTCCCCGAGGCCGACCTGATGGGGCAGGCGAAGGTCAAGGCGTGCGAGCTGGCCGAGGCGCTCGTCGCGGACCCGCGGGTGGGCGACCACGTCCGGCGGATCATCACGTTCGAGGCGACGGCCGACGCCACGCTGGCGGGCGGCCCGCTGACCGCGCAGGTGGCGTGCCGGGCGGACGCGGCCGCGAAGGATTGAGGCGGGGCGCGGCGGCGAGGGCCTGACCCGGGGCGCGGCGGCGGGCTCGTTCTCGCAACGTCTCCCTTGAACCACCCGCGCTGTCAGGATCGCCCGGAGACCCGCGACCTCCTCCGGTGACCATGCCCGACACCCCTCCTCCGTCCCGCGCCGATCGCTTTCGCGGCGCCCTGCTCGGCCTGGCCGTCGGCGACGCGCTCGGCACCACCGTCGAGTTCTCCCTGCCCGGGACGTTCGAGCCCGTGACCGACATCGTCGGCGGCGGGCCGTTCGGGCTGCCCGCCGGCGCGTGGACCGACGACACCTCGATGGCGCTCTGCCTGGCCGACAGCCTGCTCGAGCGGCGGCAGCACGACCCGGCCGACGCCCTCGCGCGCTACGTCCGCTGGTACCGCGAGGGCGAGCGGTCGAGCACCGGCCGCTGCTTCGACATCGGGAACGCGACCCGCCAGGCGCTCGAGCGGTTCGAGCAGACCGGCGACCCGTCGGCGGGGACCGCCTTCCCCGAGGCCGGCGGCAACGGCGTGCTGATGCGCCTGGCCCCCGTCGCGCTGGCCCACACGTTCTCGCGCGGCGCCGCGATCAACGCCACGAATCGCGAGTCGAACGCCACCCACGGCCACAAGGGCGCGCGCGACGCGGCGAAGGTGTTCGCGGCGCTCCTCGTCGACGCGCTGAACGGCGGCGACCGCGAGAGCGTCCTCGGTCCGGACGCGCGGTTCCTGCCGCCGAAGTTCCTGGCCGATGAGGTGCGACGGGTGACGGCGGGGTCATTCCGGGCCGCGGTCGACGGACCGGCGGGCAACGGTGCGGCCGGCGGCGGCGCGGCCGGCGGCGGCGCGGCC
>NZ_JAURWA010000072.1 GCF_030655195.1 Patulibacter sp. | reverse complement strand
CACCTCTTCCCTTTCCGAACAGAGCAGTTAAGCCCCTCAGCGCCGATGGTACTTGGCTCGCAAGGGCCTGGGAGAGTAGGTCGCCGCCGGAATTAGTGTGTGAAGCGCCCCGCCGAAAGGCGGGGCGCTTTGCGTTTCAGGACCCTGCGCTCGTCACGGGGCCCGCACCCGGACAGCCCACGCGGAGCACCCGATACCGTGCTCCTCGTGCCCCGACGCAAGCCCACCGGTCCGCGGGACCGTCGCGGCGCCCCTCGTGCCGGCCAGGCCGCCCGCGAGCCCAGCGCGCAACAGACCGCGGCCTACCTGGCGCGCCAGAAGGTCGTCTGCGAGCGCAAGGACCGCTACGCCTCGGAGGCCGAGGCCCGGGCGTTCGCGCTGATGCACCAGCCCGGTCCCGGGTCCCGCGCCGACGTCTACCGTTGCGAGGTCTGCGACGGATGGCACCACACCCGCGGGCGATGACCGCGCGTCGGACGGTGGTGTGACGTGGCCCGTATGCGTCGCAAGGGGGACCTCCCCACCAAGGTCTGTGCCCACTGCGGTCGGCCGTTCGCGTGGCGCCGCAAGTGGGCCCGCGACTGGGACGCGGTCCTCTACTGCTCCGACCGCTGCAAGCGGGAGGCAGCGTCGGAACGCGCCCGCCGAGGACGTGGATCCTCGGACTGACGGGTAGGGGGCTCGGGTGCCCGAGCTGCCCGCCATCCCCGTGGACGACCGCCCCGCCGTCGAGGCGTGGGTCGCCGAGCACCTCGGCGACGTGGTCCTCGAGGGGCCCGAGGGGGTGCGCGGGTCGCCGGCGTTCGCGGGTGGGCAGTCCGCCGCCGACGCCGCGCTCCGGGGCGTGGACCTCCGGGGGTACGCAGGCCGCCGCAGCGAGGTCCTGCCGGTGGAGCGCCGCGGCGCCAGTCGGCTGTCGCCCTACATCCGGCACGGGCTCCTGCCCCTCCCGCACGTGTGGGACGAGGTCGCCTCGGTCCCGGCTCGCGATCGGAGCAAGTTCCGCGACGAGCTCCTCTGGCAGGAGTACTCCCGGCACGTCTACGCGCGGGTGGGCGCTGATCTGGGGCGGCCGCTCCGACACGTCCCTCCTGCCGCCGCCCCGTGGCAGGAGCCGTGGGACCGCTCCATGGCCTGCATGGCGTTCACCACCGATGAGCTCCGCCGCGACGGGTGGCTCGTCAACCAGACCCGCATGTGGCTGTCGTCGCAGTGGACGGTCCGGGGCGGCAGGGATTGGCGGGAGGGGGAGGACCGGTTCTTCCGGCACCTCCTCGACGGCTCGCGCGCCGCCAACCGACTGGGCTGGCAATGGACCGTGGGCGCCGGCACCGGGAGGCCCTACGGCTTCGCGCGGTGGCAGGTCGAGAAGCGCGCGCCCGAGCTGTGCGGTGGGTGCGAGCTCCGTCACCGCTGCCCGATCCAGGAGTTCCCGGACGCGCCGTCCGGGCCGTCCGTCGAGTCGCCGGCGGTGCTACGGGCCGACCCCGACCCCGACCGGACCGGTGGGCCCGAAGCGGTGCAGACCGACCGTCCACCCGAGGCGGTCTGGCTGACGGCCGAGAGCCTGGGGTCGCGCGATCCCGCGATGCAGGCCCGACCCGAGCTGCCGGCCGTCTTCGTCTTCGACCACGCGCGCCTGGCCCGGTGGCGCCTCTCCGGCAAGCGGCTGGTCTTCCTCGCCGAGACCCTCGCAGAGCTGGTCGCCTCCCGCGATCTCGAGCTCCACGTCGGTGACCCCGGTGAGGTCCTCGCGGGTCGCCCGCTCGCCGCGACATGGACGCCGGTGCCGGGGTGGAGGAGGCTGCAAGGACGCCTCGACGTCGCCGAGCGACACCCGTGGCCGTGGCTGGCCCGCCCGCACCGGCGGAGCGCGAAGTCGTTCTCCGCGTGGCGGAAGGGCCTTCCCGCCGACCGCCAGCGCGGGGCCTGAGGCCGCAGGGGACCAGCGCCGACGCGCCAGGTGTCGTGTCGGCCGCCCCGGATATGGTCCGCCGTGTGCGTCCCCCACGCCACCGCCATCCGGTTGGTCCCCGGCTCCTCGCCCTCCTCGTCCTGATGCTCCTCCTCGGGGCCGCCGGCGGTCCCGGGACGCCGGGCGGCCCGGCCGGCGTGCTCGCGGTCGTCGGCCCGGCGTCCGCGTCGGCCGCGCCGGGCGACACCCGTGCCGAGTACTTCACCGGCCTGCTGCGGAAGGACCCCGTGTACGTGAGCCCGGCGCTCACCCGGGTCGTGTCCGCCGCGGACGAGGCCCGACTCCGGCGGGCGGTCGCGGACATGCCCTACCCGACGTTCGTCGTCGTGGCCCCGAAGTTCAGCGACGAGCCCGACCTCCAGTCGTTCTCGGATCTCCCGGCGTTGCTGCACGACCGTCTCGGCCGCGACGGGCTCTACGTCGTCGCCGACGAGAGCGGCATCTACCTCGAGGCCGAGGCCTTCGGCGTGCGGACGCGGGGCGACATCGACCGGATCTCGTCCGTGGTCCTCGACGCCGTGCCGACCCGGGACGGGCCGATCGCCAGGGTCCTCGTCGCGCTGGACACCCTGCGCACCGGAACCCCGCCGGCCTCGTCGAAGACGGACGAGGACGCCGCCGACGCGGTCCGGTTCTGGTCGATCGTCGCGGTCGTCGGACTGCTCACCGCCGCGGTGGTCGTCGGGGTCGCAGCCATGACCCCCGGTGCCCGCCGGCGACGCGAGGAGCGCCGGCGCGTCCGCGTCAGCGCTCGCGAGGCACGGGAGGCCGCGGCGGCGGCCGTCGTCCCCGAGCCGGACCGCGCGGACGCCCGGCGCGACGCGCAGGACGCCGTCGCCGGCCTGGCCCGGGCCATCGCCGAGGCGGCGTCGCCCCCGGCCCGCGCGCTGCGCAGCTACGACGCGGCGTCGCACGTGCTCGGCGCCGAGAAGGCGACGGCCGTCGACTACCTCGGTGCCCGCGTGCTCGCCGACGCGGGGCGCGCCCAGCTGCACGGCGCGACCACCTGGAGGCCGTGCCTGTTCGATCCGCGCCACGGCGAGGGGTCGAGCCCCACCCGGTGGCGTCGCGGCGGCCAGGACGCGACGATCCCCGCCTGTGCGTCCTGCGCGGCCCTGATCGCCGAGGGCACGGCGCCGGCGGTGCTCCAGGATCGTGGCCGCCCCTACTGGGACCGCGACACCGTCTGGGCCCGCACCGGCTTCGGAGCGATCGAGGACGACGTCGCCGACGTGGTCCTCGCGGGCGGGAGGACCGTCCGATGAGCGGCTCGGTGCGGGGGACGGGGACGGGGCCTGGGACGGGGATGGAGCCGAGGACGCGGATGGAGCCGGGGCCGGAGCAGGAGCCGGGGACGGGTCTGGGTGCGCTCGGTGCGCCGGCGACGCCCCGGTCCGGCCGTCGGACGCGCGCGGCGCGGATCGCTGCGCTGGCGCTCGTCGCCCTGCTGGGGGTGGGCGGGCCGGCGGCCCTCGCGTCCACGACGCCGCCGGCCTCGGCCGCGTCCCCGCTCGCTGCCGGATCGCCCTTCGGCGGCTCGGACGACGAGGCCGCCGACGACGCCACGAGCACGGGGGCCGAGCCGGCCGCCGCCCCTTCCCGGACCGACCGGCTGGCGGGCATCGCCCGGGAGCTGCGCCGCACGCCGCTGGTCATCGACCCCGAGCTCGACTGGATGTTCGACGCGCGGACCGCACGGTCGATGGAGCGGACCCTGCGGGACGCGCGGATCCCGATCTTCGTCGCCGTGCTGCCCTCCGTCGACGAGGACGAGTCCGGTGGCGACCTCGAGCGGGTCGTCCAGCGGCTGCAGCGCGAGGTGGGGAAGGACGGCCTGTACGTCGCGGTGGACCAGGACTCCCGGATGGACCTGGCCAGCGTCGGCGTGCCGCTGGACCTGGGGATCTCGATCTCGGTGCTCTCCCCGCCGCGCGACGAACGGCCCTACGAGGAGCAGGAGCGCGATCCCGGGCCTTCGCCGGCGGACTCCATCCCCGCGCGCCTGCGCGAGATCGTCGACACGGTGGCGAAGGCCGGGCCCGGCGAGCCCAACGGCGTGATCGACGACGTCCGCGAGCGCACGTCACTCTCTGGCGAGGCACGCGACGCCCGCCGGAAGGAGGACGCGTCGGCCGGGGTCTTCGTCGGCGTCTTCCTCGGTCTGCTCCTCGCGGGCGTCGTCCTCGGGGTGCTGCGGGTGGTCCGTGCGGCCCGCGCGGGCGGCCCGGGTGCCGGCGGCGCCGCAGGTGGCCGACCCGCCGGCGCGAGCCGTCGAGGTGGTCGGGGGGCGTCCGGCCGGAGCGCGTCCGGTGCCACCGGTGGGCGGCGCGGGCGACGCGGGAGGGGCCGGCGTGCGTAGCGTGTCGTGGGTGAGCGTCCGTCCCGGCATCGTGGTGCGTCCTCCGTCAGGGCTCCCGGCCCCGCGCGCCGGCGGGTCGCCGGTGCGCATCGCCGTGCTCGCCCTTGCCCTGCTCCTCGCGGTCGGCGGCCTCGGGCCCTGGGCCGACCGGGCGGCAGCGGCCCCGACGCCGGCCCAGGTCGTCCGGGCGCTCGAGCGGTCGCCCGTGTACATCGACCCGGCGCTGGACGGGCAGATCAGCCCGACAGCGGCCGGGCGGATCGAGAAGGCCGTCGAGCGGTCCGGGGAGGACGTCAAGGTCGCGCTCGTCGAGGCGCCCGACGGCAGCGGCTCCGCCTACGCCCGCAACCGGTCCTTCGTCACCGCGCTGCGCAGCCGGTTGTCCTTCGACGGGATCCTTGTCACGGTCGACGACCGCTACATCCGCGTCGACGAGCGACGGGACGGCCGACAGATCCGGCGGAGCGAGGTCTCCGACGCGGAGAGCCTGGCCAACTACGCCGACGAGGGCGACCAGAGCTTCGATCGAACCCTGCTGGAGCGCGTCGAGCGGTTCCTCGCGAACCTGCGGCAGACCCCGCAGCGGCTGGCCGCCCGCGTCGCGGCCGACGAGGCGCGCAGCGCGGCGCAGCGCAAGGCCACCCCGCGTCGCGAGACCCGCGGGACGGACGACGGCGGCGGAGGCCTGCTGCCCGTGCTCGTCGGACTGGTCGTCGTCGGTCTCGTGGTCGCCGTCGTGCTGGTCCGGCGCCGGCGCCGGGGCGCCCTCGCCGCGGACGGCCCGCTGCCGGTGGTGCCCGCCCGGGTCTTCGAGCACGCCCGTGCCGCCGAGCGCGCGGACCTGCACGAGGACGCCGACGGGGAGCTGCTGGCGCTCGCCACGCTGCTGGACGAGGGGTCCGTCCCCCGCGACGAACGGGCCCAGGACGCCTACCAGCGGGCGCTCGACGCGTACACGGCCGCGCGCCGCCGTGCCCGTGACGGCGCCCCGACCGTGGACCTCGTGGGCGTCCTCGTCCTGGTCGACCGGGCCCGGGGCGACCTGGCCGCCGCGGCGGCGATCGAGGGCGGCGGGCGGCCGGCGGCGTGGACCCCGCTGTGCACGTTCCATCCGCTGCACGGCCGCTCGGCGAGGACCGTCCGCTGGGAGCGCGGCCTGCGGGTCCCGGCGTGCGCGGCCTGCGCCGCCGATCTGCGGGCCGGGCGGGACCCGGACGCGCTGCGCGACGGCGACCGGCCGTACTTCGAGGGCGACACGGTCTGGGCGAAGACGGGCTACGGCGCGTTCGGCGACGACCTCGTCGAACGGGTCTCGCGCGGGGAGTAACCGCGGCGCGATCCACGCGGGTCGCCGCCGTCGACCACGGGCGCCTCGCTCCGGCGCGACCTCGGCGGGTCGCCGGGGCCGACACCCGGGCGGATCGCCGAGCCCGGCACCGGGCCCTCGCGGCGCGACCTCGAGGCCCGCTCCGGCAACCGATCGGCGTCGTGCGGTCGCACCATCGGAGGTCGGCCGGGGACCCGCGCCGCCGTCGTCACCGTCACGCTGGAGTCCGATGCCCGAAGGCCACACCATCCACCGCCTCGCCCGCGACCACGTGCGGGATCTCGCGCGCGAGCCGCTCGCGGTGTCCTCGCCGCAGGGCCGGGCGGTCGAGACGGCGCGGGCGCTCGACGGTCGCTCGTTCGCGAAGATCGACGCCTACGGCAAGCACCTGCTGTACCGGTTCGAGGACGACCTGACGCTGCACGTGCACCTGGGGCTGTTCGGCCGGTTCCGCCGCCAGCACACCCCGCCGGAGGAGCCCAAGGGCGAGAAGCGCCTGCGGATGATCGGCGAGCGCTGGACGGTCGACCTCTCCGGGGCCGTGGCCTGTGCGCTGATCGACCCGGACGAGGAGGCGGCGCTGCTCTCCCGCCTGGGCCCCGACCCGCTGCGCCGCGACGCGGACCCGGAGCGGTTCGTCGCCGCGCTGCGCAAGCGCCGGATCCCGATCGGCGCCGCGATCATGGACCAGAAGGTCGTCGCGGGGATCGGCAACGTCTTCCGGGCCGAGGCGCTGCACGTCGACGGGATCGACCCGCGGCTGCCGGCCCGGGAGCTCGGCGACGAGCGGGCGATGGTCCTGTGGGGGACGATGGCCAAGATGCTCGCCGACGGCGTCCGCGAGCGCCGGATCGTGACCATCCGCGACGCGGACGACAAGCCCGTCAAGGCGGGCCGCGCGACGAAGGGCGAGGGTCCTCGCGCGCGGGCCGACCGCGTCCGGCACCGGACCGTCCACGTCTACCGTCGCGAGCACTGCCACGACTGCGACGCACCGGTCGTCACGTCGACGATGGCCGGGCGGACGGTCTACGAGTGCCCGGTCTGCCAGCCCGAGGGGTCTGCGGGCCCCAGCCCGACGCCGTCGCTGGCGGAGGGCGAGGCGGCGGGGCGGCTCTTCTAGCGGCGGATCGGCGCTCGCCGCCCTACCAGCCGCGGGTGCCCGGACCGCCCTTGAACGGGCCGACGAGGTCCTCGGTGATCCAGCCGCCGTAGAAGTCGCCCTCCTGCGCCTGGACGCGCTCGTCGTCCAGCCAGCAGGCGTCCATCCGGCTGGGGTAGACGCTGACGTGGTCGCGCAGGTCCAGGAAGCCCTTCGTCGGCCGCGGGTACGACCAGCCGGCGCGGTCGGCCGTCCGGCCGCCCGCGGTGAGGTCGTGGTAGCGGGCCACGCCCTTCCACTCGCAGTACGAGCTGCCGTCGGCGTCCTGCAGGACCCCGTCGGCGAAGGCGCCCGGCGGGACGTAGACCGTCGGCGGGTGGCTCGTCTCCAGCACCCGGAGCGCCTCGTCCGTGTCCACGATGGTCTCGCCGCCCAGCACGATGCGGACCCGTCGGCCGACGGGCTCCAGCCGCGGGGGCCGGGGGTAGTCCCAGACGTTCTCGGTCATGCCGGGGGTACGGCGGCCCGGGCGGGCGTGGATGCGGGCGCCGCCCCGGGCTCAGGCGGCGCGGTCGCCCAGGACCATGCGGACGTAGCCGACGGAGCGCCGGGCGTGCTCGGCGATCTGCTCGACGCCGTAGCCCCGCTGCAGCAGCTCGGCGAACCGGGCCGCCTGCCGACGCCGTCCGTCGCGCCGCTCCCGCAGGTCGGCGACGGACGAGCGGTCCGGGGCGAGCAGGAGCCCGTGGCGGCGCAGGGCGGCCAGCGCCTCGCGGCGGGTCTGGTCGTCGACCCCGGGGAGCTCGGCCAGGGCGACGTCGGACAGCCGCGCCAGGTCCTGCAGCGTCGTCAGACCCTGGCGGTTCAGGCGACGGGCCGCGCGCTCGGGGAGCACCTCGGCGAGCACGAGGCGGTCGGCGGCGGGGTCGGCGGGGAGCGCGGTGACCAGCGGCGGCAGCTCCTCGGGGGCCGGGGGACGCTCGCCCGGGAGCGGGGCCAGGCCCGCGATCTCGGGACGCTCCTCCGGGAGCGCGGTGCGCAGCCGGGTGCCCCCGCTGCGCTGCAGCCCGGCGATCGCCGCGCGCTGCAGGTCGGCCACCGCGACCGGCGCGGCGAAGAGCTCGTCCTGCCGCCGGCCGAGGAGCTGCTCCTGCCACTCCATGTCGCGCCCGGTCCGCCGGAGGACCGCACCGGCGGTGACGGCGTCGTGGTGCTCGCTGCGGTGGAAGACGACCCACCGGTCCCCGCCGGCCCGGCCCCAGAACCAGTCGAAGCGGTCGCACGTGCGGACGCCGCGGGCCCCCAGGGTGGTGACCGTCGCCCGGTGGACGAGGACCTCGGTCGGGCCGATGGCCAGGTGCGTCCAGGGGGCCTGATCGGGGCAGGCGGATGAGTCGAACATGCGGTGCCAGGGGAAGGTCGGGACGGGGCCGCGAGCCAGCGGAGCCGGTCCGTCAGCGGCATCTAGTTCGGAGACCCTAACACGAAACCCGTGCTCGTTGTTCGGGTAGCCGAAGACTCCATGCCGGCGTCGATGCCGATCGTCGCCCCAGGGGCCTCCGACCGAGGCCCGATCCCGCCCCAGGGACTTCCGGCCGAGGCCCGATCCCGCCCGACCCGACCGGGGCGTGTCCCGCCCCGGGCGCGGCGGGATCGGGCGCTCCGCTAGCCGGCGACGCGCAGCGCGCGCTCCTCGACGATCCGCAGCTGCACGTCCGTGAGGGGGAGCTCGGCGCCCTGCTGGAGCAGCTGCACGGCGCGGTCCAGGGTCAGGCCGGAACCGGTGAGGATCGAGCCGATCAGCGGCGGTGCGCTGGCGGAGCAGACCCCGTTGGGGCAGCTCGGATCCGCCGTGTGGTCGTGCTCCTGCGCCATGCATCGAGCGTAGCGCGCGGGGGAGCTGGTCCCGGGCCGAGCGCGTCCCTCGCACGGGACGGCGGTCGGATCGAGCCCGGGGCGCGCGCTCGCGCGCCGACGACCGACCGGGCCGCGTGGGAGGGTGGGCGGCGCACCGATGACCGATCCGTCCTTCCTCGACCACGCCCGCCGGGCCCGTCGCCACTACGAGCTGCCGTCGTACCAGGCGTTCCTGCGTCGTCTCGGCGGGACGATGGAGGCGCACCTGCGCGAGCTGATCTCGGCCGCCGGCATCCCGGAGAACCAGTCCGAGGTCGAGTGGCGCATCAAGACCCCGGAGTCGTTCGAGCAGAAGGCCGCCGCCGCCGATCCCGACGACCCCGAGCGGCTGCACTACCGGTATCCCGTCGACGACGTCAGCGACCAGCTGGCGCTGCGGGTGATCGCGTTCCTCCCCGCCCAGGTCGAGGCGGTCGAGCAGGCGCTGGCCGACGACGACGCGCTGCTCGTGCGCGAGGTCCGCAACAAGGGCGTCGACCACACCGACTCGCGCGCCTTCGGGTACCAGAGCGTCCACGTCCTGGTGAGTCCCGCCCCGCAGCTGGGAGCGCCGGACCCGCCGAAGGACTACCGCGTCCCGCGGGTCGAGATCCAGCTGCGCACGCAGCTGCAGCACGTGTGGGCCGAGCTCGAGCACGCGTCGCGCTACAAGGGCGCGGCCGGGTCGCGGGTGTCGCGCAAGTTCGACCGGGCGGCCGCCCTGATCGAGATGGTCGACGAGCTGCTGCAGGAGATCGACGACGCGGCCGCCGCCGGGGAGCGGCGCGAGCCGGCCCCGCCGGTGCCCGCCGTCGACGGGGGGGCCGCGGACGGTGCGCCGGGGCGCTCGGCCGGGAGCCGGCTGACGGCACGGGCGATGCGGTCGTTCCTCGCCGAGGCGTTCCCCGCGGCCCCGCCGAGTCGCGGCGCCGGGTCCGAGGAGTGGATCCGGCGGCACGCGCTGGAGTCGGGCTTCGACACCGTCGAGGCGCTGCGCGACGCCGTGCGGTCCGTCGACGCCGAGGCGATCGACCGGACGTTCCGCGAGGGCGTGACGTGGGAGCGCAACCAGGTGCGCTGCCTCGACGACGTGCTGCTGGCCGTCGGGGGCGCGGAGTACATCTCGCTGGCCGAGGGGCTCGTCGACGAGGACGACGCGGCCCAGCGGCAGAAGCGCCCGCGCGTCCTGGGCTGGCGTCTGAACCGCCTGCGCGAGGCCGGCGTCGTCCGGCCCTGAGCGGGCCTACGGCAGCGGGGTGACCACCGTCCACGGGCGGACGGTCCGCGAGACGACGAGCCCCGCGGCGACGTAGGGGTCCGCGTCCGCGAAGGCCTCCGCGACCTCGGGACCGCCACGGAACGCGATCAGGCCCGTCGCGGGCGGGTCGCCGGCGGCGCCGCCGATCACCACGTCCCCCGCGGCCCGGGAGCGCTCGATCGCCTCGAGGTGCGCGGCCCGGTACGGGGTGCGGCGGTCGACCATGTCGTCGACGTACTCGTAGGTCAGCAGCTGCAGGGTCTCGGGCATGGCCCCGGAGGATGACGATCCGCCGGGACGGCCCGGCGGTGCCCGGTCCGGGAACGACGACGGCCGCCCCGGAGGACGGCCGTCGGTGCTGCTGTGGGCCGCCGGTGAGGCGCCGGCCCCGACCCGTGGGGCCTAGATGTACTCGCGGAGGTAGCGCTCGTAGGTGCGCATGTGGCCCTCCTCGTCCCGCAGGATCTCGATGACCATGTCCTGCGTGGCCCAGTCGACGCCGTCGGTGGCCTCGATGATCCGGGTGTAGTGCGAGATCGCACCGGACTCGGCGTCGATGACGCCCTTGATGACGGAGACGACGTCGGTGGCGTCGTCGAACGGCTGCAGGCCCGAGTCGAAGTCCTTCGGGAAGTCGGCGGAGCCGGGGACCGTGCCGTAGAGGTCCTTGATGCGCGCGGCGAACTGCTTGGCGTGGCCGAGCTCCTCGCCGACGTCCTCGCCCAGGTCGGTGGCGATCTCCTTGGCGCGGATGCCGTCGAGGTTGATCGACTGCTGGAGGTAGTTGGTGACGGTCTCGATCTCCATCCAGTACGCGGTCGTGAGGAGCTCGACGATCTCCTCGCGCTTGGCGGCGTTCTGGTCGGAGAGGATTCCGGCGCTGGCGTGGTGGGTGACGGTCATTCGGGTGCTCCTTGGGTGGTGCGGTACGACCACTATAACTAGAGACTTCAATTAAGGGCGCCCTTCGTGGCGGCCGCCGCGCCACGACCGAGAGCCTTCGGGTGCCCTTCCCCACTGGCGATCCGCGTGCTCCAAGGCCGATCCGGCCCCGTCTCGGGCGCACCGGGGACGTGACGGGTCGACGTCGGCGCGCGGCACGGCCGGGCCGAGCGGGCGGCACCGTCCCCGGAACGGGCGAACGCCCGCGGTGCGGGCGTTCGGGGGTCCTGCGGGGGGCGCCTCGGCGGGCGCCCGGCGGTCAGTCGTGGCCGGGCGACACGGCGCCGACGGCGGTCTTCGCACGCCACTCGGCGAAGCGGCCCTCGGGCGACTCCATCCAGTCGCGGAGGTCCCGCTCGAAGCGGTTCCACCGGCGCGCCCGGAAGCCGGCCGTGGGGATGCGGTCCTGGGGGAGCTCTTCGTACCGCTGCACGAAGGGGACTCTAACAAAGGCCGACCTAAGTGTGGGTACCCGAACCTCGATCGGGCGCGTTGCCGCTCGCGGCGTCGACGGCGACCGGTCAGTCGGTCTTCGCGTCCAGCCGGAGCGTGCCGATGACGCCGGCGGGCTGCCCGCTCGTGTCGGACAGCGGCCCGGACCGGGCGCGCTTGACCACGATGCCGTCGAGCACGAGCTGCCCGTCGTAGCGGACGCTGCGCAGCGGGCTCACGTCGAGCGAGAACGCCTCGACCCGCGCGCCGTTGACGTTCGCCGTGATGACGGCTCCGGCGAGGTCGACGATCGGGTCCTGCAGGGTCAGCGTCTGGCCCTGGGCGGTCAGCGTCATCGCGCCACCGAGGGTCGCCTGGCCTGCGAAGGCCTTCGACGCGTCGAGCGAGCCCCCGGTGATCGGGAACGAGAACGGCCCGGTGCCGCTGCCGGTCGCCGGGGCGACGGTCGAGATGGAGCCGCCGGAGGCCGCGATGCCGCCCTTCGCCTCGTTCGTGAGCGAGAGGGTCGCCACGCCGCTCTTCAGGACGGAGCCCGCGGCCGCGCCGCTCGCCCCGCCGCCCGCGGGGGTGTCGATCGCGGCGCTCGCCGCGCCGAGCGAGGCGCCGCTCCTGAACCGGGTGACGCCGAGCGCGCGGTTCAGTCGGGAGGCGCCGATCGCCGTCAGCTTCACGTCGAGGTTGCTCAGCGTGAGCTTCCGCTTCCCCTGCGCGATCTTGACGCCCGAGGTGTCGACGGTCGCGATCCGCACGCGGCTGGATCCGACGCCCACGCTGATGTTCGACCCCGTCGGCAGGACGGCCACGCGGAAGGTCTTCAGGGTGATCGAGCGCTTGCCGCGCCGGAAGCGGAGGGCGCCCGAGTGGTTCAGCGTGCCCGAGCCGGCCTCGGCGTCGATCGTCGCGCTCTTCAGCGGCAGCTTGACGGCGGTCGCGCCGCGCCGGGCGGGCGACACCCCCGACAGCGAGATCTTCGAGCGCTTCATGGAGGCGGTGAACGACGACGCGAGCTTGACCGTCGTGGTGCCCGACGCCTTCGCGGTGCTCTCGGCGGCCGTCGCGGTGCCGGTGGCCGCCAGGAGGGCGGCCGCGGTGCCGCCGGCGACGACGACGGCGCGTAGGCGGGGCGACGGGCGACGCGTCGCGGTCGTGGTGGACGGGCGATCGGGGGACTGCATGTCCCCCATCATCGCGCACGACGGCGACGAGGGTGACGGGTGTCACTCCGTCCGTGGCGGAGGACTCCCGTCGACGGGTCGGACCGACCGCGCAACCGGTCGCGGCGGGCCCGTCGTACCGCTTCAAGATGTCCCCCTCGGCCCCTTCGATCGCGCTGCCCGCACCGGCCTCCACGCGTACACGCGGCGGACGCGGGATGATGGGGCGAGTGCAGCGTCGGCGGAACCCCCCGGACAAGCAGGAGCGACGGCTCGCCCGACGCCTGCGTCGTGGGGACCCGGACGTCGTCGCCGACCTCTACGCCCAGTACGGGTCGGCGAGCTACGGCGTGCTGCTGCGGACGCTCCGCGACCGCGACGACGCCGACGACGTCCAGCAGCAGGTCTTCGCCGAGGTCTGGCGGCGCGCGGCCCAGTACGACCCCGAGCGCGCGGGGCTCCTGACGTGGATCCTCACGATCGCCCGCAGCCGGGCGATCGACCACCTGCGGCGTCGCGTGCCCGAGCCCGTCAGCTCGGACGAGATGATCCGGCTGTCCGGCGACGGGGACACGCCGCCGGAGACCGACCTGGCCCTGGACCGCTGGCGCGCGGCCGAGCTCCTCGCCGTGCTCCCCGACCACGAGCGCGAGCTCCTGCGCCTGCGCTTCTACGAGGAGCTCAGCCAGACGGAGATCGCGGCGCGCCTCGACCTGCCCCTCGGCACGGTCAAGGCCCGCATGGTGCGAGCGCTGCGCAAGCTCCGGGCCCACATCGACGAGGGGGAGGTCGTCTCGTGACCCGCCGTCCCGATCCCGAGTCCCTGATCCTCGACGACCTCGACGACGCCGAGCGCGAGGCGCTGCTCGCCGGCCTGGACCCGCGCGAGGCCCACGAGCTGCGGACCCTCGGCGAGGCGTTCTCGTCGCTCGAGGCCGACGGCTGGCGCGACGCCCAGGTCCCGCCGCTGCGGTTCGAGCCCGACGGCGTCGGGCAGCCCACCCCGTTCCTGTACCGCGGCTGCGTCCGCGAGGACGGTCACGGCGGCCGGATCCCCGCGCCGCTCGCGTTCGCCGGCATCGCCGCCATGCTGGTCGTGGCGCTCATCGCGGGCGTCGTCCTGGGCGGAGGCACCTCCGCCGATGACGCCCCGGCGACGCAGGCCCGGGTCGACACCCGCCTGGAGTCCGCCCGGCCGGTCTCGCTCGTCCGCCTCGGGAACGCCCCGGTCGACGCTTCGGGGCTCGTGCGGATGGTCCCCGGTCGCGACGGCCGGATGATGCTGCGCGCCCACGGGCTGCTGCCCACGGGCGAGCGTCGCTGGTACGAGGTCTGGATGATGCGCGACGCGCGGCACATGGTCAGCGTCGGCACGTTCCGCGTGCGCCAGGACGGCACCGTCGAGGCCCGCTTCGACACCGGGGTCGACCCGGCGCAGTACCCGACGATGGACGTCTCGCTGCAGAGCGCCGCCGACGGCACCACGCACTCGGGGCGCTCCGTGCTGCGCTCCCGCGCCGCGAGCTGAGTCGCGGGGCCTGCGGGCCGGCGGCGCGGCGCGGCCGGGGCCGACGGGCGGAGTCGCCCGGTGGGCGGGCGCCGCGGCCGGCCCGCGATCAGTCCTCGTCGGCGGGACCGTCCGGGCTCTCGCCCGTGGCGCGGCCCCGCTCGCGCAGGGCGCGGACGACGGCCAGGCTGACGGGCTCGTCCGGCAGCTGGTTGCCGTCGACGACGGCGTCGATGACCTGCCGCTTGACCTGCAGGATGTCGGACATCTCGTCGTCGATCGTGCCCGGGCAGAGCAGGTACCAGGCGGTCACGGCGTCGTCCTGACCGATGCGGTGGCAGCGGTCCTCGGCCTGGTCGTGCATCGCGGGGGTCCAGTCGAGCTCGAGGAACGCGACGTTGGACGCGCGGGTCAGCGTGATGCCCTGCGCGGCGGCGCGCATCGAGCAGACGATCAGCCGCTCGGCGGGGTTCTCGATGTCGAGATGCCCTCCCGCCTGGAAGCGCTTGACGGCCTCGTCGCGCTGGATCGCCGTGTCGTCGCCGAGGATGTGCAGGGCGCCGGGGAACCGCTCCAGCAGCGCCAGCTGCACCTCGCGGTGCTGGGCGAAGACCACGAGCGCCTCGCCGGAGGCCAGGAAGCTCTCGACCCACGCCATCGCGCCGGGCAGCTTGCCGCGGGCGGCCAGGCGCCGCAGGTGGTTCATCCGCACGAGCTGCTCGGCGCGCAGCGCGGCGGCGATCTTCGCGTCGAGCTCCGAGAGGTCCAGGGGCTGGGTGCGCAGCCACGCGATGACGTCCTTCTCGGCCAGCCGGTACTCGGCGGGGTCCTTCAGCTCGAGCGGCACGTCGACGCGGCGCTTGGCCGGCAGCTGGGGGAGGACGTCCTGCTTGAGGCGGCGGACGAACCCGCGCGAGCGGAGGTGCCAGTGCAGCCGGTCGTGGGACTCGGGACCCTTGAACCGGCGGGCCAGCTCGGCCCCGGAGCCGAAGTCCTTGAGCCGGTCGATCAGGCGCAGCTGGGCGGTCAGCTCGCGTGGCTGGTTGAGGACCGGGGTGCCGGTGAGGGCCAGGCGCAGGCCGTCGGGGTGCACGGACTTCGACAGCTTCATCGCCGCCTTCGTGCGCTTGGCCGTGGGCTGCTTGCAGTAGTGCGACTCGTCGAAGACGACCGCGCGCGGCACCCGGGCGGCGAGCGGATCGAGGTGCGCCTCGACGATCTCGTAGTTCAGGACCACGATGTCGGCGTCGCGCGGCTCGGCGAAGCCGGAGACGTCCAGCGGGGTGGCGAACGGGTTGGGGCGGTCGGCGACGGCCTTCAGCGTGGGCCGCTCCGCGTCGCGCGGCTCCCACTGCACCTGGCCGCGGCCGTGGAGGACCGCGACGCGGCGGTGCGGCAGCCACTTCGCGGCCTCGCGCTCCCACGTGAGCTTCATCCCGGCCGGGCAGACCACGACCGCGGGGTACGCCCCGTCGACCTCGAGGGTCGCCAGCGCCTGGACCGTCTTGCCGAGGCCCTGCTCGTCGGCGAGGAACGACCGGCGGCGCTTGATCAGGTAGCGGACCCCGGCGTGCTGGAACGGCTGCAGGACGCCGCCGAGCCGCAACGGCTCGCCGGCCCTCGTGCGCTTCAGCGGGCTCGCGCGCTCGGCCTGGGAGAGGTCGATGGTCTCGATCCGCTCCTCGTGCTCGACGCGCATCACCGCCAGCAGGTCGCGGGCGGCGGTCGTCACCACGAGCGTCGGGTGCTCGCGGATCAGCTCCTCCAGGGCGGGCAGGAGCGACGGGTCGGCGGGGACGGCGAGGCTCGTCGCCGCGTCGATCGGGGCGTCGCCGCGCCGGTAGCCGCGGCCCGGGGTGGTGTCGAGCGGGACGGCCTCCGGCAGCCGGCCGAACGCGGCGTGCAGCCGCGTGCTCCAGCCCGGCAGCAGCTCCACCCGCGGGGTCCGCTGGTCGTCCCGGCCGGCGCGCAGGGTCGCCGCAGCGGGCATCCGGCCCATCCGCAGCTCCGCCGAGGCGAGCATCACCAGCGTGTCGACGACGAGGCCGTCGATGCGGTCCAGGAGCGCCACCCCGTCCGCGTCGAACGGCAGCAGGTCGACCGCGCGGCTCTCGATGCCCAGGGCCTCCTCGGCGGCCTCGGGCGACAGGCGCTCCGCCGCGTCGGTCAGGCGGGAGGGCGGCTCGCCGATCAGCGTGACGACGGCCAGGCGGGGCCCGTCGTCGAGCTCGATCACCGTGGTCTCGCCGTGCCAGCGGGACATCCCGCCGAGCCACGCGGACACGTGCTCGTCGGGGAACAGCTCGGCCCGCGTGTCGTCCAGCAGCCGGCGGGCGACGATCGCGGCGTGGACGCCCAGCGGCGCCCGCCAGACGTGGTTGCTCCAGTCGAAGTACCGGCCGGGGATCGTGCGGACGGCGTCGTTCATCCACCGGGGCACGTCGAGGACGAGCTCGGGGACGCGGTCGCGGGACTGGATCGTGAGCTGCGGGACGGGCGCGTCGATCCGGCAACGGTAGGCGACGGGCGCGGTGGGGGCCGTGCCGCGGGGATCCGCCGTCAGTCCGGCGGGGCGTGGGCGACCCAGAGCGCCGCGGTCGCCTCCTCGGCGTGCTCGTCGTGCGTCCGCTGGAAGTTGCGCCCGCCCCGCCCGAACGTCGCCGCCACACCGGCCGGGAGCTCGTCCTCGGCGAACGGTCGGGGCAGCCAGTCGGCGGGGCGCACGTGGTGGATCCCGACCTCGCGCGCGGCCGGCGAGTCGTCGTAGCGCCAGGGGCCCGCGATGCGGCCCAGGCGGAACGGGACGTCGTCCGCGTCGCCCACGCGCGTCCAGACGAAGGCGCCGGCGGGGACCTCGGCGAAGCGCCGGAGCATCCGGCCGGCCTTCTCGCCGTGGCGGTCCGTCGCGGCGGCGACCGCCTCGTCGAGCGTCGCGGGCACGACGTCGAGCGCGTCGCCCGTGCCGACCAGTCCATGCGCGACGCCGAACGCGGCGCCCGCCCCGCGGGGCAGATCGCGGTCCCGGGCCTGCATCGGGGCCCGATGGACCAGGGCGCGGTCCGGCACGACCCGTCCGCGGCTACTGGTCGGAGACGGTCTTCGTCGTCATCGCCTGCGCGGCGTCGGTGCCCATCACGCGGCGCGTGAGGCCCGGCGCGGCGAAGCGCAGCGCGGCGACGAGGCCGTAGAGCTTCGGCGTGTAGCGCTCCGGCTTGCGACCCAGTCCGGCCTCGACGATCGCCTCCGCCACGCCCTCGGGGGTGCCCAGGAGGTACTTGCCCATGCGGCTCTCGACCAGCTCGGTCTGGGGGAACCCCTCCGTCGGCACGAAGCCCGGCAGGACGTTGCCGACGTGGACGCCGTGGACGGCCTCCTCGATCCGCAGGGCGTCCGTCCACAGCGCCAGCGCCGCCTTGCTCGCCGAGTAGGCGCCGGTGCCCGGGCGGCTGACCCGC
Source organism: Patulibacter sp. (assembly GCF_030655195.1). Taxonomy (GTDB): domain Bacteria; phylum Actinomycetota; class Thermoleophilia; order Solirubrobacterales; family Solirubrobacteraceae; genus Patulibacter. The sequence continues at coordinate 6,161 of NZ_JAURWA010000072.1, read as the reverse complement.
GAGGCGGTGCTCGAGACGTTGACGATCGACGACGGTGCCGCCGCACGCAGGTCGGGCAGGAGCGCCTCCGTCAGCCGGACGACCGCGTCGAAGTTGATCGCCATGGTGCGACGGACGTTCTCCCAGCCGCCGTTCTGCTCGCTGCCGAAGCGCGCCCGGTAGCCGGCGCCGGCGTTGTTGACGAGCAGGGTGGGCAGCCCGTGCTCCGCGCGGACGTGGTCGCGGACCTCGCCGGGTGCGTCCTCGTCGGTGAGGTCGGCCGCGACCCACGTGACCGTGGCGGGGAGCCGGGCCGCCAGTGCGGCGAGGCGATCCTCCCGGCGGGCGACGAGCACGATGCGGGCGTTCGGCTCCCGGGCCAGGCGCTCGGCCGCGGCCTCGCCCAGACCGCTGGAGGCCCCGGTGATCACCGCGACCAGCGGGCCGGCGGGGGCGGTGGCGGGCGCGGGGGAGGCGGGAGTGCTCATGCGCGCATCACACCGCATCCGGGTGCGGCGTGCACGGAGCGGCTCCCGGGCCGCGCCAAGGTGAGGCAGCTGTGTACCGTATGAGACATCACTGTCTCATTCGGCGCGGGTGCGGGAAGCGGGGACGAGCGGCTGCTCGCCGCGGCGCTGCGGGTCCTGAACGAGGATCCGTCGGCCACCATGGCCCGGATCGCGACGGTCGCCGGCGTCGGTCGGGCGACGCTGCACCGGCATTTCTCCACGCGGGAGGACCTCGTCCTCGCGCTCGGGCGGTGGGGTCTCGCCCGGTGGGAGGACTCGCTCCGGTCCGGTGCGGCGCTCGACGTCGTGGGCACCGACGACGCCGACGCGCACCGCGCGGCGATCGAGGACCTCGTGCGCCGGTACGTGGTCGACTCCGCCGAGTACAGCTTCGCCCTGACCCACCCCGAGGTCGAGCGCCACCCCGGACTGGCGGGGGCGGTGCAGCGCCTGGTCGAGCTCGAGACGTCCGTGCTCGCCTCCGCCCAGCGGGTCGGCGTGCTGCGCGACGACCAGCCCGCGGTGTGGCTGGACCACGTGCTCTTCGGGCTGCTCCGTGCCGGCCTCGACGCGGAGCGCTACGGCGACGTGGCCCCGCGCGACATCGCCGACCACGTCGTCACGAGCTTCTTCGCGGCGGCCGGACGATGATCGGGCGCCTGCCCGGCGGCGCGCGCTGGTGGGGCCTCGGGGTCCTCTGCGCCAGCCTGCTGATGGTCGTCATGGACATGACGATCCTCAACGTCGCGCTGCCGGACATGACGGCGGACCTGCGGCCGGGCTCCACCGAGGTGCTGTGGATCGTCGACGTCTACTCCCTCGTGCTCGCCGGCCTGCTGGTGACCGCCAGCGCCCTCGGGGACCGCTGGGGGCACAAGTACGTCCTCGTCGCGGGCTTCGTCGTCTTCGGCGCGGCGTCGGCGGCGGTGCTCGTGGCGGAGTCGGCGGGTGCGGTGATCGCCGTCCGCGCGCTGCTCGGGGTCGGCGGGGCGATGATCATGCCGGCGACCCTGTCGATGATCCGCCACCTGTTCCCCGACGGGCGCGAGCGCGCCTTCGCCCTGGGGATCTGGGGCGCGATGGCCGGTGTCGGCGCGGCGCTCGGCCCGATCCTCGGCGGCCTGATGGTCGAGCTCTTCGACTGGCACGCGGCGTTCCTCGTCAACGTGCCGGCGATGGTCCTGGCGGCGATCGCCGCGGTGCTCCTGCTGCCGCGCGGCCGCTCGTCGTCTCCCGCCCCGTGGGACGTGCCGGCCCTGGTGCTGTCGGTCGTCGGCATGGTCGCGCTGGTCTTCGCGATCAAGGACCTCGCCAAGCACGGGGTCGAGCCGGCCGGCGTCGTCTCGGCCGTCGTGGCGGCCGTCGGCCTGACCCTCTTCGTCCGTCGGTGCCTCGGGCGCGACCGGCCGATCCTCGAGCTGCGGCTGCTCGCCCGCCGACAGGTCGCCGCGGGCGTCCTGACCGCGCTGGCGACCATGATCGCCCTGTCGGCGGTGCTGCTGGTCGGCGCCCAGTGGCTGCAGGCCGTCGAGGGGCACGGGCCGCTGATGGCGGGCGTCGCGCTGCTGCCGGCGGCGGTCGGCGGCATCGTCTTCGCCCCGCTCGCGCCGTCGATCGCCGAGCGGGTCGGTGCCCGCGTCGTCCTCGCCACGGGGCTGGCCGCTCCGGGGCTCGGCTTCCTCGCGCTCGCGCTGGCGGGTGACCCGACCTACCCGGTCTTCGCGTTCACCCTCGTGATGATCGGCGTCGGCACCGGCGCGCTGGCCTTCGGCTCGGCGGTGATCATGGCCGGCACGCCGACCGACCGGGCCGGCAGCGCCGCGGCGATCGAGGAGACCTCGTACGAGATCGGGACCACGCTCGGCGTCGCGGTCCTCGGCAGCCTGGCCGCCGTGATCTACCGCGACGCGCTGCCCGTCGGCGACCTGGGCGGCCTGCCGGCGGACGGCGTCGCAGCGGCGCGCGAGTCCATCGGCGGGGCGCAGGCGGTGGCGTCGGGGCTGGACCCGGCCGCCGCGGCCGACCTCCTGGCCCGCGCGCAGACGGCCCTGTCCGACGCCTTGTCGGGCATGGGGGTGGCGGGCGCGATCGTCCTGCTCCTCTCGGCGGGCGCCGTCTTCCTGCTGACGCCCCGGCGGGTGGACCTCAGCGAGGTCGACGGGCACTGAGGGGGCGGGGTCGTCGGCGACCGCCGTGTGGCGGCAGGTTCGGGTGACGCGGGACGGCCTCGCCGTCAGACCGGCCAGGTCTCGCCGCGCCAGGCCGCGTCCCAGAACCGCCACTCGTAGCGGCAGCCCTGCAGCCAGATCTGCGTGAAGCACCGTCGGCCGTCGGTGCCCAGGGCCGGGGCGTGGCGATCGACGATCCGCAGCAGCTCGTCGACCTGGGCCGAGAACTCCTCGCTCGCGTAGGTGTCGATCCACCGCTGGTAGCGCGGATCGGGGGACCCCTCGGCCAGGAGTGCGCGGCCGACCTCGCGGTAGATCCAGAAGCACGCGAGGACCGCGGCGAGGCCGTCGGCGTAGGAGCCCGCGGCGGCGTGGGCGAGCAGGAAGTCCACGTAGGCGGTGGTCGTCGGGCTGCGGGGCGTCGCGGCGACGTCGTCCGGCGAGAGCGCGAAGTCGGCGATGAACGCGGCGTGCAGCTCGTGCTCGACGGTGATCGCCTCGGCGCCGGCGGTCGCGAGGAAGACGATCTCCTCGTCGGCCGACGCACGGCCGGCGGCCAGGGCGAGGGCCCGGGCGAACCCCTTCAGGTAGTGCGAGTCCTGGACGACGTAGGTGCGGAAGACCTCCTCCGGCAGCGACCCGTCGGTCAGGCCGGCGAGGAACGGGTGCTCGAGGATCCGTCGCTGGATCGGGCCGGCGTCGCTCCACAGGTCCGCGGTGAACGAGTCGGGGCCGCCGGGGGTGGGGGCGGGGCCGCTGGCAGGGGCGCTGGCGCTCATCGGGCGGAGGGTACGGCGGCGCTCGTGGCGCGGGTCGGCGACGTCCGCCGTCAGAACGCGCCGCCGCGCCCCGCGCCGTCCGCGAAGCGCGAGGCGCCCTCGAGGGCCTCGCCGGAGTGCAGCGTCGCCAGGCCGTGCGCGTGCTCGACGGCCAGGGCCTCGTCCTCGGGCAGCCCGGCGGTGTCCAGGAGCGCCGCGCGGTCGCCCCGCAGGCAGGCCTGGGGGAAGGCGGCGAGCTGGGCTGCGAGCCCCTGCGCCGCGACGAGCGCGCCCCCGCGGGGGACCACCCGGTTGACGAGGCCCATGGCGAGCGCCTCGTCCGCGGCGACCGGCCGGCCGGTGAGGACGAGGTCCATCGCACGGCTCTCCCCGATCAGGCGGCTCAGGCGGAAGGTGCCGCCGTCGATCAGGGGGACGCCCCAGCGGCGACAGAAGACCCCGAGGACCGCGTCCTCCTCGGCGACCCGCAGGTCGCACCAGGCGGCGAGCTCGAGGCCGCCGGCGACGGCGTGGCCCGCGATCGAGGCGACGACCGGCTTGGAGAGGCGCAGGCGGGTGGGGCCCATGGGTCCGTCGGCGGGCAGCGGCTCGACCCGGTTGCTCCTCGCGGTGCCCAGTGCCTTGAGGTCCGCGCCGGCGCAGAAGGTGCCGCCGTCGCCGTGGAGGACCGCGACGGCCGCGGTCCCGTCGGCCTCGAACGCCCGGAAGGCGGCCACCAGGGCGTCGGCCGTGGGGCCGTCGACCGCGTTGCGGGCGTGGGGTCGCGAGAGGACGATGGTCGTGACCGGGCCGTCCCGGTGCACGAGGACGGCGTCCGTGCCGGTCGGTGCGCCGCCCGGCCCTCCCGCGTCCGTCGGTCCCGCCGGCGTCGTCCCGTCGCTCATGGCGACGATTCAACCACGCCGGAGTTGACAGGTGAATCCGGTTTCACCACCATGTGAACCGAGATTCACCATGAGTACGACCGTCGATCCCACCCCGACCATCGATCCCGCAGCGGCCGCCCCCGCGCCGACGGGCCCCGACGACGACGCGGTCTCGCGCGCCCTCGCGGGACCGGACGGCCCGTCGCGGCGGGTGCTCAACCAGGCGCCGCCGCTGCACCCCGTCGACCTGTTCGCGACGGACGTGGCCCTGCGCGAGGGGCTCGAGCGGGAGGGCGGCGCGTGGGGCGTCGACCGGGTGGCCGAGACGGGGCGCGCGGCCGGGACCGTCGAGGCGCGCGACCACGGCCTGCGCGCGGAGCGCAACGAGCCGCGCCTGGTCACGCACGACCGCTACGGGACGCGCGTGGACGAGGTCGAGCTCGACCCGTCGTGGCACTGGCTGCTGGACGGGGCGATCCGGCGGGGGCTCGCCGGCGGGCCGTGGCGGGACGACCGGCCGGGTGCGCACGTCGTCCGCGCGGCCGGCTTCGCGCTCTGGGGGCACACCAACGGCGGGGTGATGTGCCCCGTCTCGATGACGTACGCCGTCGTCCCCGCCCTCCGCGACGGTGCCCCGGCGCTGGCGGCCGAGTGGGAGGACCGCCTGACCCGGCCGGACACGGCCACGGGGGCCATCGCCGGCATGGCGATGACGGAGCGCCAGGGCGGCTCCGACGTCCGCGCGAACATCACCGTGGCCGTGCCGGCCGGCGGCGACGAGTACGAGCTGTGGGGCCACAAGTGGTTCTGCTCCTACCCGCCGTGCGACGTCTTCCTGGTCCTCGCACAGCTGCGGGACGCGCCCGACGACCCGGACGGCTCGGGTCCCGGGCTGTCGTGCTTCCTCGTCGAGCGCGGGCCCGGCATGGAGTTCCAGCGCCTGAAGGACAAGCTCGGCACGCGCTCGCTCCCGTCGTCGGAGGTCGAGTTCCGGGGTGCCCGCGGACGGCTCGTCGGCGAGCCCGGCGGCGGGGTCCGGGCGATCATCCGCATGGTCAACCACACCCGGCTGGACTGCCTCATCGGGTCGACGACGTCGATGCGACGCGGGACGATCGAGGCGATCCACCACGCCCGGCACCGCAGCGCGTTCGGGGCGTCGCTCGTCGACCAGCCCGCGATGCAGAACGTGCTCGCCGACCTGGCCATCGAGTCCGAGGCCGCCACCGCGGTCGCCCTGCGGATGGCCCGCGCCTACGACGAGGACGACGCCGCGTTCCGCCGCTTCGGCACCGCGGTCATGAAGTACTGGGTCTGCAAGCGCGCCGGCGGGCACGCCAACGAGGCCCTGGAGTGCCTCGGCGGCAACGGGTTCGTCGAGGAGTCCGGCATGCCGCTGCTCTACCGCGACGCCCCGCTCATGTCGATCTGGGAGGGCTCGGGCAACGTCGCCGCGCTCGACGTCCTGCGCGCGCTGGGCAAGGAGCCCGAGGGCCTGCCGGCGTTCCTGCGCGAGTGCGCGCTGGCCTCGGGTGCCGACCCGCGGTTCGACGCGCACCTGCGGGAGGTCCGCGCCCGCGTGGAGGGGCTCTTCGCCGAGGACGGCCGGCCCGTCGAGCAGCGGCTGTACGACGCGCAGTTCGTCGCCCGCCGGATCGTCGAGGACCTCGGGGTGCTGCTGCAGGCGTCGCTGCTCCTGCGCCACTCGACGCCCGCGGTGGCCGACGCGTTCTGCGCCGCCCGCCTGGGCGGCGAGGCCGGGCGCGCGTACGGGACGCTGCCCCGGGGCGTCGACGCCCGGGCGATCGTCGATCGCGCGTTCCCCGCGTGAGCGCCCTGCCCGGCGGCGCCGCGGCGGCC
>NZ_JAURWA010000068.1 GCF_030655195.1 Patulibacter sp. | reverse complement strand
CCGGCGCGCAGCGCGCCCGTCCCGTCCTCGGGCCGCCGCGGGCGCCCTCCCGCGCCCGCTCCGGCGCCCACCACGGCCGGGTCGGCCCGGAGAGCCGTGCGACGCTCCGCGAGCTGGTCGCCGCGGTCGCGGCGGGTGCCGCTGCGGTCTCGGCCCTCGCGCTCGCCCTGCTCCCCGGCCTTCCCGCCGGGGTGGCGCTCGTCGTCGGGGCTGCGGTCTCCGGCTCCGTCGGCGGCGTGGTCCTCGCCTCCTGGGCACGCACCGCCGTGCAGGACGGTGCGTCCCCCGGGGCCGCCCGCCGACAGGCGATCGCGGGCCTGGCGCTCGCGCACCTCATCGCCGCGGTGCCGATCGGCCTCGCGGTCCTCGCCGCCGGCTGACCTGCCGCGACCGCCGCTCAGCGAGGCTTGACGCAGTAGAGCGTCAGGTTCGCGTCGCCGCGGATCGCGTTGATCCACCAGAAGCGCGCGGCGCGCTTGGCCTTCAGCAGCACGGAGCCGCCCGGACCGTCGCGGAGCGCCTTCTTCAGCGGACCGAGCCGTCCGGGCGGCACGAACGACCGGTCAAACGGCGCGTCGAGGGCGTCGCGCAGCTTCGGGAGCCGCACCGTGAACCCGGCCGCCCGGGCGGCCCGGATGTACTGGTGCATCACGTAGACGTGCTCGTTGCCCTCGAACTGCGCGACCTCCTCGGCGTGGTCGAGCTTGGGGCGCAGCGGGAACCGCATCGGCTCGTTGACGACCGTCAGGCGCCCGCCCGGCTTGAGCAGCCGGAACATCTCGCGCAGCGTCACGTCGAGGTTGGCGCGGTCGTTGTGGTGCAGGACCTCGCAGCAGAAGACGTGGTCGAAGCTGCCGCTCGCAAGCGCGGGGGCGTACATCACCGACAGGAGCCGCTCGAAGAAGATGCCGCGGCCCTCGAAGTGGATGTCGCCGGCGCCCAGCCCCTGCAGGTCGTTGTCGGCGATGTCCAGCGCGACGACGTCGAGACCCTCGCGGGCGAACCGGCTGCTCGCCCAGCAGGTGTTGGAGCCGACGTCGAGGATCCGCTGGCCGGGATGCAGCGGCACGTCGGCGAGCATCCGCTCCATCGCGTTGGCCTGGGCGTTCCAGTAGCCCAGGTCGACGTCGGGCAGGGCGAGGATCTTCTCCGCGTCCCACCCGTCGGCGCGCATCACCTCGGCGAACCGCTCGAGCCCGTCGGCCTCCCGCTCGACGAACCCCGGTGGGTCCGTCAACAGGTCGACGATGCCGCGGCGCACCGGCCGCTCCAGGTCGCACGAGGAGCAGGCCAGCGTCCCCTCCCGCACCTCGCGGGCGTCGCGCTCGCGGGCGTCGAGCCGGAAGGTGCCCTCGCCGAGGCAGCGAGGACAACGGAGGACGGGCAGGAGGGACTCACGCACGGCGGCCACGCTATCGGCAGTGCGTGCCGGTCGCGGTCAGTGGAACGCGCAGTCCCGGTGCCGAGCGGGCCGGGAAGGTCCGTCCGCGGCCTCCACTGCTTCGTGTTCGAGAGCGCGCTGGCGGACCCCGACTCCCTGGCGGACGTGGATGGTCTGGACGCCGGGGGGGGAGGAGTGGGAGGACTGGTCCGCCCCGTCGATGACCGTGGTGCACCGGCGGACCGGCGCGACCTCGAGCGACGCTTCCCGCGCCTGACCGCCGCGTACGGCTAGGCCGGACGCGACGTCGGCATCACGTCGGCAGCGCGTCGAGGTGCTCGCGGTACCAGGCGATCGTCCGCTCCACGCCCTCGTCCAGGCCGACGCGCGGTTCCCACCCGGTACGGTCGCGCAGCTTCGAGGAGTCCCCGTACTTGCGGTCGATCTCGCCGGACGGCGTGCCGGTGCCCCGCACGTCGGGGGTCAGGTCGTGCCCGGAGACACGGACGACCGCGTCGATGATCGATCGGACGCTGTGGGGCCGCCCGCCCCCGGCGTTGAACGCCTCGCCACGTGCACGGGTGACCGCACCCGGGACGCAGCCCTCATCGGCGTCGAGCGCGTCGCAGATGGCGAGGTACGCGTCGGCGGCGTCCTCCACGTAGAGGAAGTCGCGCTCGGGCGACCCGTCGGAGCGGATGATCGGGGCACGGCCGCGAAGGACGGCGGCGATCGCCTCGGGCAGCAGGCGGGAGCGGTTGAGGTCACCTCCGCCGTAGATGTTGGCCAGTCGGGTGATCGCCACCGGCACGCCGTACGTGTGCCAGTACGAGCGGGCGATGAGGTCGGTCGCTGCTTTCGACACGTCGTAGGGGAAGCGCGCCCGAAACGCGAAGTCTTCGCGGTAGGGCAGTTCGTCGTAGACCCCGTAGACCGTGTCGGACGCAGCAACTACAACCCGGCGGACGTCATGGGTCCGACAGGCGTCCATCAGGAGCCAGGTGCCGCGGATGTTCGCCTCGAACGTCGGGACGGGCGAGCGGTTGGCCGTGCCCACTATCGTCTGCGCGGCCAGGTGGAAGACCGTGTCGCACTCGTGCTCGCCAATCGCGCGCTCCACGAGACCGGGCGTGAGCAGGTCGCCGCGGACGACGGTGCAGCGGGCCTCGAGTCCGTCGAGCGTCAGCATCGACGCGCGAACCTCGTCGCGACGCAGGACGGTGACGGTCGCTCCGCGGTCCAGCAGTGCGCGGACGAGCCATGAACCGAGCATTCCCGAGGCGCCGGTGACGAACACCGAGCGACCGCGCATGGACTCCCCGAACCGGCTCATCACGCGGATCCTCGCAGGTCCGCTCGGTGGTGCCGCGCGACGCCCAGCGGACCTCTACCCGTGCTGAGAGCGCACCCGACCGGCGCGGCGACAGTGCCCTCCGAGCCCCGTCGACGAGCCGTCGTGCCGCGGTCAGTCGGCCGCGACGGCCGACGGCGACGCGGCCCGCGAGGTCGTGAACCGCTTGGCGGACCCGGCGACGAGCCAAGCCCAGACGACCGTCGTCCAGGTCAGCGTCGCGAGGGTCACGTGCACCCAGACGAGCTCCCCGGGCAGCTCGAGGCCGTACTGGATCAGCCCGAGCATGCCCTGGACGGCGACGAGCATGCCGGCGAGGGTCAGGGTGAGCGTCAACCGCTCGCCGGCCTTGCGCCACTTCGCCACGCCCCAGGCGGCGATGATCAGCAGGCCGAAGATCGCGGAGAGCGCCCCGTGGCGGTGGACGATCCACTCCAGCGTGCCGGTGCCGTGGACGTCGAAGCGCCGGACGACGTCCCCGGTCCCCTCACCGCCGCTGTTCGGGCCGGCCGCGGTGGCGAGCGTGCCGGCCCAGAGCGCGACGGCGCCGAGCGGCAGCAGGGCGAAGACGGTGCGGGCGGTGAGCTTGTCGGCCGCCAGGTGCGTGCGCGGGGCCTTCGTGTCCTTCCCGGCCTTCCAGGTGAGGACGGCCGACGGGACGACGAGCAGCAGCAACGACACCATGTAGTGCGCGCTGATGAAGACCCAGTCCAGGTCCGCCAGGACGCTGATCCCGCCGATCACGGCCTGGGCGAATACGCCGCCGAGAAGGCCGACGGAGATCCAGAACAGGTCCCGCCGGTACACGGCCATCGTCAGCGCACAGAAGATCGCGAAGATCGCGGTGGCGCTGACGGCGAAGGTCAGCATCCGGTTGCCGAACTCGATGATCGTGGGAGCGTGTGCCTGGTTGGGCACGATGCTCTCGGTGCTGCACCGCGGCCAGTCCGAGCAGCCCAGCCCGGAGCCGGTGACGCGCACCAGCGCACCGCTCAACATGATCCCGACGTTGGCGATCAGCGTCAGGCGCGCGGCGAGCAGCATCCGCTGTGGACTGCTGACGAACCGGCGCCGGAGGCACTGCGCGCGGCGAGGACCCTGGGTCGAGGCAGGAGCGGCGGTGACCATCCCGTCAAAGGATGGCGGATCGGGGCGCCGGACGGTCCTCCCTCGGTGGGCGCCGAGAGAGGACTGCGACCGCCTCCCCCGGGCCGTCAGCGGATCCGGATCGACCGGACGGCCGAGGAGCCCGTCGCGTAGGGGTAATCCCCGGTCTTCCGGACCCGGGCCCGCATCTGGAACCGCGCGGGACCGCCGTTGCGGAACCGGTAGGTCGCGGAGAACGATCCGCTCTTCCTACTGCGCACCGTCCGGAAGGTGATCCACTTCCGCCCGGGGTTGCGAGCCTGGAGCTCGACGAGCTTCCCGGTCTTCGGCATGGGCCGTCCGAGCACCTTGCCCCGCAGGCGGACCGCCTGCCCCTTGCGCGCGGTCTTCCGGCTGAGCGTCAGCCGGACCGCCGCGGTGACGCGCAGGTTCAACCGCGTCGTCGCCACGGCCTTCGTGTCGTTCACGCGCTGGTGGTAGCTCAGCAGGATCGCGCGAGACGAGACCCCGGTCGGCAACGTCCAGCCGAACCGCCCGTTCTTGTCCGTCCGGAGGGAGTCACGCGCGAAGGACGGCGAGTTCCGGGCGTCGCGCTTGATGGTGACGCGCACGAAGGCGTCCTTGATCGGCTGACCTGCGGGCGTCGTGAGCTGGCCGTCGAGCTTGGGGCGCTGGTTGAACCTGATGCTGCGCGTGATGCCTTCGCGGCCGGTCCAGCGGGCGCGGATCCGGGCGTCGGACACGGCGGGGGAGCCGTTCAGCGGCCCGGGGTCCGCGGCCGACCCGCCCGCGGGGGATCCCGCGCCGGCGGCCCCGGGGGAGCCCGGCGTGCCGTCGGCGGTGCGGCGCAGCGTCTTGGTCACCGGTCCGTATGCCGTCGTCTGATTGCCGGCGGCGTCCTCGACGAGCACCCGCACGGTGTGGACGCCGTCGGGCAGATCGGTGGTGGAGATCTGCTGCACCCCACCGACCGTCGACGGGCACGGCTTCGGCGACAGGAACGTCCGCTCGGTGCCGGCCCACGGTCGGCACGGCGCGGCGGCCAGGTACTGCCAGCTGCGGATCTGCCCGTCGACCTCGACGCCCAGGCGGTAGACCCCGCCGCCGACGTCGCTCGCGCCGACGGAGATGCCGGTCGAACCTGCCCAGAGCGAGTCCGTCTGGGCGTCGCCCGATACGGAGGTGACGGCTGGAGCGTCCCGGTCGGACAGCGTGAAACGCGCGTTCCGCAGATTCACCGATGCAACACCGTTGGCGTTGTCGGCGGCACAGGTCCACGTCCGTCCTGCATAGCCGGAACATCCGGCGCTGAGCGAAACACCGGTGGAACCGCCACCCTCGTAGTTCACCATCTGCGGGCCGAATATGCCCGGGTAGAACGAGCCGAGCCACCGACCGTCGGGTGACGCATCGACCTGTTCGTCTCTACGAACTGCGACATCGCCGAAGTGCTCATCGGGCTGGGTCGGCGGCCGGACGTATCCGTCGACGGTGAGGGCGTACCGGGAGATCACGGTCGAGGACGGGGCCTCGAAGCGCCACGCGATGCCCGAGGTGCCGCTCTGTGGGAACTGCCGCGCCGCGATGGCGGTCAGGGCCCCGCCCGCCGCGCAATTGTCCTCGGCGGTGTTGCCGTTGCTGTTGTTGCCCGAGGTCAGCGCGACCCTCCAGCCTCCGGTCCCGGCGCCTCCGGCGAGCCCGGCTGCTCTCGGGGTCCCATCCGGTGCGCGGCAGGACCACACCTCGTATTCGCCAGCAGCGGCGTCCCGGGCGGTGGCGAGCCCGAACAGGCTGGCCGCGACGACGAGGACCGGGCCGAAGGAGCGTCTCGAAGAATCTGTCATGTCTGGTAGAGGACGCCAGTTCGTGGAGTTCGCCCCCCAGGTGAAGAGCTCAGGGGTGCGTCATCAGTACACGAACGACAGCGTGTCCGCCACCGTCGCCAGGCGGGGCCCGGTCGCGTCCCGCTCCGACACCTGGATCTCGTCTGCCGTCAGCGGCCACTGCACCCCGACGTCGGGGTCGTCGTAGGCGATGCCCCGCTCGACGTCGCCGGAGTAGTACCCCGTCTGCTTGTAGAGCACGTCGGCGATCTCGCTCTTCACGGCGAACCCGTGGGCGAAGCCGACGGGGACGTACAGGGCGTGCATGTTCTCGTCGGTCAGATCGAAGCCCTCCCACTTGCCGTAGGTCGGCGAGCCCTTGCGGAGGTCGACGATCACGTCCCAGATGTGGCCGCGGCCGCAGCGCACGAGCTTGGCGCAGCCCTCGCCGATCTGGAAGTGGAGGCCGCGGACGACGCCGAAGCTCGAGCGCGAGTGGTTGTCCTGGATCCACCGGTCGTGGATGCCCGCGTCGGCCAAGGCGCTCTCGCGGAACGTCTCGGCGAAGAAGCCCCGGTCGTCGGGGAACACCCGCGGGACCACGAGCTTCGCGTCCGGCAAGGTCGTTTCGCGGATCTCCATCGCTGCGAACGTTAGCGGCGGTACACCATCTGCCGTGGAGCCCTGCGGCGTGGATGCCGGCCGTCAGGCCGTCTCGCCCAGTGTCGTGAGCCACCACTCGACGGTGGTCGACACCCGGTCTTCGCGCGTCGCCGGCGGAGTCCAGCCAACCTCGTCGCATAGACGAAACACGTCCGCGGTGAGAACGGCGGGCTCGCTCGAGTTGGTAGGACGTGCACCGATTGCGAGCAGCTCCGGGTGGCCCGCGGAGTCCCCGATTGCCTGCACGACATCGCGGATCGCCACCGGCTCGCCAGAGGCTACATTGACGGCGCCCGTCACCTCGCTCGCGAGGAGCGCGGCAAAGGCGTCAGCCAAGTCCGGGGCGTAGAGGAAATCCCGCACCTGCTCGCCGTGCGACGTCTCGGCACGCTTCCCACCGATGACCGCCCGCGCGACAGAGCTCACGAGACGCCGTGAGTCCTCGTGCGGCCCAAAGAGGAAGAAGATGCGACCCCACGCGAGACTGATGCCGGCGTCCGCTGCGAACGCCTCGGCGACGACGTGCAGTCCGTGCTTCGCGGCACCGTAGAGCGTCGCGGGCTTGAGCGGCGTCGAACCCTCGACGCAGTGCGTCTCGTTCTCCCACGCGTATTCCGCGCAGGTACCGGCGAGCACCGCGCGCGTTCCCCCGGCGTCCGCGAACGCCCGCAGCAGGGCCAGCGACGCGGCCACCCAGCGCAGATTCTCCGGCGACCCCCAGAACGCGCCGGGCTCGGCGTACCAGGCGAGGTGCAGCAGGTCCGTCGGTGCGACCTCGGAGACGAGCGCGGGGCCAGCGACCGGGTCGAGTAGGTCGGCGACGTGCCACACGACGCCCTCGGGGCTGTCGTCCGTCGGCCCCTTCGACGAAACCGCATGGACCTCGTACCCCCGCGACACGAGGGCGCCCAGCGCGTGGCGCCCGACGAACCCCGTCGCGCCGGTGACAAGGACGCGCCTCATGTCGCGAAGTCGGAGTACGCCGCGTCGCGCTCGCTGATCGTGCGTCCGCCGACCGGAGCATCGGGCCACTGGACGCCGAACGCCGGGTCGTCCCAGCGGACGCCGCGCCCCGCGCCGTCCTGGAACGGCACGCTCATCTGGTAGCTGACCTCAGCATCATCGGTCAACGTCTGGAACCCGTGGGCGAAGCCATCGGGGATGAACAGACCTCGGCCGTTGTCCTGGCTGAGCTCGGCTCCGAACCACTGCAGGCGGGTCATCGAGTCGTCGCGCAGGTCGATCAGCACATCGAAGATCGCGCCGCGGGTACAGCGCACGAGCTTGGCCTCGCCGTAGGGCGCAGCCTGGAAGTGCATGCCGCGCAGCGTGCCGGCCCTCGTGTTGAAGGACGTGTTGCACTGCGCGACCCGGCCGTCGCCGCCTGCAGCAGCGAAGACCTCAGCGTCGAAGGTGCGGGCGAAGTAGCCGCGCTCGTCGGCGCGACGCTCCTGCTCGACAACGAACGCCCCCGCGAGGGGCGTCGGGTCGAGCCTCACGGGATGAGCTGGATCTCGGGGGCGCGGACGGCGAACTGGCCGCCCCACTCGCGGATATACGCGAGCTGCTCGACGATCTCGTCCTTCAGGTTCCACGGAAGGATGAATACGACGTCGGGCTTGTCGTCCTTGATCACGTCGGGCGAGCGGATTGGGATGTGCGTGCCGGGCAGCAGCTGGTCCTGCTTGTGCGGGTTCAAGTCGACCGTGTAGTCGAGGAAGTCACCACGGATGCCGCAGTAGTTCAGGAGCGTGTTGCCCTTCGCCGGCGCGCCGTAGCCGATGATCCGCTTGCCGTCGCGCTTGAGCTGCGTGAGGAACTCGACAATGTCGCGCTTCTCCGCCTCGACCCGGCGGGCGTACGCGGCGTAGAACTCGATGTCGTCGTAGCCGAGGTCGATCTCGCGCTGGACGAGCTCGTTCGCGCGGTCCGTTTCGGGCTTGCTCGGGTCGTCCTGGTGGCAGCCGTAGATGCGCAGCGAGCCTCCGTGCGTCGGGAGCTCCTCCACGTCGAACAGGCGCAGACCATGGGCCTCGAATACCCGGCTCACCACGAGGAACGAGAAGTAGCAGAAGTGCTCGTGGTAGATCGTGTCCCACTGGTTCAGCTCGACGAGCTTCAGCAGGTGCGGGAACTCGACCGTGATGACGCCGTCGTCCTTCAGCAACACCTTCATGCCGCCGACGAAGTCGTTGAGGTCCGGAACGTGGGCCATCACGTTGTTGCCCAGCAGCAGGTCGGCCTTGCCGTCCTGGGCCAGCTCGGTGGCCGTGTCGACGCCGAAGAACTTGACGACCGTCGGGACGCCCTTCTCCTCCGCGACCCTCGCGACGTTCGCGGCCGGCTCGACGCCCAGGACCGGCACGTCACGCTCCTGGAAGTACTGCAGCAGGTAGCCGTCGTTGGACGCGATCTCAACGACCTTGCTCGACCCGTCGAGACCCCAACGCTCGGTCATCTCGCCGGTGTAGCGCTTGCAATGCTCCAGCCACGACGTCGAGTACGACGAGAAGTACGCGTAGTCGGAGAAGATCTCCTCGCCGGACTGGAACTCCTCCAGCTGGACGAGCTTGCACTTCGTGCAGACCAGCGCGTGCAGCGGGTAGAACGGCTCCATCGCGTTGCCCTGCTCGGGCGTCAGGTAGCTGTTCGCCATCGGGGACATCCCGAGGTCAGAGAACGTGTGCTCGACTGGAGTGGCGCAGAACCGGCAGGGAGCGGGCATCGCTCGGCATGCTAACCGGCGGGCTCGGCGGGCGATCCGCCGTCGCCGCGGCCCCAGCGGATTGCTAGGAGCGTCCTGTCAGCGGGCCGCCACGATCTCTTCGACCTCCCGCAGCGGCGCGGTCCGGGTGCGCTGCACCTCGCGTCGGTCCCGCAGTACCGCTGGCAACGCCCTGAACGCATCCCGTGTCGCCCGCATCCACACCCTCAACTGCCGCCCTCGAACGGCCACGACGAAGGCTGCCGCCTGGACATACAGGATCCGTGGGCTATGCCGGACTAGCGCCGACACCGGGTAGTCCTTCGCCAGAATCCACAACGAGTTACGAGTCAGCTGGTAGCGGGTGAAGTCCGTCATCCCACGACCGAGCGTCGCGCTGCCCATGTGGAACGCGACGGCCGACGGCGCGTACCTTGCCGGACGCCCCGCAAGTTGGGCCCGCAGACTCCAGTCAACATCCTCGAAGAAAGCATAGAACCGCTCATCGAAGAGGCCAACCTGCTCGAAGGCAGTTCGACGGTAGAGCGCAGCCCCGGCACAAGCGCCGAAGATCTCACGCGCCTCGTCGTACTGACCGGTGTCCTGCTCTCCGTGACCGCGGCGAGTACCCGTGCCGGCCCAGTCGAAGAGGTCTCCCGCACCATCGATGACATCGCGCTCGTAGTAGTTCAGGAGCTTTGCGCCGACCGAACCCGCACCGGGGTACTGATCGAGAGCGTCCACCAACTGCTGGAGGCACTCGGGCGCGAGCTCCATGTCGTTGTTGAACAGCCCGATCATCTCGCCGTCCCAGGCTGCGCGAATACCGACGTTGAATGCTCTGGTGACCCCGCCGTTCTGTTCAAGCCCGACTATCTCGACGTCCGGCCAAACATGCGTCAGCCATTCGACGGTGTCGTCGGACGACGCGTCGTCGACGACCACGACGCGGAATTCACGAAACGTCTGCTGCTCGACGGACGGCAGGAAGGTCTCCAACAGATGCCGTCCGTTGAAAGTGGCGACCGTCACCACCACCCGCGGACGCTCCGGCGTGGGCAGCCGCTGCGCGCTCACCACGGTCGACCCGCTCGCTCGATGAACCGCTCCAGCTCGCGCGAACCGACAGTGCGGCTCCGCTGAATGGTGCGGCGCTTGCGCAGGGCCGGGCGAACGCCACGCAAAGCATCACGGTACGCCTTTAGGACAAGGCCCACCTGCCGCCGCCGCACCGCCATCCCGAGGCCAGCGAGGTTGAACAGAAGTACCGAAGGCCCGTGGCGCAGAAGACTCGCGGCAGGGTAGTTCTTGAGGACCAACCAGAGCTGGTTGCGACGCAGGTGGTAGAGAGAGAAGGGGTTGATGCCGCCGAGCGTGCCGCCTCCCAGGTGGTAGCCGACGGCCGTCGGCTCGTACCAAGCGGCGTACCCCGCGAGACGGGCCCGAAAGCCCCAGTCGACGTCTTCGACGTACGCGAAAAAATCATCGTCAAACGGCCCGACCCGCGCAAACGCTGACCTGCGGTAGACGGCGGCTGCGCCGCCGACCGTGAAGACTTCCTCACCGGTCTCGAACTGCCCGCTGTCGAGGTCCCCACTGCCACGCCCGAAACAGGCGCTGGACCAACGAACCTCGTCGCCGACGCGGTCAATCCGCCCTCGGTTGCGGTGCTGGAGAAGCTTTCCAGCCGAGGACGCCAGCTCCGGACGACGGTCCATCACGCCGACGAGGATGCGCAGCCAGGACGGCTCGAGCTCGACGTCGTTGTTGAGCAGTGCGACGTACTCGCCCTCCCCTGCGCGAACCATGGCGTTCAGCGCAGCGGTGACCCCGACGTTCTCGGGGAGCGCGACGATCCGCACCTCGGGCCATCGTTCCCGCAACATGCCCACGGATCCGTCGGTCGACCCGTTGTCAACCACGACGACCTCGAAGTCGCCGTAGTCCTGGGCAAGCACCGAAGGGAGAAACGACTCCAGAAGGTCGCGGCCGTCGTAGCTCAAGACGACCGCGGATGCGCGTGGCGCGTGCATGGGCGAACCGTAGCCCAGGGCTGGCGTCGAGAGTCGATGCGCGTCGTCAGCGCCCCGGAACGCGCCGGGCGAGGAGTTCCCGCACCTCGGCCGGGAAGCGCCCTGTGAGCTGCAGTATGAGGAGGAAAGCGAGGCTCCCCACCGCGGCCTGGACAGCTGGATGGATGCCGACCGCCAGACCGACCCCGAGCGCCGCCAGACCGGCGAGTAGCACGATCGGCACCTCGATCAGCGGAACACGCACCCCCCCGCGACGGACCAGGGCGAACGTCGTGACCGCGGCGAGGAAGAACTCTGCGCTGACGGCGGACACCGCGGCCCCCTTCGCGCCCCAGGTCGGGGTGAGCGCGAGCGTCAGCGCGATCGCCGTTGCGAGACACACGAGGTTGGCAGCCAGGGTCTCTTTGTTGCGGTGCAGGCTCAGCAGCGGATAGCCCGTGGCCGACGCGAGGAACGTCGCGATGATCCCCGCCGCCTGAATCTGGAGGACGGCCGTCGACGGGTGGCCCTGCGAACCGGCGAGCACCTCGATCGCAAACGGGGCACCAAGCACCAGCGCGACCGAGATCAGGGTTCCGAGCATCAACGCGAGCGTGAACATGCGGGCCGTCGTCTGCTCAAACCGCGGGCGGTCCGTCCAGACCGTGCGCGAGATGATCGGGAAGGCGGCTCCGAGCAGGATCGCAGGGAGGTTCACAAGGACCTCCATCACGCGGAAAGACACCGCGAAATACCCAGTCTCAACTGCCGCTGCCACCACCGACATGAGGACCAGGGTGATACGGAAGTACAGCGTGTTGACGGCCACGGCGACCGCGAAGACGGCCGTGTCTCGCAACAACGGGAGCCAACGGTTCGGATGGAAAGCTGGGCGCAGGCTGATACTCCCGCGGATGAGGACGATGGTCACCGCAAGCGACGCAAGCCCGGCAGGAATAGACACCGCCAGGAACGGAACGACCCCGGCGTCGCCGATGACGAGGACCACGATCAGGCCGGTCGTGACGATCTGCCGCAAGAGATCGATGATCGTGGCCCAGCCGAAGCGGAGCTGACTCTGTAGTACGGACGCCAGGAGGGACTGCGCGAGCGCCCCGATAAGACCGAGCCCGGCGAGCGCCGTGCCGGCGACCAGTGAGGGCCCGTATCCGGCAATCACCGCGAACCCGACGGCGAGGATGACGCCGGTGGCAGTTAGCACGAGACGGAGCCCGAGCAGGTCGCCCATCAGGCGATCCCGCTGATCCCGATCCCGCGCCACAGCGAGCTCTCGAAGCGCGACGGTGTTCACACCACCCTCCGTGAGTCCACCGACGATCGCCACCACCGCGAGCACTGCGGAGTACCGACCGAACTCGGCGTCGCCGAGGTGGCGGATGACGAGCGGTGCCGAGACCAGCGACAACATCAGCCCCGCCGCGAACCCCACGGTCCGCAGTGCACCGCCACGAAGCGCAGCACCACCCGCTTCGTCGCTGTCGATCAGGTCAGGGGCCGGACCAGCGGTCTCGAAGACGCCGGGCGGAATGGGTCCGCTGGACACGGATCAGGCCGCAGTTCTCGAGAGGGTCATCATGGAAAGGAGGGGGTAGCAACGCCGCGGGCGGACGCCCCCCAGGCTTTGCGGGAGCGCAGCGCGCGGACCCGGGCGCCCGCGGCATCGTACGCGTCTGTCTGGTTATCGGCGACGAGCAAATCCTGTTGGTCGTCCTGCCAGAACACGTTCCCTTCCGCCCAGTCAGCCTCGCCGCGTGCCACTCCCGTACGGTCGACTACGACCGATCGCAGGCCCTGCGCGCGGACGGTAGCGGTGAGTCCACGCCGTCCGTTCTCAAAAACCAGCGCGTCGCGCTTGGTCGACAGAGCAGGCATCGGTACGCCGAGAAAACGTTCGCGTTCGATGAGGAACGCATTGGTGCGCAGGTGCGCAGACGGGAAACGTCTGAACTCGCGGGCGCTGCGGACAGTCTCCTTCGCAACGAAGAGCCATTCGAGAATGGGATTTGGCGCCGAGTCACCGGACTCGTGCCGCAGCTCATCCAAGAGCGCGGCGCGGGTGGCGAACGCCCCGGGGTACGAGAGGCTGTCGCCGAGCTGGCGCAGACCGAGCGAGACGGTGCTCTCCCAGGACCCCGTGGCGCCCGCCAGGCCGACGGACGGGTCATCGAATGCGTCGGCCAGAAGCCCGAGCCACCCCGGGTGCAGAACCCGACTGAACGAGTTCAGGAAGCAGGCTCTTTCATGCGGGAGGCGGTCGGCGGCCTGGCGGTAGGCCGTGAGGTCGAACCCGTTGTCCCCAACCACGAGGTGCTTCGTCATCTCAGGCGCACGGTCAAGGTGCGCAAGAAGCTCGTTCTCCCCCCCCTCGTACCCCTTGAAGAGCAGAACGAGATCGTGCTCAGCGCCCGCCGGGTGCGCGTTGTAGGACGCCATGAACCGTTCGAACGGCGCTACGCCGTTGCCTTTGCGGACCAGGTGCACGACGGCAATTCGCGGAGTCACAGGGAAGGCCAGTCGATTCGCAGCCTGGCCAGGCTCGCCCGCACCGCTCGGTAGGCGACCTCGCGCCCGAGGTGCCCTGGCAGTCGTACCGCGGTCCGGGCGGGACTAAGCCGCGGTTTGGGCCCGAGCACCCACCGCCGCAACGGTGTGCTTACGACGGGCCAGGCGTAGTCACGCGCGGCCTCGGCCAGCGCGGGCCCGTGACCGACGCGTCCGCGCTCCAGCACCCCGACGATCGCCATCGCGAGCGACTCGTCGTCCCCGACCGGGGAGACCGCGCCGAGGCCGTCCCGTCCCACTCGCGCGGCCAGATCGTCCCCGGCGGTGCAGACAACGGGCAATCCCGCCCAGAAGCAGTCAAGCATCCGTGTCCGAAAGGCATAGCGCGTCTCGAGGTGGTCTCCGGCGGTCGCGATCCCGCAGTCGGCGGCAAGGAGCCAGTCGGACCGCTCGGCGTAGGGCACCCATCTATCCGAGAACAGCACCGTGCTGTCGAGCACGCCCGCCGCGCGAGCTACGGCCTGCGCCTCCTCGACGGCGGCCTGCCCTGCAAAGCCGGACCCGCGCCCCATGAAGACCAAGCGAACGCCGGGCCGAGCCTGCGCCACACGGGCCATCGCGCGAACGGCAGTCGGAGCGTCTAGCCACGGCCAGATCCCGCCGTTCCAGAGCACGATCTCGTCATCAGGGGCGATCTGCGGGAAGGCTGCACGCGGGCCGCCCCCGCCCGACACCGTCGGGGGGGTCGAGGGAAGCCCGAAAGGCACCAGATCGATGACCGATCGCAGGCTGCGGTCCGCGTCGTAGGTCTTCGGCCCCAGGGCACGTCCGCCGAGCAGGACGCCCGTCCAGAGGTCCCTCTGGGCCTCGCTGGCGCACATGAAGTGGTGCCCCGTCCGCAGCGCGTCGTGGAGCCGGTCGAGCGTGAGCGCGACCATCAGGCGACGGATCCCGGGGCGGCCCCGCGAGAAGAGTTCAAGGGTCTCCAACGTTTCGGGGTCGTAGAGATCGAAGACGACCCGCTTGCCCGAACGGCGCAACCACCGCGTGACGACCGGCCACTGCGGGGGCGTAACGATGGTGTGCGCCCAGGCGATCCACTCGCGCAGAGCGTCCGCGGCGTGGGGCTCGTAGCCGACGACCCGGGCCCCGGAAGCCAGGACCGAGGCGTCGCGCTCGGGGGCACCGGTCGCGATGACGACGTCAGCGATGTCCGTCAGCGTCGCGGCGAGTTCCGTGTACCGGATACCGAGCCCGGCCATCTGTTTGCCGACCGCATCGGGGGAGATGAACAGCACGCGCGGACGCACGTCGGTCACGACGAGTCCTGGCCCGGGAAGTAGACGCCACGACGCAGGCGCATGCTGTCCCTGAACGTGATCGTGCCGTCGACCGCCGCCGCCGGCGGCATCGCGTGACGCGGAAGTCCCCGCCCGGCCCGCCACCCAGCGATCCGGCCCTTCAGCGCGGCGAGATCGCGAGAGATGACCACATCGGCCAGGACGACGATGGCCTCGGTCGCCAGGATCTGCGCGGCGAGCCTGGTGCGAAGCAAGCCGTACCGACGGAGGACGTATCCACGACCGAACCCGCCGTTGCGACGTTGGTTCACGGACCGATGCACGTTCGTCGCCGACCCGATGTGGACGGCCACGGCGTCGAGCGCCGCCCCAGCACCCCAGCCCGCGGTGCGCAGCCGCACGGCGAGGTCGAAGTCCTCCATGTAGGCGAAGATCCGCTGGTCGAGGCCGCCGACCTCGTCCCACGCCGCCCGTCGAAAGGCCGCCGCCGCGCCGGCCGGCCCGGTCAGGACGGGCGAATCGGCTCGGGCTTGCGACGGGTGGGCGCCGCCCCACCGCGGGAAGGCCGAGAGCGTTCGGTCCGCGACCAGGCCCACGCTGTCGATACGCTGCTCGCCGGGCGCGATCAGAAGACCAGACACCGATCCGACCGTCGGATCCGACTCGAGCGGGGCGACGAGCCTCTCAAGGAAGTCGGGCCGAGCGTCGATGTCGTTGTTCATCATCACGATGACGTCGCGCTCACCCTGAGCAACGGCGCGGTTGCAGGCAGTCGCGTAGGGCATGTTCCGCTCGAGACGCAGGACCTCGACGTCGGGGTAGTGCTCCCGGACGAGGTCTGCAGTGCCCTCGTCGCAGCCGTTGTCGCACACCACGACGCGGTGCTCTCGCGTCTGGCTCGCGAGGTGGTCGAGGCAACTGGAGGTCAGGTCCCAGCGGCGATACGCGACGATCGCCACATCGACGCCGAGAGGTGCGGAGCTGCCGACGCCCATCAGCGACAGTCGTCAGCCGTCAGATCGGTCACCGCGGTCCTAGGACCACACGCGCCAGGGCGCGTCGCCGGAGTCCCACAGCTCTTGCAGCATCTGCTTCTCGCGCAGCGTGTCCATCGCCTGCCAGTAACCCGTGTGCTTGTACGACGCGAGCTGGCCGTCGGCGGCGAGACCCCGGAGCGGTCCCTGCTCGAAGACCGTCGCGTCGCCCTCGAGGTACGAAGCGACCTTCGGCGAGAGCACGAAGAACCCGCCGTTGGTCCACGCACCGTCGCCGCGCGGCTTCTCCTCGAACGACTTGACCTCGTCGCCGTCGATGTCCAGCGCGCCGAAGCGGCCGGCGGGCTGCACCGCGGTGACCGTCGCCTGCTTGCCGTGGCTCTTGTGGAACGCCAACAACGCGGTCAGATCGACGTCGGCCACACCGTCGCCGTAGGTGAAGCAGAAGTCCTCGTCGTCGAGGTACGGCAGGACGCGCCCGAGGCGGCCGCCGGTCATCGAGTTCGCCCCGGTGTTGACGAGCGTCACGCGCCACGGCTCAGTCGTAGAGTGGTGGACCTCCATCTCGCCCGTGCGCAGGTCGAACGTCACGTCGGAGGTGTGCAGCGCGTAGTTCGCGAACCACTCCTTGATGACGTAGCCCTTGTAGCCCAGACACACCACGAAGTCGTTGATCCCGTGCGCGGAATAGATCTTCATGATGTGCCAGAGCATCGGCTTGCCCCCGATCTCCACCATCGGCTTCGGACGCACGGAGGTCTCCTCGCTCAGTCGCGAGCCGAGGCCCCCAGCGAGAATCACGGCCTTCATGCGGCCGAGAATAGACGGATCTGCTCGAGCGTCAGTGCACGGACGTCCGCACCGTCCCGCAGCCCGAGGTGCCACTGCACGATCGACTCGAGCGTCTGCCCGAGCGCCCACCGGGGCCGCCAGCCCAGGCCCTCCCGGGCTTTTGTTGAGTCCAGCGACAGGAACTGCGCCTCGTGCGGATGGGGGCCCGGATCAATCTCCCAGGCCAGCTCATCGGGCCAGAGCTCCGTCAGCCGATCAGCGATCCATGACACCGGCTTCGCGTCGTCTTGCGCGGGCCCAAAGTTCCACCCCGACGCCGCGTCGTGGTTGCCGGCCAGGATCTTCTGGGCCACCACGAGGTAACCGGAGAGTGGGTTCAGGACGTGCTGCCACGGCCGGATCGCCGTGGGGTTGCGGATCGGCACCGGCCGCCCCGCCGAGACCGCGCGCATAACGTCGGGCACCAGACGGTCCTCGCCCCAGTCGCCACCGCCAATGACGTTGCCCGCACGAACGCTCGCCACGCGCGGGCCAACGTCATCGCCGGAGAAGTACGAGCGCCGGAATGCGTCGGTGACGAGCTCCGCGCAGCCCTTCGAGTTGGAGTAAGGATCGTGGCCGCCCATCGGGTCGTCCTCCACGAACGGGCGGCCCTGCTCACGGTTGTCGTACGCCTTGTCCGATGTGATGTTCACAACCGCCCGCACCGTGTCCGCGCCGACCGTGCGGACCGCGTCGAGGACGTTGACGGTGCCCATGACGTTCGTCTCGTACGTCTCGTGCGGATTCACGAACGACCGGCGCACCATCGGCTGCGCAGCCATGTGGATCACGACCTCCGGCCGCGCGTCGCGGACCGCCGCAGTTACTGCCTCGCGGTCGCGGATATCGGCGGTGATGTTCGTCAGGCCCGGCTCGACGTCGGCCAGCGCGTAGAGCGACGGCGCCGTCGGGATCCCATTACTGAAGCCCGTGACCTCCGCGCCCAGCGCCTGCAGCCACAGCGACAGCCACGCGCCCTTGAAACCGGTGTGCCCGGTCAAGAGGACGCGGCGCCCGCGCCACATAGCGGGGGCGACGGCGCCGAACTGCGGCGGATTCACGAACTCGGACACGGCGGGGAGGCTACCGCCGAGTCCGGGTCCGGCCGGGTCCGGCGCCTCACTTGGGGCCTCCACCCCAACCGGGATCAGGCCGGGGGACGACGGAACACCGCGGTGTACGTGCTCCCGCGTAGTCCGCGACGCTCGAGAATGCCTGCGCTTCGACGGACCACCCGGTCGAGGTTGTGCCCGCTTCGCTTGGTCGGCATCACGTTGAGCGCCCACGGCCACCAAGCACCGCGGTTGCACTCGAGGCCCGACGGATCGGTCGTCGTAGTGCGGACGTTCTCCAGTCCGGCCCGCCGCGCACGGTCGGCGACGACGGCGTGCGGCAGGAGGAAGAGGTGCCGCGGGGCGTCCACGTGCCGCCAACGGGAGCGACAAACTTTGAACGACAGCGATTCCGGGTTTGGGGTCGCGACCACCAGAACGCCACCCGGCTTTACCTTGGACGCTGCGGCCGTCAGGAGTTCCATCGGCTCCTCGACGTGCTCAATCACGTGCGCCATGACCACCGCGTCCGCCGGCTCGACCCCGTCGAGCCCGGCGACCGGATCCGCGGTCTCGACGACGGAGACACCGTCTCCGCGCATCAACTCGCATGACCGGGCGTCGCGCTCGACGGCGGATTGGTCCGTGAACCCGTGATTGCGCGCCTCGCGGAGGAGTGCTCCGTTCCCCGGGCCGATGTCCAACATGCGACCGCCACCTGCCCACGGGGCGAAGGTGGAGAGGAGCCCGCGGCGCAGGTGATCCTGTGACGCATCGCCAGTCCCGTCGTAGTACGCGTCGTCGGCGTAATAGTCGCCCAGGTTCTCGGGCCTGTTCACGAGAGCGTACGTCCCGCAGACCGGGCAGCGGCTGTACGTGAAGACCACACCGTCCCGTCGGAGGTAGTCGTCCGTCGCCTCGAACGCCTTGACGGGGGAACCGCCACAGGAGACGCAGGTCATCTGCGGATGCATGCGGCGATCGTAGCGAGGGGCCACGGTCTCGCCTCACCCCTCAAACGTCGCAAAGCGGGGCGCGCCCAACCGACGGCCAATCCGCGGTTCTCAATCCGCGGTTCTCGGTCCTCTCGTAGGCTTCCGCCCATGCCGAAGCGCGCCCTCATCACCGGAATCACCGGCCAGGACGGCTCCTACCTCGCCGAGCTGCTGCTCGACAAGGGCTACGAGGTGCACGGGATGGTCCGTCGCGCATCGACGGAGAAGTTCGACCGGATCGAGCACCTGCGCGACAAGATCACCCTGCACCAGGGCGACCTGCTCGACCAGCGCTCCTTGGTCGACACGATCCGCGCGTCCGCCCCGGACGAGATCTACAACCTCGCCGCGATGAGCTTCGTCGGCCTCTCCTGGGTCCAGCCGACCCTGACGGCCGACTTCACCGGCGTGTCGGTCACCCGCGTGCTGGAGGCGATGCGCGAGGCCGCGCCGGAGGCGCGCTTCTACCAGGCGTCCTCGTCGGAGATGTTCGGCAAGGTCCGCGAGGTCCCGCAGTCCGAGGAGACCCCGCTCTACCCCCGCTCCCCGTACGGGGTCGCGAAGGTCTACGGCCACTTCATCACCGTCAACTACCGCGAGTCCTACGACCTGCACGCCACGTCGGGGATCCTCTTCAACCACGAGTCCCCCAGGCGCGGCCTGGAGTTCGTGACGCGCAAGATCACCTGGCACGCCGCGGCGATCAAGCACGGCCTGCGCAAGGAGCTGGCGCTGGGCAACCTCGACGCCAAGCGCGACTGGGGCTACGCGAAGGACTACGTCGAGGCGATGTGGCTGATGCTGCAGCAGGACACCGCCGAGGACTACGTCATCGCCACCGGCGAGACCCACACCGTCGAGGAGTGCGTGAAGGTCGCCTTCGACGAGGCCGGCCTCGGCGACTACGAGCCCTACGTGCGGATCGATCCGCAGTTCGTGCGGCCGGCCGAGGTCGACCTGCTGATCGGCGACCCGGCCAAGGCGAAGAAGGACCTCGGATGGGTGCCGGAGACCTCGTTCGAGGAGCTCATCCGCCTCATGACCCGCGCCGACCTCGAACTGCTCTCGAAGTAGGGCGGGGCCCGGCGTGCGCATCTGCCTCGTCTACGACTGCCTCTTCCCCTGGACCGTCGGCGGCGCCGAGCGGTGGTACCGCAACCTCGCCGAGCGACTCGCGGCCGAGGGACACGAGGTCACCTACCTGACGCTCACGCAGTGGGACGAGGGCGACGCGCCCGACCTGCCCGGCGTCGAGGTCGTGGCCGTCGGCCCGCGGATGGACCTCTACGTCGGCGACCGACGCAAGATCGGGCCGCCGCTGCGGTTCGGGCTCGGGGTCTTCGCGCACCTGCTGCGGCGCGGGCGCCACTACGACGTCGTGCACACGGCGTCGTTCCCGTACTTCTCGCTGCTCGCCGCCGCGGTGACGAAGCCCGTCGGGCGCTTTCGGATCTCGTGCGACTGGCACGAGGTGTGGAGCCGCGACTACTGGCTCGAGTACCTCGGCGGCGTCGGCGGCCGCGTGGGCTGGACGATCCAGCGGGTCTGCGCCCAGGTGCCGCAGACCGCCTACGCGTTCTCCCGCCTGCACGCCGGCCGGCTCCGTGGTCTGGGCCTGCGCGGCGAGGTCACCGTGCTGACGGGCGAGTACGCCGGCAGCCTGGCGCCGCCGCCGGCCGACCCGGCCACGACGCCCCCGACCGTCGTCTACGCCGGCCGGATGATCCCCGAGAAGCGCACGCCGCTCGTCGTCGACGCGATCGCCGCCGCGCGCGAGCGGATCCCCGACCTGCGCGGCCGGATCTTCGGCGCGGGGCCCGAGGCCGAGAAGGTCCGCGCCCGGATCGCCGAGCTCGGCCTGGAGGACGTGATCGAGCTGCCCGGGTTCGTCGCCGCCGAGGTCGTCGACGAGGCGATGCGGACCGCCACGTGCGTGCTGCAGCCGTCCTCCCGCGAGGGCTACGGGATGGTCGTCGTCGAGGCCGCCTCGCACGGCGCGCCGGCGATCGTCGTCGCGGGCGACGACAACGCGGCGGTCGAGCTCGTCGACGAAGGCGTCAACGGATTCGTCGCGCCCGAGGCGACCGGCGCCTCGATCGCCGACGCGATCGTCGCCTGTCACGAGCGGGGCGACGAGCTGCGTGCCTCGACCCGTGAGTGGTTCACGAGCAACGCCGACCGGCTGTCGCTCGACGGCTCGCTGCGGACGGTCGCGGCGGGCTACGCCGGGACGCCTCGGCCCTAGCCCGCCAGCGCCTGGGCGTATGTCCGCGCCGTCTCCCTCGCGCAGCGCTCCCACGAGAACCGGGCGGCCTGCGCCGGGCCGCGCTCGCGGAGGTCGGCGCGGAGCGCGTCCTCGGTGAGCAGCCGCTCGATCGCCGTGCGGACCGCCGCGCCGTCCCCCGGGTCGAAGAGCAGCGCGGCGTCGCCGGCCACCTCCGGCATCGACGCGCGGTCCGAGCAGGCGCTCGGGACCCCGCGCTGCAGGGCCTCGAGCACGGGCAGCCCGAAGCCCTCGTAGAACGACGGGAAGACGTGGGCGACGCACAGCGCCCACAGGCCCTCGACGTCCGCGGTGGACAGCCAGCCCGGCAGCAGCAGGTCGTCCGCCACGTTGCGGGCGACGGCGCGGTGGCGCAGGACGGCGTCGTGCTCGGTCGGGTACCCCGGCACGACGAGCAGCGGCCGGCGGTCGGGCGGGATCGCCGCGAGCGCGTCGATGAGGCCCTCGACGTTCTTGTGCGGCCGCTTCGCCGCCATGCTGAGCAGGACGCGTCGGTCGCCCAGTCCGAGCCGCCGGCGCAGGTCCGCCTCCGGCGTCGCCGCGCCGCTGCGGGGCGGCGTCGTCGCGAGGTGGACGACGTCGATCCGGTCCGCCGGCGTCCCGATGTGGGTCACGACGTCGGCCTTCGTCGCGTGCGAATCGGCGATCACCCGTCGCGACGCCCGGACGGCGGCCGGCACCAGGACCCGCATCCCCAGGCCGCGCAGACCGAAGTGGGCCTCGGGTGCGACGGCGTAGTGCAGGTCGTGGACCGTCGTCACGCGCGGGGGCCCTCCGGCCAGGCGGCCCGGTCCCGTCGAGGCGAGGCTGTGGACCAGGTCCGCCCCGATCTCCGTCGCCAGACGCGGGACGTGGCGCTGCTCGCCCCACACCCACTGCCGGCGGTCGCGCGCGTCGACGGGGGCCACGACCGACGCGACGACGGTGTTCCACGGTGCGGTCTCGTCCTGGGCCGCGACGGTGTTGACGATCGCCACCGGGTCGATCCCCTCGATCTCGGCCAGGCGCGGCAGGAGCTCCCGTGCGTAGACCTCCATGCCACCGGTCTCGCCGGGGGTCAGGTAGACGAGGTTCAGGGCAACCCGGATGGTCACCCGGCGCCCCGCAGCCGCTCCAGGTCCGCCGCGACCATCTCGCCGACGAGCCCCTCGAAGGTGCGCGTCGGCCGCCAGCCGAGGACGTCGCGGGCCTTCGACGGGTCGCCCACCGGCGGCCACTGCTCGGGCGGCCGGACGAAGCGCGGATCGGTCACGACGCGGTCGCGGATCTGCCCCTCCCGGGTCGGCACCAGACGCTCGACGCCGGCCGCCGCGAACGCCGCGTCGACGAGGTCGCCGACCGTGCGCGGGACGCCCGACGCCAGGACGTAGTCGTCCGCGACGTCGTGGCGCAGCGCCAGCACCATGCCGGCGACGATGTCCGCCGCGTGGGACCAGTCGCGGACGGCGGCCTGGTCGCCGATGGTCAGCTCGTCCGCCCGGCCGGCGGCGATCGCCGCGACGCCGGCGGTGACCTTCCGCGGCAGGAACCGCTCGGGCCGCCGGGGCGACTCGTGGTTGAACGTCACGGCCGAGACCAGGTGGCGGTCCTGCCCCGAGCGGAGCGTGCGGACGAGCCCGTGGGCGGCGAGCTTCGCCACGCCGTAGGGGCTGCGCGGGCGCATGGGCGAGCCCTCGTCCTGGGGCGAGACGCCGCAGTCGCCGAAGATCTCGCTCGACGCCGCGACGAGGACGCGGGCCTCGGTCTCCAGGCGGCCGGCGGCCGCGACGACCGCCGCCGTGCCGGTCACGACCGCCGCGGTGACCTCCGTCGGGTCCTTCCACGAGTCGGGCACGAACGTCGGCGCGGCCAGGTGGTAGATCTCGTCGGGGCGGGCGTCGGTGACGGCGTCCTTGACGCTCTGCGGGTCCAGGAGGTCCGCAACGAGCAGCCGCACGTGCCCGTCCAGGTGCCCGAGACCCGCGGCACCCAGGGCCCCGCCGGGCGACCGCACGGTCCCGACGACCTCGTCGCCGGCGGCGAGGAGCTGCTCGGCGAGGTACCCCCCGTCCTGTCCGGTGACCCCGGTGATCAGCACGCGGCGCGTCATGGGGTCCGCAGGTCCGGCCGAGGGCGCATCTGGGGCCAGGCTATAAGGCCGTCGGTCGTCGTCACCGCGCCCGTCCGGGCCGACCGACCGGAGGGCACCGGGCGACGGCGGCGCGATCCCGCCGATTCGGCTCTCCGGTTCCGGGTGCCTCGTTGCACGCGGACGTGCGACACACGGTCCGGCGCGGGCGAGCGGTACGGTTCGACGGCTGCGCAACTTCTGTAGGCACCACGGGTTTATCCCGGTGAGCCGCCGGAGGAGGACGATCCCCGTTCCACACGCCGCCTCCACCACCATGCACAACCACGGGAACACGGTCACGGACGCAGACGTCCTCCGATCGCTGGCGACGCCGCCTCCGCAGGTCGAGGTCGTCGGCATCCCGATGGCGCTCACGACCTACGAGCGCACCCTCCAGTGGATGGACGCCATGGTCGCCAGCCGGCGCCAGGGCTACGTCTGCGTCGCCGCCACGCACACCGTGATGGCCTGCCACGAGGACGAGGAGCTGCGCCAGGCAGTGCTCGGCAGCTCGCTCACCGTCCCCGACGGCCAGCCGCTGGTCTGGGCGATGAACCTGCTGGGCCACGAGCAGCCCAACCGCGTCTACGGCCCGACGCTGATGGAGCGCCACTGCGCCCACGCCGCGCGCAACGGCACCCGCATCTACCTGTACGGCGGACGCAACCGCGACGCGCTCGACACGCTGGCGCGCAACCTCCTCGAGCGGTTCCCCGGGCTGACGATCGTCGGCGGCTGGTCGCCGCCGTTCCGCACGCTCACCGCCGACGAGGAGGAGTGCGTGATCGACGAGATCAACGGCTCCGGCGCCGACGTCGTGTGGGTCGGCATCGGCGTGCCGAAGCAGGAGAAGTGGATGGCGAACATGCGCCCCCGGCTCGAGGCACCGGTCCTCGTCGGCGTCGGTGCGGCCTTCGACTTCCACGCCGGTCTCGTGCCGCAGGCCCCCGCCCGGGTGCAGTCGCTCGGGCTCGAGTGGCTCTTCCGCCTCGTGCAGGAGCCGCGTCGGCTGTGGCGGCGCTACGCGCGCTACAACCCGCTCTTCGTCATGCGCTTCGGCAGCCAGCTCGCGCGTCAGCGCTCGTCGGGCCAGTCCGTCGCTCCCGTCCTGCTCGAGGGACCGCCGCCGCGCCGTCGCCCCCTGCGCCGCAGGTCGGTGCCCGCCGGGCGCTAGCCTCCCCGTGGTGGATCTGGACGTCGCCGTCGTCGGCATCGGTCGTGTGGGGCTCCCGCTCGCGCTCGCGTTCGCGGACGGGGGGCTGCGCACGATCGGCATCGACGCCAAGCCCGAGATCGTGGAGGCCGTCCAGGACGGCCGCATGCCGTTCGAGGAGCCCGGCGCCGAGGAGATCCTCGCGCGCGTCCAGGCCGACGGGCTGCTCGAGGTCACGGGCACCGTCGCCGAGGCCGCCCGGGCCCGCCACATCGTCCTGACGCTCGGGACCCCGTCGTTCTCGCACATCGAGATCGACGTCGGCCAGATCCGCAGCGTCCTCGACGACCTGCTGCCGCACCTGCGCGAGGGCCACTGCATCGTCCTGCGCTCGACGATCGCCCCCGGGACGACGGAGTTCGTCGCCGGCTACCTCGAGATGCACCGCGGCTTCACGGTGGGCACCGACCTGTTCGTCGCCCACGTCCCCGAGCGGATCGCGGCGTCGCGCTTCTTCGCCGAGATCTCGACGCTGCCGTGCATCGTCGGTGGCGTCGGCGAGCGCTCCGGCGAGGTCGCCGCCGAGCCGTTCGCCGCGCTCGGCGCCCGCGTCGTGCAGACCTCCCCGGTCGAGGCCGAGCTCGCGAAGATCTGGACCAACATCCTGCGGTACACGATGTTCGCGCTGCCCAACCGGCTGATGATGGAGTGCGAGCAGTACGGCGCCAACGTCTTCGAGGTCATCGATCTGATCAACCGGGACTACCCGCGCGGCGGCATGAAGCTCCCCGGTATGACGGCCGGCACGTGCCTGCGCAAGGACTTCACGTTCTCCGAGGAGCGCTCGCCGGCGCCGGGCATGCTGCTGGCGGTCTCGCGGGTCAACGAGTCGGTGCCGCTGTTCCTGCTCGACGGCGTCAAGCGCCGGGTGCCGGGTGGCAAGCTGCGCGGGCGCAAGGTCGCCGTCCTGGGTCTCGCCTTCAAGGGCGACACCGACGACGAGCGCGACTCGCTCAGCTTCAAGCTCATGCGCCTGCTGGAGCGCGAGCTGGCCCTGGTCGCCGCGCACGACCCGCACAGCCCGTCGTCCACGCTGACCCTCGCCGAGTCCGTGGCCGACGCCGACGCGATCGTCCTGGCGACGAACCACTCCGCCTGGAAGGACCCGGCCGTGCTGCGCCGGATCGCCGACCTCGCGTCGGACGGCGCGATCCTCGCCGACCCGTGGAACTGCTTCGGCCAGGACACCGTCTTCGGCATCGCCGAGGACCTCGCGTCCGCGCTCGAGCGCGACGCGGTGCCGACGGCGCCCAGCGTCGCCTGAGCGACAGGGGGCCCGGCGCGGGCCTGCGGACCTCGGTCGTCGGCTCGTCGGTGACCTCAGCGCCGGATGAGGAGGGCCGGTCGCCGACCGTTGGCGCCCGGCCGGCGGTCAGCCGAGCCGGACCACCTGCACGCCCGTGTGCCGTTCGGTCGCGTCGGCCAGGCCGAGGTCCTTCGTCGCCAGCGGCTCGTCGAGCGCCTCCGCCAGGGCGACGAAGAGCGCGTCGCCGGCGGTGAAGTTCTCGCGCAGCCCCCAGGCCCTGGCCCGGAGGGGAATCGCCGGATAGAGCTGCAGCGACAGGTCCCCGAGGTCGGCCACCGCTCCCCCGAGCCGCTCGGGCCCCGCGTCGCCGCGGCTCGCCATCCGGCGGAGCACCGCGAGCACCTCGAACGTGAGGACGTCCGGGGCGGCGAGCGGCCCCTGTCGCGCGAGCAGGTCGTTGACCGTCGCGGCGGCCCCGGAGCCCAGCAGGACGTCGACCGCGCCGGAGGTGTCGAGGACGGTCACTCTCCCACGTCGCGGATCGCCCGGACGGCGTCCACGCTGGACTCGGCAGGCGTGACGGCCCCGCGGTGCGTCACGCGCGCCGCGAGCTCTGCCGGGGTGGGGCGTCCGGCGGCCTGCCCGAGGACGCCCCGGGAGTACTCGGAGAGCGACAGCCCGGCGGCGGCCGCGCGCGCCTTCAGCGTCCGATGCACCTCGTCGGGGACGTCTCGGATCTGCAGCAGCGCCATGCGCCCAGCCTACCGTGCATCGCGCAACAGGAACATGCACTCTGCATCGATCACGTGCAGAACTCGTGCAACATCGCGACGTACCCGCCGCCGGTTACCCTCCGGCGCAATGTCTCGCGTTCTCGTCACCGGCGGTGCCGGCACCATCGGCGCCGCCGTCGTCCGTCGTCTCCTCCGCGACCCGCGCTTCGAGGTGCGGGTCTCCGACCAGCGCGACGCGCCCGACTGGATGCGCGAGGGGTGCGAGATCCACCGCGGCGACCTGCGCGACCGCGACGAGGCCAAGCGCGCGCTCGTCGGCTGCTCGCACGTCATCCACCTGGCGGCGATCGTCGGCGGGATCGGCAACTTCCACAAGCTGCCCTACACGCTGACCGACGTGAACTCGTCGCTCTACAACAGCGTCATGGGTGCGGCCGTGGAGATCGGCGTCGACCGCTTCACCTACGTGTCGAGCTCCATGGTGTTCGAGAACTCGACCTCGTTCCCGACCGCGGAGAAGGACGTCGATCGGGTGCCCGTGCCGACCTCGGCCTACGGGTTCTCCAAGCTCACCGGCGAGATCCAGATCAAGGCCGCCCACGTGGAGCACGGCCTGCCGTACACGATCGTCCGTCCGTTCAACGCCTACGGCCCGGGCGAGATGCCCGAGGACGAGCCCGGCATCGCGCACATGGTGCCCGACGTCATCAAGAAGGTCCTGGCGCTGCCCGACGGCGCGCCCCTCCCGATCTTCGGCAAGGGCGACCAGACGCGCACCCTGACCCACGTGCAGGACATCGCCGACGGCATCGTCACCGCCACCGGCCACGACGCCGCGCTGAACGAGGACTTCAACATCTCGGCGGGGGACGAGCGGACGATCGCCGACGTCTGCCAGGTCATCTGGGAGCAGTGCGGCCGCAGGGACGAGCTCGTCTTCGAGCACCTGCCGACGTTCGACGTCGACGTGCAGCGCCGCTGGCCCGACGTCTCCAAGGCCAAGGCGCTCCTGGGCTGGGAGTCGCAGATCCCGCTGGACAAGGGCATCGCGGACACGGTCGCCTGGCTGCGGACGGTCTGAGGGCGACACCCGGGAGCTCTCACCGGGCCTCGCCGCTCCGGACGCCGGATCCGCGCCGGGCCGGGGTCACCCCCGCCCCCGTCGGCGGCCGACGGGGGCGCGTCGGGCGGAGCCGGTCAGATCGCCTTGCCCGGGTTCATCGTCCCGGCCGGGTCCCACGCGTCCTTGATCGCCCGGCCCAGTGCCCGGGCGTCGCCCAGCTCCGCGTCGAGGTGGTCCGTCTTGAGGAGGCCGACGCCGTGCTCGCCCGAGACGGTGCCGCCGAGCGACAGGGCGAGGGCGACGATCGCGTCGAAGGCGGCACGGGCGCGCCGGACCTGGTCGTCGTCGCGGTGGTCGTAGACGACGGTCGGGTGCATGTTGCCGTCGCCGGCGTGGCCGAAGGTGCCGATCAGGACGTCGTGCTCGACGGCGATCGCCTCGACGCCGGCCAAGAGCGCCGGGACCTGCGGCAACGGGACGGCGACGTCGTCCAGCAGCGTGGTGCCCTTGCGCTCCAGCGCGGGGTAGGCGAGCTGCCGGGCGGCGGTGATCATCCGGCCCTCCTCGGGGTCGTCGGAGACCACCGAGAGCGTGGCGCCGGCGGCGTCGCAGAGCTCCTGCATCAGGGCGATCTCGCGCGGCCCCGCCTCGGGGCCGGCGTCCGACCGGGCGAAGAGCACCGCCTCGACGTCGTCCTCGTAGCCCAGCGGCTCGAGCTCCTGCACGGCCTGGAGCGTCGCGCGGTCGAGCAGCTCGAGCATCGACGGGCGGACGCGGCGCACGATGGCCGCGACGGCCTCCCCGGCCTCAACCAGCGACGAGAACGTGGCCGCCAGGGTGCTGGCGCGCGGCTGCGCCGGCAGCAGGCGCAGCGTGGCCTCGGTGACGATCCCGAGCGTGCCCTCCGACCCGCAGACGAGACCCGCGAGGTCGTAGCCCGCGACGCCCTTGCGGGTGCGGTGGCCGACGCGAACCGCGCGCCCGTCGGCGAGCACGACCTCGCACGTCAGGAGCGCGTCGCGCGTCACGCCGTACTTGACGCAGCAGAGCCCGCCCGCGTTCGTGGCGATGTTGCCGCCGATGGTGGAGAACTCGCGGCTGGCGGGGTCGGGGGCGTACCAGAGGCCCTCCGCGGCGGCCGCCGTGCCCAGCGCGGCGTTGACGACCCCGGGCTGGACGGTCGCGGTCAGGCCGGCGGCGTCGAGCTCGACGATGCGGTCCATCCGCTCGAGGGAGACGACGACGCAGCCGTCGAGCGCGTTGGCGCCGCCGCTGAGCCCCGAGCCGGCGCCGCGCGGGACCACCGGCACGCCGTGGGCGGCCGCCGCGCGGACGGCGGCCTGGACCTGAGCGGTCGTCGTCGGCCGGACCAGGGCGGCGGGCACCCCGGCCCGCAGGAGCCCGGGCGCGGCCTGGTCGCGGCGGTAGGCCTCGAGGACGTCGGGGTCGGTGATGACCTCGCCGGCGCCGGCGAGGTCCTCGGCCAGGGTGCGGGTCGACTCGACGGCGCTCATGCGGACGCCCCGTCCGCAGCCAGGACGGCGGTCGTCGCGCGGTCCGGCGCCCCCTGCGTCACGTCGTCGGGCGCCACCGCCGCCGTCCGCAGGTACAGGTCGCGCACGTGGTCGCGGACCAGGCGCTCCGCGTCGTCGGCGCGGTGCTCGCGGACCGCGGCCAGGATGCCGGCGTGCTCGGCGCGCAGGCGGTCGAGCTCGGCGGGCGGGTCCTCGAGGCGGTGCAGGGCGGACCGCAGGTGCCCCGACACCGACGAGCGGACGGCGAGCATCACGAGGCGCAGGGCGCTGTTGCCCGAGGCGTCGACGAGCGCCAGGTGGAACGCGACGTCGGCGACCTCGAACGCATCGACGTCGCCCGCCGCCGCCTCCATCGCGGCCAGCGCCGTCTCGGCGTCCGTCAGGTCGGGGGCGGGGTCGCGGCTCGCCGCGGCGGCCAGTGCGGCGCCCTCGAGGGCGCGGCGCAGCTCGATCAGGTCGCCGAGCGGCACGAGGCCGAGGCGCATCAGGGCGTCGAAGGACTCCCCCACCGGGCCGGCGGAGAGCGCCTCGGGAGCCGTGACCCGCAGCGGCGCGGTCGGGCCGGACGCGACGACCAGCCCCTGGGCCTGCAGCGCCCGCAGCGCCTCGCGGACGCTGGTGCGCCCCACCCCGAAGCGCTCGCCGAGCTCGCGCTCCGACGGCAGCACGTTGCCGGGCTGCAGGTCGCCGTCCAGGATCGCGGCGCGCAGCTGGGCTGCGA
The DNA here is from genome assembly GCF_030655195.1 of Patulibacter sp. Taxonomy (GTDB): domain Bacteria; phylum Actinomycetota; class Thermoleophilia; order Solirubrobacterales; family Solirubrobacteraceae; genus Patulibacter. The sequence continues at coordinate 4,670 of NZ_JAURWA010000068.1, read as the reverse complement.
CCTGTTGGTAGACCGGGCGGCGCACCACCTCCTCGAACGGCATGGGCGCAGCATAGACCTCCTGGCTGTTGGTCTGACAAGGGGTGTGTCCCGCGTCACATCTTTACTTGTCAGACCAGCAGGCATGTGGGAGGGTCGCGGCGAGGCCGGAGACCGCTCGGCACACGGAGCGGCGGCCCACCGAGCGAGGAGAAGAGGATCGAGATGGCCACCACCGAGACCGGCACCGCAGCGACGACGCTGACGTCGCAGGCGTCCCTGGCGCTGCTGAAGGACGTCGCCCGCGCGATGTTCCCCCACCCGTCGTTCCCCGACGCGCCCTACGAGCACGCCGTCGGCACGATCGTCGCGGCGGCCGAGGCCGACCTGCGGGTGCGGGCGCAGCTCGAGCAGGGCCTGCGCGACGTCGACGTCGTCGGCGGGGCGCCGTTCGCCGACCTCGACGACGCCGCGCGCCTCGACGTCCTGCGCTCCATCGAGGGCACCGCGTTCTTCGAGCACGTCCGCACCCGCCTGGTGACCGGGCTCTACGACCAGGCGCCGGTGTGGGACCTGCTCGGCTACCAGGGGCCCTGTCCCGACGGGAACGGCTACCTCGAGCGGGGCTTCGACGACCTCGACTGGCTCCCGGATCCGCAGATCGAGGACCCGGCCCGGGAGGAGATCGTCCGATGAGCGCCACCGAGATCCGCGGGCGCTTCGACACCGCCTCGTTCGACGAGGACGACTCCGACGTCGTCGTGATCGTCGGCTCCGGCCCGGGCGGCGGCACGCTCGCCCACGAGCTGTGCGAGCGCGGTATCCGCTGCGTCGTCCTCGAGGCCGGCCCGCACCTGACCGCCGAGGACTACGTCCAGGACGAGTGGGAGGCCTTCAACCAGATGGCCTGGCTGGACCCGCGCACGACGTCGGGCTCGTTCCGGCTGGCCAAGGACTTCCCCAACCTCCCCGCCTGGACCGTCAAGGCCGTCGGCGGCACCGCGACCCACTGGGCCGGCGCGACGCCGCGGTTCAAGGCGCACGAGTTCAAGACCGCGTCGACCTACGGCGAGGTCGACGGCGCGTCGCTCCTGGACTGGCCGATCTCGCTGGAGGACCTCGAGCCGTACTACGACCGCGCCGAGGAGAAGATGGGGGTCACCCACAAGGGCGGCCGTCCGCCGCTGCCGGCGAACAACAACTTCAAGGTCATGGGCAACGGCGCCGCGGAGCTCGGCTACCGCCACATCGCCACCGGCCCGTACGCCACCAACTCGGTGCCCTTCGACGGGCGTCCCGCGACGGTGCAGGACGGCTTCAACTTCCAGGGCGACAAGCAGGAGTCCAAGTGGTCGCCGCTGGTCTCCGAGCTGCCGAAGGCGGCGCTGACCGGCAACCTCGACCTGCGCGCGAGCAGCCACGTCTGCCAGATCACCCACGACGCCCGCGGCCGCGCCGACGGCGTCCTCTACGTCGACGAGGACGGGGCGCTGCACCGCCAGAAGGCCCGGGCGGTGTGCGTCGCCGGCAACGCGATCGAGACGGCGCGCCTGCTGCTCCTGTCGGACTCGCCGCTGTTCCCCGACGGCCTGGCCAACAGCTCCGGGCAGGTCGGCCGGAACTACATGCGGCACCTGACCGCGTCGGTCTACGGCTCCTTCGACAAGGAGGTCCACATGTACCGCGGCGAGACGATGGCCGGCGTGGTCGCCGACGAGTCGCGGCACGACACCGACCGCGGCTTCGCGGGCGGCTACTACATGCAGCTGATCTCGCTCGGCGTGCCGTTCATGGCCGCGTTCGTCGACCCGGGCGGCTGGGGCCCGGACTTCACGCGGATCATGGACGACTACGCCTCGACGGCCGGCATGTGGCTCGTCGGCGAGGACATGCCGCAGTCCACCAACCGCGTCACCCTCGACGGCGGCATGACCGACGCGCACGGCCTGCCCGTCCCCCACGTCCACTTCGACGACCACCAGAACGACCTGGCGATGCGCGAGCACGCCTGGACCCAGGGCACGAAGGTCTACGAGGCGGTGGGCGCGAAGAACGTCAAGCGCACGCCGCCCTACCCGTCGACCCACAACATCGGGACGTGTCGCATGAGCGCGAGGCCCGAGGACGGCGTCGTCAACGAGTGGGGCCAGGCGCACGACGTGCCCAACCTGTTCGTCTCCGACGGCTCGCAGTTCACCACCGGCGCGGCCGCCAACCCGACGCTGACGATCGTCGCGCTGGGCATCCGGCAGGCCGAGCACATCGCCTCCGAGATCGGCCGCGGGGCGCTGTAGGACGGCGCACGCCGGTGGGCGCCGCGGTCCTCCGCGTGGGCGTCCCGGGGCACCGCTCCGGGACGCGCGGTACCCCGCGAACGCCGCTGCGGTGCACTCCCGCCGCGCGGAGGAGGACACTTGGGGTCCGGTCGGAACGGGCGCACCCGCGCCCCGCCCGGCGGACGTGACCCATGACCGACGACCAGCTCGAACGCGACCTGCAGGCCGCCATGCGCACCGGCGACGTGGACGAGCTCAACACGCTCGCGACCGCGCTGGGCGACGCCGGCCAGCCCGAGCGGGCCGCGGCCATCTTCCGGGTCGCCGCCTCGTTCGGTGACGACGTCGCGTTCAGCAACCTCGGCACCGCCCTGACCCACCTGGGCGACCTCGAGGGCGCGACCGCCGCCTACGGCTCCGCGGTCGACCTGGGGTTCTCCGAGGCGCGGGTCGACCTCGCGATGGTGCTGGCCGAGGACGGCTCCGACCTCGACCGCGTCGACGAGCTGCTGACCGCCGCGGCGGCCGACGGCGAGCCCGACGCCGCGCACCAGCTCGGGCTCCTGCGGCTGCGCCAGGACGAGGTCGCCGAGGCGGTCGAGCTGCTCGAGCGCGCCCACGCCGAGGAGGCCAGCGGCACCGTGGCCGACTCGCTGGCGCGCGGCTACCGCGCCGCCGGGCGGCTGGACGACGCCGTGCGGCTGTGGGAGGAGGCCGGTGCGGCCGGGTACCACGAGGCGCACCTGGGCCGGGCGTTCGCGCTCGAGGAGGCCGGCCGCGACGCCGAGGCCGAGCGGGCGTTCCTCGAGGCCATCGACGCCGACGTCGAGGTGGCCTCGGCCAGCTGGGCGTCCGCGCTGGACCGGCTCGGGCGCCCCGAGGAGGCGATCGCCGTGCTCCGCCGTGCCGTCGAGCGGGGCGAGGACAGCGCGATGATCGACCTGGGCAACCGCCTGACGGAGAGCCCCGACACCTTCGACGAGGGCCTGCTGCTCTACCGCCGCGCGATCGCACTGGGCCGGCTGCACGCCGTGACGAACCTGGCCGTGTCGATCCGCGGACGCGACCGGGGCGACACCCGCGCCACCGCGCTGCTGCGGCAGGCCAACGCCGAGGGCGACGACCTCGCCGGCCGGCACCTCCTGCCGGAGGACGGCGCGGTGGGCGACGACCCCGAGGACGAGGCCGGGGCGTAGGCGGGCCTTCGGGTCGCCCTCAGGCCGCGGCGCGGCGGGCGTCCTGGGCGGCCTCGCGCTCTGCGGCGCCGGGGGCGTTCCAGGCCTCCCAGGCGCCCTCGACCATCGCACGCAGGTCCAGCCCGGGCTTCCAGCCGAAGTCGCGCTCGATGCGGCGGACGGAGCCCACGATCTTGGCCGGGTCGCCGCCGCGCCGGGGAGCGACGTCGTAGCCCAGGCCCTCCTCGCCGACGACGGCCAGGATGGTCTCGACGATCTGGCGCACCGAGGTGCCCTCGCCGCGCCCGACGTTGTACGCCGGGGCGAGCTCCGTGCCGTCCTCCAGCAGCAGCGCCGCGCGGACGTGCGCCTCGGCCAGGTCGACGACGTGGACGTAGTCGCGCACGCACGACCCGTCCTGCGTGGGGTAGTCGTCGCCGAAGACCTTGGGCCGGTCGCCGCGCGACAGCGCCCGGAAGACGAGCGGGAACAGGTTGTACGGGCTGTGGTCGACGAGCGAGACGACGCCGTGCTCGGCGTCGGGGGCGTCGCGCACCGGGCCGGAGCCGACGACGTTGAAGTAGCGCAGCGAGGTGTGGCGCAGCGAGGGGCGGGCGACGGCCTGGTCGCGGATCAGCCACTCGCCGATCAGCTTGGACTCGCCGTACGGGCTCTCCGGCCGCTGGGGTGCGTCCTCGGCCACGATCTCGCCCTCCATCGTCCCGTACGTCGCGGAGCTCGACGAGAACACGAGCCGGTCGACGTCGCGCTCGGCCATCTGGCGCAGCAGCACCCGGGTGCCCTCGACGTTGGCGCGGTAGAAGTCCAGCGGGACGTTGACCGACTCGCCCGCGTACTTCAGGCCCGCGAGGTGCACGACCCCGTCGACGGGCTGGGCGTCCAGCGCAGCGCCCACGGCCGCGGCGTCCTCGACGCGGCCCTCATGGACGACCACGTCGGCGGGCACGAACTCCCGGAACCCCGAGGAGAGGTCGTCCAGGACGACGACCTCGCGGCCCGCCGCCCGGAACGCCTGGACGATGTGGGACCCGATGTAGCCGGCACCGCCGGTGAGAAGCCACGCCATGCGGCGGGAGTCTAGGCGCCGGGCCTGAGGGTTCCCTGTGACGGTCGACGGGGTCAGTCGCCGGCGGCGGCGTAGAGCGCGCGCAGGCGCAGGGCCACCGCGGCCGGATCCGTCAGCGCCGCCGCGCGGGTCCGGCCGCGCTCGCCGGCGGCC
>NZ_JAURWA010000066.1 GCF_030655195.1 Patulibacter sp. | reverse complement strand
CGGGCAGCGCGAAGGCCTGCCGACCGACGGCCGCGGCCTGGCGCGCGCGCACCTGCAGCGAACGGTCGAGGTCGGCGCGGTCCGCCCGCGTCGCGGAGTCCAGCACGAAGACGCCGGCGGCCAGGAGCGCGAGCGCCGCGGCGAGGGCGGCGGCCAGGGCCACCCGGCTCCGGAGCCGACCGAGGGCGACGCGCACCGCGTCCACGGGCGTGCTCACGGCCGCAGCACGTAGCCCTCGCCGCGCACGGTGTGGAGCATCCGGGGCGCGCCCCCCGCCTCGAGCTTGCGGCGCAGGTAGCCGACGAACACGTCGACCACGTTCGTGCCGACGTCGAAGTCGTAGCCCCACACCTGCTCGAGCAGCTGCGGGCGGCTGAGGACCGCGCCGGGATGGTCGGCGAAGCACGCCAGGAGCGCGAACTCGCGGGCCGTCAGGGGGACCGCCTCACCGTCGACCGAGGCCTCGAGCGACCGTCGGTCGACCCGCAGCGGGCCGACGTGGCGGACGTCGACCGCCGCGGGGGCGCTGCGGCGCAGGAGCGCCCGGAGTCGCGCCACGAGCTCGCGGGTCTGGAAGGGCTTGGCGAGGTAGTCGTCGGCGCCGGCCTCGAGCCCGTCGACGCGGTCGTCGAGGCCGTCGCGGGCCGAGAGCACGCAGATCGGGGTGTCGTCCCCGCGCCCGCGCAGCCGCCGGATGACCGCCAGACCGTCGGTCCCCGGCATGCTCATGTCGAGGACCAGCGCGCGCGGCGGCCGGGCCGCGACCTCGCGCAGCGCCTCCTCGCCGCCGGCGGCGACCCGGACGACGAAGCCCTCGAGCCGCAGGGCGCGCTCCAGGGCCCTGCGGACCCCGGGATCGTCGTCGACGATGAGGACGGTCGCGGCGGTCACGGCCGGTCGAGGCTACGGCAGCCGCTACCCACGCCGCTCCGCCTGCAGGGCCTTGCGGGCGGCCGGCAGGCCCTTGCCGTCGCGCACGAGCTCGACGAGCCGGTCCGCGCGCTCCTGCTTCAGGCGCCCCGCCTCGACCTGCTTCGCCAGCCGCTGCTCCACCCGGTCGGCCCGGCGGTCGCGGAGCTGCTGCACGCTGAGCCCCTGCTTCTCCGCCCGGGCCCGCTCGCGCTCGGCGCGCTGCTCCTTCGCCTCCTGCTGCAGCTCGGTGCGCGCCCGCTGCAGGTCGGCCACGGACACGCCCAGCTTCTTCGCGAGCGCGGCCTGCCGCTGCTCCTGCGCGGCCTCGCGGCGCTGCTCGCGCTGCTCCTTGCGGGCCCCGTCCTTCGTGCCGGACGACCCGGAGGTGGCGGCGACGGCGGCGGTCCCGCCCCCGAGGGTGATGGTGGCGGCCACCGCGGCGGCCACGAGCTTCGAGCGATCGATCTTCGTCATGGAGGAGATGCTGCCGGGCGTCTCTGTGGGGACGGTGAGAGGGGTGCGCCTCCTCCCGCTCGGGTAGCGACTCGCCCGCGACCCCGGCGCCCCGTGCCGGAGCCGTCCCCTCCCCCGAAGCGAAGGATCCCCCATGAAGGCACTCGTCTACAACGGCCCCCGCGACGTCTCGATCGACGAGGTCCCCGACGCGACGATCGAGCGTCCCAACGACGTCGTCATCAAGCTGACGACCACGAACATCTGCGGCTCGGACCTGCACATGTACGAGGGCCGCACGGACCTCGAGCCCGGGAAGGTCCTCGGCCACGAGAACATGGGCGAGATCGTCGAGAAGGGCGACGGCGTCGAGACCCTGCAGATCGGTCAGCGCGTCGTCCTGCCGTTCAACATCGGCTGCGGCTTCTGCAAGAACTGCGAGGCCGGCAAGACCGGCTTCTGCCTGACGGCGAACCCCGGGACCGCCGGCGCGGCGTACGGGTTCGCCGGGATGGGCCCCTACGACGGGGGGCAGGCCGAGTACCTGCGCGTCCCGTTCGCGGACTTCAACTGCCTGCGCCTGCCCGAGGGCGCGGAGGAGAAGGAGCTCGACTACGTGATGCTGTCGGACATCTTCCCCACCGGCTGGCACGCGACCGAGCTCGCCGGCCTGCTGCCCGGCGAGTCCATCGTCATCCAGGGCGCCGGTCCCGTCGGCCTGATGGCCGCGCACTCGGCCGTCATCAGGGGCGCGTCGAAGGTCATGGTCGTCGACTTCCACGACGACCGCCTGAAGCTCGTCGAGCAGCTCGGCGCGATCCCGATCGACCCCCGCAAGGGTGACGCCGTCGAGCAGGTCCTCGAGCACACCCGCGGCGAGGGCGCCGACCGCGGTGCCGAGACCGTCGGCTACCAGTGCCACGACCACCACGGGCACGAGACGCCGAACCTGACGATGAACCAGCTGGTCGCCATGGTCCGCCCGACCGGCGGCATCGGCGTCGTCGGCATCTTCCTGCCCGAGGACCCCGGGGCCGAGGACGACCTGGCCAAGGAGGGGAAGATCGCCTTCGATTATGGCCAGTTCTGGTTCAAGGGCCAGTTCGTCAAGAACGGGCAGGCGAACGTCAAGCAGTACAACCGCCGCCTGCGCGAGCTGATCACCGAGGGCAAGGCCCAGCCGTCGCGGATCGTCTCGCACGAGCTGTCGCTCGACGAGGCGCCCGCCGCGTACAAGTCGTTCGACGAGCGGCAGGACGGCTGGACGAAGGTCGTCCTGCACCCCGGCGCCTGAGCGCCGGGCCTCACCGGGCGGAGGCGTCCGCCGCGTCCAGGTGCCGTAGGAGCGTCGCGGCGTCGTAGTCGCCGTCGAGGGCCTCGCCGTCGAGGAACAGGGTCGGCGTGCTCGTGACGCCGCTGCGGGCCGCGCTGTCGACGTCCGCCTGCACGGCGGCGAGGCGCACGTGGTGGCGCAGGTCGTCGGCCATCCGGTCGGGGTCCAGGCCGACGGCCTCGGCGATCCGGAGCAGGTCGGCCGGACCCAGGTCGTCGCCGACGGGGTGGTCGAGCAGCCGCTCGTGCATCTCGGCGAAGCGCCCCGCGCTGGCGGCGGACACCGCGGCCTCCGCCGCGAGGGTGGCGCTGGGGTGCCGGTCGTCGTTGGGCAGGTGGCGCAGCACGACCCGCAGCCGGTCGCCCGCCTGCTCCCGCACCGTTCGCAGCTCACGTCCGAGCGTCCGGGTCGCCGGGCACTCGTAGTCGCCGAACACCACGAGCGTGTGCGGTGCGTGCAGCGGACCCAGGACGTGCTCGCCGTCGTCGACGGGCGGATCGAGGTGCCGCGGGCCGAGGTCCTCCTCGTCAGACGCGCCGGCCCGGCGGCGGGCGAGGGCGAACGTGCCCGCCGCGGCCGCGATGGCCGACGCGACCAGGACGCCGATCTTCGCCTCGTCGCGGAGCGCCTCGTCCGAGAACGCGAGCTCGGCGACGAACAGCGACACGGTGAACCCGATCCCGGCCAGCGTCGCGGCCCCGGGCACGTGGTGGCGGTGCATTCCCTGGGGCAGCGGCCCGACGCCGATCCGGACGGCCAGGAGGGTGCTGAGGCTGATGCCGAGGGCCTTGCCCCCGACGAGCCCGACGATCACCCCGATCGTGACGGGGGACGTCTGGGCCCGCCCCAGGGCGTCGCCGCCGAGGGGGACCCCGGCGTTGGCCAGCGCGAAGAGCGGCACGACGAGGTAGCTCGTCCACGGGTGCAGCGAGCCCTGGAACCGCTCGTTCGGGGAGACCGCCGCCGAGAGCTCGAGGACGGCGGCCCGGCCGCCGGCGGGCGTCGGCTCGCGACGGAACAGCCGGGTGACGCTGGCGGCCCGCTCGACGTCGGCGCGCTGCGGCGGGTGCACCGCCGTGATCAGCCCCATCGCGACGCCGGCGATCGTCGGGTGGATGCCGGACTTCAGGGTCGCGTACCAGAGCACGAGGCCTGCGACGAGGTACGCGGGTCCCCGCAAGACCGGCCCGAAGCGGCGCAGGAGCACGATCGCGACGAGGATCCCGGCGGCCGCGGCGAGGGCTCCGAGGTCGATGCCGGAGGAGTAGAAGATCGCGATGACCGCGATGGCACCGACGTCGTCGACGATCGCGAGCGTCAGCAGGAACACCCGGACGCCGGGCGACACCCGGTCGCCCAGGAGCGACAGGGCGCCGAGGACGAAGGCGATGTCGGTGGCCATCACGATGCCCCAGCCGTGCGCCCCCTCGCCACCGGCGTTGATCAGCACGTAGAGCAGGGCCGGGAACGCCATGCCTGCGACGGCGGCGATCGCCGGGATCGCGGCGGCCCGGCGGTCCCGGAGCTCCCCCAGCTCGAGCTCGCGGCGGATCTCGAGGCCCACGACGTAGAAGAAGAACGCCATCAGGCCGTCGTTGACCCAGTGGCGCAGGTCCTCGTCGACGCCCGACCCGGCGAGGTCGATCGAGAGGTGCGCGCCCCAGAGGTCCTCGTAGGCGCCCGACAACGGCGAGTTCGCCCAGACCAGCGCGACGAGGGTGGCGACGAGGAGCAGCCCGGCGCTGCCGGTCTCGGTCCGCAGGAACGCCCGGAGCGTCCGCGATCCGCGGTTCGTCCACGGGGTCCGCGGCGGCAGGACGGAGGGCGTCGGGGAGGATTCGGTGTGCACGGGGCTCCAGGAGGGGTCGACGACGTGTGTCGACGACCAGGCTTCCCGTCACACCGGGGCCGATCGTAGAGGATGGGCGGCCCGTCGACCGCCCCGGCATGGTCTCGCGACGGTCACGCCGGTGGTCCTTCGAGGGCGTAGGGTCGCGCCGGTGATCGTCGGCCGGGCCATCTACCGCGACGGGCGTCGCCTCGACACCCCGGAGGACCTGGCGGAGCTGTTCGCGTGCTGCCGCCTGCCCGACACGGTCGTCTGGCTCGGCCTGCACGAGCCGACCGCCGAGGAGTTCGCCGAGGTCGCCCACGAGTTCGACCTGCACGAGCTGGCGGTGGAGGACGCGATCCTCGCCCATCAGCGCCCGAAGCTCGAGCAGTACGGCACGACCCGGTTCCTCGTCCTGCGGTCCGCCCGCTACGTCGACGAGACCGAGACCGTCGAGTTCGGCGAGGTCCACCTCTTCGTCGGACCGGGCTTCGTCGTGGTCGTCCGCCACGGCGACGCGTCGCAGCTGAAGGGCGTCCGCGACGCGCTGGAGGGCCGCCCCGACCTGCTGCGCCTGGGCGAGATGGCGATCATGCACGCGATCGTCGACCGCATCGTCGACGACTACGCCCCCGTCGTCGCGGGGATCGAGAACGACGTCGACGAGATCGAGGACGACGTCTTCGACGGGTCGCCGGCCGCGTCGCGCCGCATCTACGAGCTGACGCGCGAGGTCATCGAGTTCCAGCGGGCGGTGCAGGCCTTGCCGGACATGCTCGGCCGCCTGATGGCCCACGACGCCGTGGGCGAGGAGGAGCGGCGCTACCTGCGCGACGTCCAGGACCACGCGCTGCGCGTGCGGGAGCAGGCGGCGGGCTTCCGCGAGCTGCTGCAGAACATCCTCAACGTCAACCTGACGCTCGAGACGAAGGCGCTGTCGGAGGCGTCGATCGCCCAGAACGAGGAGGTCAAGAAGATCTCCGCGTGGGCCGCGATCCTCTTCGCGCCGACGCTCGTGGGGACGATCTACGGGATGAACTTCAAGAACATGCCCGAGCTGAACTGGCAGCTGGGCTATCCGATGGCGATCGTGATGATGCTCGCCGTCGGCTGCGTCCTCTTCGGCGTGTTCAAGTGGCGCCGCTGGATCTGAGGGGTCGGCCCCGGTCCCGGCCGCTCAGGACGTCGGGCGCGCGCTCCGCGGCGGGTGCTCCGCGACGCGCCTGACGAGGCCGACCGGCGGGCTGCCGACCGCGACCACGGCCGCCGGGACCTGGCTGCGCAGGGCGGGCCGGCGCTGCCAGTCGATCGCCCGCTTCGCGCCGAAGATCGTCAGGTTCGTGTGCCCGTCGAGCGCGGCGCACGGGGAGAGGACCCCGGGGCACCCGTCAGCGCGCAGACGCGCGGCCAGCGCCTGGCACGGCCCCCAGTCCGGTGCGGTCAGGGCGGCCGCGTCGATGCCGTGGGTCGCGCACGTCGCCGGGTCGCGCAGGTCCACGAAGGTGCCCCGCGGGACGCGGCAGGTCCAGATCGTGCGGCGGACGAGCGCGGCGGTCGCCTCGTCGACGACCTCCTCCTGACGCAGGTGCTCGGCCCACGCGCCGTCGGGGTGCAGCGACCAGTACTGCGTCGGCGGGTCCCCCGCCGCGTTCCACCGTGCCGCGAAGCTGTTGTCCCGCGCCCAGAACGGCATGTCGTAGTCCGTCTGCCGGAATGCGATCAGCTCCGCCGGCGCGTGCTCGACGAGGCCGGGGAGCTCAGCTCGCGAGCTGCGTGCGGCCACGTCGTGCGAGGTCGGTCAGGTGCTGCTCGTAGCCGTGGTCGCCGAGCACGTCCAGGGGCGTGCGGCCGTCGAGCGCCGTCCGCGGCCGGTCGAACCAGGCCACCACGCCCTCGTCGGTCCAGCCGGCGTGCAGCAGCGCGACGAGCCCGCGGACGAGCTCGAGCCGCGCGGTCGGCGGGCCGTCGTCCCCGCGCATGCGGGCCACCGTGCGCCGGTCGACCCCGAGCAGCCGGGCCAGCTGCGTGACGGTCACGCGCGGGAGCCAGGCGTCGAGCTGCGCGAGGGCGTCCTTCGTGGTGGCCCCCGCCGGCGGCCGACCGTCGAGGACGTCGCGCACGATGTGGCGGATCGCCTCGGCCTCCATCAGCGCCTCGTCGGCGACGTCGAGGGGCGCCCGGTCCTCGTCGGCGTCGAGCGTGACCAGGGTCAGCAGCCGGCGACGGAGCTCGTTCGACGTCTCGGCGTCCAGCGGTGCCACGAGTCCCTCGTTGGCCGCGACCGCCAGCCGGCGCAGCGTCCCCGCCAGGCGGTCGAGGAGCTCCGGGTCGACGGCGCCCTGCTGCGCGGCGTCCTCGATCGTGCCCTGCCACCGGGCGAGACCGTCCTCGACCTGCTGGAGCGTCGCGCGCTGCGCGGGCTCGAGTGTCGCCGTCATCCCGCCTCCCCTGATGGTCGCCTCGTGTCCCATGGGTGGGACACCGATGGACATGACGATACTCCTCGTGCGGGGCCCGTGGGGCCGGTCCCCGCGCCGACGCCTACGCCGCGGCGTCCTCCTGCCACACGTCGACCAGGCGGCGCAGGCGCTTGGCGTGCGCCTTCGGGCTCTCCGCGTAGACGCGACGGCCCAGGACCAGCGCCTCGCCGAGCAGCTCAGCACGCCGCCGGTCGATCAGCTCGAGGAGCCCGTCGACGTCGGCCGTCGGGTCCGCGACCGGCCCGGCGACCAGGCGCTCGTGGAGCACGAACAGGTCGTGGTCGTCGCCGAGGATCTCCGACAGGTGGTGGGCCTCCTCGGCCTGGCTCTCGACGACCGGCGCCCACGCGTTGCGCAGCAGCAGCCCGTGGTACCAGAGGTCCTTCACGCGCTTGCGCCACTCGTGCAGCTCCTCCGCGCTCGGCGCGTCGCCGGGCCCGGGCAGCTGCGCGCGACCGGCGGCGTAGGCGATGCCCTCCCCGGCCAGCAGCTCGTCGCGGCCGGCGGCGTCCAGCGGCCAGGTGTCCACGTGCGCCCGGACCTCGCGGATGCCGTCGAGCGCCTCGGCCACCGACGGCGCGGGTCGCGGCGCCCCGGAGCCCGAGAACTCGTGGCGCACCGCCTCGAACGTCGCCGACGGCAGGCGGCCGACGTACCGCTCGGCCAGGTCGTCGACCGTCTGCACGAGCACGTCGGCGTCGCGCGCGGCGGACAGCGTCGCGGCGGCGGTGCGCAGCGTGGCGTTGTCGCGCCGCGCGACCTTGCGGCCCACCGCGGGGCGTGCGAGGCGCAGCAGCGCCCGGGTCTTCTTGATCCGCTTGCGCGCGTCGTGGATCGCCTTCGCCGGATCCGCCTCGAACCGCTCCTCGAGCGCCCGGACCGCACCGTCGAGCTGGTCGCCGGCGCTGCGGCGCAGCCCGTCGCCGAGGGTCTCGTCCGTGCCGATCTGGAATCCCATGGAGTCCCCCTGCCCGGCGTGGGGCGCGGAGAACCGGGTGGGGCCGTCGGGCGCCGGCGGGGCCGCGTCTCCGGGAGGCGCGGCGGGGTCGGCGGGTGGTGCGGCGAGCGTGGCGAGCTCGGCGTTGCGGTAGCGCCGGTCGTCGGTGACCTCGGTCAGCAGGAACGCGGGCGGGCGGAACGCGCGGGCCGCCGCGGCGTCCTCGAACTCGACCTCCGCCAGGATCAGACCGCGCAGGTCCCCCCGGAAGTGGTCGACGGTGAAGACCGTCCCCCGGCCGGCGGCGTCGTCGGTCCGGAACTCGATGCGGACCTTCTCCACGCGGCGGCCGGCGGTCAGCCCCCAGAGCTCGTCGAACGCCGCCTCGTCCACGTCGACCTCGACCTCGACGCGCGTCACCGCGCCGTCCGGCGCGGCGGCGGTCGCGGCCTTCGTGGTCAGCTGCCGCGTCTCGCCCTCGTCCTCCCCGGCGTCGCCCGCGTCGCCGTCGCCGTGCGGTGCGGTCCGCGGATCGACGGGGCGCGCATGCCGGACCCGGACCTCGGGATCGGAGCCCGGCGGGGTGACGTACCCCTGGCGGAGCAGCCACGCCCGGGACGCCCGCACCGACGGCGGCCAGGCCCCGGGATCGGCGTCGACGAGGAACTTGCGCTCGATCTCCAGCCCCATCGCGAGAGCCTGCCAGATCGGCGGGGCGGTCCCGGCGGCCCACCGACCCGGCAACGGTGTCGGACCTGGCGTGCCGCAGGGCGCGGGGGCCCGCCACCGCCGTCGCACCGACACCCTGCGGACGGCCACGGCCGGAACGGCCGGGGACGAACGTCCGCGCGCCTTGTCCCATCCTGGCCGCGGGGCGACAGTGCGCCGCATGCAGCCGGCGGCGACCGCCGTCGGGAGGATCATCTGGGACGAGAGGACGTGGTGTGTATGGCACGGGTGCTCGTGGTCGAGGATGCGCTCGAGGTGCTGGATCTGGTCGTGGCCCGGCTGCGACGCGGCGGTCACGAGGTGCGGTGCTCCCCCGCCGATCCGCCGGTCGCGGCCCGGCGGTCGCAAGCGTTCTCGCCGGAGGTCTGCGTGGTCGACGTCGCCCTGCCGGAGGGCGCGGGCCTGCGCGCGCTGCAGGCCCTGCGCGCCGCCGACGCCGACGTGCGCCTGATCGCCTGCACGGCGGCGGGTGTCGATGTCAACGTGATCTCCGCGATCCGCAGCGGCGCGACGGAGGTCGTCAGCACGTTGCACGGATTGGAGGTCGCCCTCGGCCAGTCCCCGCGACCGCACGGACGACCGCACCCCCGGCGGCTGCTGTCCTCCTGACCCGCCGGTCGCCCACCTGCGCCCAAAGTAGCGGTTCCTGTGCATATGCAAACATCTACATATGCACGGGAAGCCCTCCAGCTCGGCATCCCCGCTCCGCGACCGGACCTACCGGCGGCTGTTCGCCGCACAGGTGATCGCGCTGCTGGGAACCGGGCTGAGCACCGTCGCCCTCTCGCTCTTGGCCTACGACCTGGCCGGGGACGACGCGGGGGTCGTCCTGGGCGTCGCGCTGGCGCTGAAGATGGTCGCCTACGTCGTCGTGGCCCCCGTCGTCGCCGGGTTCCTGCAGCGCGTCGAGCGTCGGCGGCTCCTCGTCTCGCTCGACCTGGCCCGGGCCGCGTGCGTCCTCGTGATGCCGTTCGTGACGCAGGTCTGGCAGGTCTTCGTCCTCATCCTCGTCCTGAATGCCTGCTCCGCCGGATTCACGCCGACGTTCCAGGCCGCGATCCCGGACGTCCTGCCCGACGAGGAGCGCTACACGCGGGCGCTGTCGCTCTCCCGCGTGGCCTACGAGCTCGAGAACCTGCTGAGCCCCGCGCTCGCGGCCGTCGCCCTGCTCGCCGTGAGCTTCCACGCGCTCTTCGCGGTCAACGGCGTCGCGTTCCTCTGCTCCGCCTCACTGGTGCTCTCGGTGACCCTGCCCGCCGCCGCTCCCGCGGTGCGCTCGACGGTCGGGTCGGTCGCCGAACGCCTGAGCTTCGGCACGCGACGCTACCTGCGCGTCCCGTGCCTGCGAGCCCTCCTCGCCCTGAACCTCGCGGTCGCGGCGGCCGGCGCGATGGTGATCGTCAACACCGTCGTGCTCGTCCGCGGGGACTTCGGCCGCGACTCCGAGGTCGACGTGGCCCTCGCGCTCGGCGCCGCGGGCGTCGGATCGATGCTCGCGGCGCTCCTGCTGCCGCGCATCCTCTCGCGACTCGGCGACCGCGCGACCGTCCTGACCGGCGGCGCGCTGCTGCCGGTCGGCCTCCTGGCGACCGCGGCCCTGCCGAGCTACGCGGCGCTCCTCGCCGTCTGGGCGGTCCTCGGGGTCGGCCTCGCGCTCGTCGAGACGCCCGCGGGCCGCCTGGTCCAGCACTCCGTCGGCGACGGCGACGGCCAGGCGCTGTTCGCCGCCCAGTTCTCGCTCTCGCACGCCTGCTGGCTGCTGACGTACCCGATCGCCGGGGTCCTCGGCGCGGTGCTGGGCCTCGACGTGGTCGCCGTGATCCTCGCGGGGATCGCCGCGCTGGCGTCGGCCGGGGCGGTGCTGCTGTGGGCGGGGCCGCCGGTCCCCGGCCGGCTCCCGCGGCACCGGCCCGGCGCCCGACGGGCCTGAGAGACGACCCGCCCCCGCGGCCCGTGGGACCGAGCGATCGATGTCCGACGGCCCCGGTGCACCGCCGGTCGATCGCCTCAGACCCCGCGCGCGACCGGGGTCTCCGGCTCGACGACCGCGTCGTCCGGGTCCTCGGCGGTGAGGACGTGCTCGTGGTGGTGGCGCATCGCCGCGAGCAGCACCGGCAGGTGGTGGTCGTGGAGCCGGTAGAAGATCTGCCGGCCCCGACGCTCCGACGTCAGCAGCCGCGCGTCGCGCAGCATCCGCAGCTGGTGGGACGTCGCGCTCTGCGACAGCCCCGACGCCTGCACGAGGTCGTCGACCGGCCGCTCACCGTCCAGGAGCGCCCAGAGGATGCGCAACCGGCTGGCCGTCGCGAACGCCTGCAGCGAGGTGGCCAGACCCTCGGCCTCCGCCGCGCTCAGCGGCCGGGCGGCCGACGAGTGCTCGGACGGGTGCGGCATGGAGTGGAGCCTGGGGGATTCGAACCCCCGACCCCCTGCTTGCAAAGCAGGTGCTCTACCAACTGAGCTAAGGCCCCTCGGGACGAGAGGGTAGCGAGCCGGCCACGTGCCCAGCCGGGCGGAGCCGGCCGCGCGCTCAGCCGGGCGGCGCGGGCGGGGTCGGGGCGATGACCCGGCCGGGGGTGCGCACCGCCAGGGTGAGGGCGGCGTGCAGGGCCGCGCGGCCGGGGGCGACGGGGACCCCCAGCTCGCGCTCGGCCCGACGGATGCGCGTGTAGACGGTGTTCTTGTGCACGTGCAGCGACGCGGCCGCCCCGATGTGGCTCCCGCCGTGGTCGAGGAACGCCAGGGCCGTCTCGCGCAGACCGGCCGCGACCTCGTCGCCGCGGGCGAGCGGGCCGAGCTCCCGTTCGACGAAGCGCCGCGCGCGCTCGGGATCGGCGCCCAGGAGCGAGACCAGCTCGACGCTGCGGTACGAGGCGGCGGCCCCCTGCAGGTCGCCGTGGAGGTCGGCGGCGTGGCGGGCCTCCTCGTGCGAGACGCGGAAGCCGTCGAGGTCGTCGGCCGGTCGACCCACGGACACCCGCACCCCCGGGACGGGCCGCAGCCGCGCGATCCGCGCGTCGACCTCGTCCGCGTCGACCCCGGGCGTCTGCGCCCATGCGCGCACGGCGGTCGTCGAGCTGGGCACGAGCAACGGCTCGCCACCGCCGACGGCGGCGACGGCGGCGCGCGCCGTGCGCTCCAGGACGCCCGGGGCGACGGACGGGCCCGCGGGGTCGGCCGAGACGATCAGCGCGGTGTGCGTCCCGCGCAGGCCGTAGCCCAGGCGCCGGCCCGCGACGTCGACGTCGTGCTCCTCGCCCGCCAGCAACGCCTCGACCGTCTCGGCGCGGACGGCGGCGGCGCTGCGGATCCAGCCGTCGCGCTCGTCCTGGTAGACCTCGGTCGCGTCGCGGGCGACCCGGTCGACGTACTCGAACAGCAGGGCCGTGGCGATCCGCAGTCCCTCGCCCGCGGCCGGGTCGCCGAGGGTGCGCAGCCGGCCGGCGAACGTCTCCCACAGGTGGTTCTGACCGAACCGGTACGCCCGCATGAGCACGGGCAGCGGGATCCGGCGGTGGACGAAGCCGGCCGCGTACTCGCGGCCGCAGTCCGGCACGGCGACGTCGTCGAGCGTCCCGCCGCCCTCGAGCAGCCCGAGGATCTCCTCGACGTGCGCGCCGCAGCACGCCTCCGTCTCGGCGAGCATCGCCCGCTGCTCGCGGACGTCCGCGAGCTCGGGGATCCGCGCGTGCAGGGTCCGGGCGATGTCGCGGCCCTGGGCGCCGCCGTCGATCGCGAGCGCCCGCAGCAGCTCGTCGCGCACCGCGGGCCCGACCGTCGGGTCGGCCGGGGTCGCCGGGGGGATCGAGGAGGTCTCGGGCGGGGGCATCGGGCTCCTGCCGCACCGGTCGCCGTGACGGGACCGGCGGCACGTCCCGAGCCTACGCCGTACCCCGCGACGGATGGGGTCGCCGGGCGCCCGGACCCCCCGGTCGGCCAGTGCGCCGGGACCCGCGCCCTCCCCCGGGCCGACGCCGGACCGCGCGGCCGTCCCTCCCCCGGACCCGGGGACGGACCGCGCGGCCGCTCCGCGGCGCGGCGGTCAGCCGTTGCCGCAGGGGGACCGCGTCGCCGGGGTCGCCGACTCCAGGCCCAGGTCCAGGCCGGTCCAGGCGGCGAGGTCGCGCGTGTCGTGCTCGGGGACCCAGCCGCCGGGCGTCTCGCAGTAGGCGTGGCGCGGGCCCTCGTCGACCAGGCGGCGCAGGGCCTCGACGAGACGGTCGGCGTCCGCGGCCCGCGAGCCGACGCCGAAGCTCGCGCGCAGCGCACCCTCCGGCCGCCCGAAGCGGTTCAGGAGGGGGTGCGCGCAGAAGCGGCCGTCGCGCACGCCGATGCCGTGCTCGGCGGAGAGGTAGGCGCCGACGAGCCCGGGCGCGTAGCCGTCGACCGCGAACGCGACCACGCCGATCGCCTCGCCGTCGCCCTCCCAGATCCGCAGGGCCTGCACGCCCTCGACGTCGGCGAGGCCGTCCAGGACGCGCCGGCGGAGCGTCTCCTCGTGGGCCTCCCGCGCGTCGTCGTCCAGCGCGCCGAGGGCCTCGAAGGCGGCGGCGATCGCGACGGCCCCGACGAGGTTGGGCGTGCCGCCCTCGTGGCGCGCCGGGCCCGGGGCCCACTCCACGGTGGTGGTCAGCGCGGGGCCGGTCGCGGCGGGCGTGGTCGTCGGCTCGGGACCGGCCGACGGCCCGACGGACGGGCCCGGCGTCGCGGGGATCTCGGGGGTCGCGACCTCGCGGACCGCGCCGCCGCCGGCGAGATACGGCGCGGCGGCGTCGAGCCAGTCGCGCCGTCCGACGAGGACGCCGCTGCCGTAGGGGGCGTAGAGCTTGTGCCCCGAGAGCGCGAGGTAGTCGGCGCCGAGGGCCACGAGGTCGACGGCGCGGTGCGGTGCGAGCTGGGCGGCGTCGACGAAGAGGCGGGCGCCGTGGGCGTGGGCGATCGCGGCGGCGCGCTGCACCGGCAGCAGCTCGCCCGTGACGTTCGAGGCGCCGGTCAGCGCGAGCAGGGCGGCGGGCCGGCGGGCCAGCTCGGCGTCCAGCCGCGCGAGCGTCTCCTCGATCGAGCCGGCGTGCGCGACGCAGCGGTGACCGGCGGCGCGGGCCCACGGCAGCAGGTTGGCGTGGTGCTCCAGGTCGAGCGTGACGACCTCGCCGGGGACGGCGGACGCGAGCAGGTTCGTCGCGTCGGTGGTGTTCCGGGTGAAGACGACGAGGTCGTCGGCGCGGGCGCCCAGGGCGGCGCCGACGCTGCGGCGGGCGGCCTCGTAGAGCGCGCTGGAGACCTGGGACGGCAGCCCGGCGCCGCGGTGCACGCTGCCGGAGAACGGCAGGACCCGCGCGACGCGCTCGGCGACGGCGGTCAGTGCCGGGGCGGTGGCGGCGTAGTCGAGGTTGGCGAAGCGGACGGTGCTGCCGTCGAGCAGCGGCACGCGCAGGTCGCCGCCCACGACGGGGAGCAGCGGACGGTCGGCGGTCGCGGCCACGGGCTCGGCGGCGGCCGTGGGGATCGCCGCCGGGGCGGGCGTGGTCGGCGCGCTGCTCGCGGCGGCACGGTCGACGGCGTGCGGACGGACGGTCTCGATGGTGCTCATGGGTCTCCGTTGGTTCCGGGACCCGACGAGGTCCCGCGCTTGCGTGCGCAGACCCCTGCGGCCTGCGCGGCCTGGTCTCTCACCCGGGGCACCCCACCGCGGTGGAGGGTTGCCGGCCAGCGAGCCGGGGCTTGTCGCTGGCGCTCTTGACCGCGGTCGAATATAGCCAAACCCCATCGGGTTTTGCAACAAGACGTCGACCGGTGCCCGATCACCCGTCTCGACCGCCCCGATACGGGTACCTGCGAGGGTAGAAGTCCTTGTGTCGGCAACCAAGTCGCGCGCCCGACGGCCGCGACGACCGCCGACCACTCCACGACCCCGAGGTCACGCATGTCCTACGACACCCTCTTCAAGCCCCTCTCCGCCCCCGGTCTGGAGCTGCCCCACCGCATCGCTCTGGCGCCGCTGACCCGCAACCGCGCCGTCGGCACGGTGCCCGCGGAGATCAACGCCGAGTACTACGGCCAGCGCGCGACCGCCGCGATCACGATCTCCGAGGGCTCGTCGCCGGCGGCCGTCGGCCACGGCTACCTCGACATCGCGGGCGTCCACACGGACGAGCAGCAGGCCGGCTGGAAGCTCGTCGCCGACCGCGTGCACGCCGAGGGCGGCCGCCTCTGGGTCCAGCTCATGCACTGCGGCCGCGTCGCGCACCCGCGGTACACCGACGGCGTCACGCCGGTCGCCCCGTCCGCCGTCAAGGCCGACGGCGAGGTCTGGACCCCCGAGGGCCAGGAGCCCTTCGTCGAGCCCCGCGCGTTCGAGACCGACGAGCTCGAAGGCGTGAAGCAGGACTACGTCCAGGCCGCGGAGCGCATCGTCGCCGCCGGCGGCGACGGGATCGAGCTGCACGCCGCCAACGGCTACCTGCTGCACCAGTTCCTCGGCACGAACACGAACACCCGCACGGACGGCTACGGCACCGACGCCGCCGGCCGCGTGCGCTTCGTCGTCGAGGTCGCCAAGGCCACGGCCGACGCGATCGGCCCGCTGAAGGTCGGCATCCGCATCTCGCCCGAGCACCCGTTCAACGACATGCAGGACGAGGGCTGGGAGGAGACCTACGACCTGCTGCTGAAGGAGCTCGCGCCGCTGGGCCTCGCCTACCTGCACGTGCTCGAGCCCGCCCCGGACGAGTCGCTGCCGAAGACCCGCTTCGCCCGCGAGCGCTGGACCGGCACGCTGATCGGCAACCACGGCTTCGGCGAGGCGTACGACTACGACAAGGCCGACGCCCTGATCGCCGACGGCACGCTCGACCTGATCGCGGTCGGCCGGCACTTCCTCGCCAACCCGGACCTGCCCCAGCGCCTGGAGCAGGGCGCCGAGCTGAACACGCCGGACGAGGACACGTTCTACTCGCGCGGCCCCGAGGGCTACACGGACTACCCGACGCTCGCCGAGGCCGGCAAGGCCTGAGGACCGGACCGCGGGACGGGCGACCGTCCCGCGGCCGGCGGCGAGGGGTGCGGGTGAGGACGCCCCGGACCCGCCGCCGGACCGGGCCCGCCCGTCGCCCGCGGCCTAGGATCGGGCGATGGAGATCGCCGGACAGGTCGTGGTCGTCACCGGAGGCGCGTCGGGCATCGGGCGGGCGATGGCCGAGCGGTTCCTCGCCGACGGGGCGCGCGGCGTCGTGGTCGTCGACCTCGACGAGGCGGCAGCACGGGCCGTCGCGGAGCCGGGGGGCGAGCGGGCCCTCGGGCTGGGGTGCGACGTCACCGACCCCGACGGCCTGGCCGCGGTCCTCGCGGCCGCGACGGACGCGTTCGGCCCGGTCGACCTGTTCTGCGCCAACGCGGGCGTGGCGGTCGGCGAGGACGAGCAGACCGCCGACGACGTGTGGGACCTGGCGCTGGCGGTCAACGTGCGGGCGCACGTCCTCGCCGCGCGGCTGCTCGTCCCGGGCTGGATCGAGCGCGGGCACGGCTACTTCCTGTCGACGGCGTCGGCGGCCGGGCTGCTGACCCAGGTCGGCTCGGCGCCCTACAGCGTGTCCAAGCACGCGGCCGTCGCGTTCTCGGAGTGGCTGTCGGTGACCTACGGCGACCGCGGGCTGCGGGTCAGCTGCCTCTGCCCGATGGGCGTCGACACGCCGTTGCTGAACGGCGGCTTCTCGGCGCAGGACGGGGAGACCACGACGGCGGCGGCCGTCGTGCGCGACGCGGGCCGCGTGCTCGCGCCGGACGACGTCGCGGGGATCGTCGTCGACGGGCTGCGCGAGGAGCGGTTCCTGATCCTCCCGCACCCCGAGGTCGCGACCTTCGAGGGCCGCCGCGCCGCCGACCACGACCGCTGGATCGCCGGGATGCGGCGGCTGCAGGCGGCGGCCGGCGGGGCCTGACGCGACTCCGGCGGGGCCGATCCGGTCGTGGTCGGGACCGGCGCTGGCCCGATCGTCGTGGTCGGGGCGGGCGGGGCCGCGAGCAGCGGCCCCGCCGGCCGCCTCCGCACGACATCCCGGTCCGCTGTCACGAACCGGCGGGCCCGTCCGTTCTCCTGACGCGTGAAGGTCACGTGCGTGTCCCGTCCCCGCGCCGGCGGGCACCGCCGGGGGTCCTCCCCGGCGGTGCCCGTGCGGCCGCACGGGGGTCCGGCCGTCCCGCCGGCCCGGCCCGGTCGTGGCCGCTCAGCCCGGGCCCGGCTCCGTGTGCACCACGACGTCGGCCAGCCGCGGATGGGCGATCCGCAGGTCGCGCTCCAGCTCGCTGGCCAGATCGTGGGCGGCCAGGAGCCCCGCGGCGGCGTCCGTGGCGACGGTCAGGAAGAGGACCGGGCCCACGTCGGTCTCGCGCAGGTCGCACTCCAGCGGCTCGGCGCCCAGCAGCGCGACGACGGTCCCGAACAGGTCGTCGGCGTCCGCGCCGTGCAGCCGCTCGGGCCGCAGCGCCACGGGGCCCTCGATCGGCTCGAGGTGCGTGTGCACGGCCTCGACCCCCGGGCGCAGGGCGGAGATCGCGGCCTCGACCCGCTCCGCGGCGGTGTGGGCGTCGCGCAGCGAGCTGTCGGCGTCGAGCTTCAGGTGCAACGCGACGATCGACGTCCCGCGGTCGGTGTAGATCGCGATGTCGTGGGCGTCGCGCACGTCGGGGTCCGTGAGCGCGGTGGCCAGGACCTGCTCGCGCAGGTCGGCCCCGGACATCCGCGGCTCGGCGTGGACCACGACGTCGGCGGACGGGACGGCGGCGCGGATGGCGGCCTCGACCCGGTCGGCGGTCTCGTGGTCGGCGGCGACGGTCGTGGCCGGGGAGACGCCGAGGGTCACGTCGGCGAAGACCTGGCCGCCGACCTCGCGCAGGCGCAGGCGGCGCAGCTCGGCCTGCGGGGCCGCCTCGCCGATGGCGGCGGTGATGGCGGTGCGCTGGTCCTCCGGCGCGAAGTCCATGAGCGCGCGCACGTTCTCGAAGGCCAGCCGTCCGACCGCGACGAAGATGATGCAGGCGACCAGGAGCGCGGCGATCGCGTCGCCCGCCGGGATCCCGGCGGCGACGAGCGCCAGGCCGATCAGCACGGCGATCGATCCGGCCATGTCCCCGGCGAAGTTGAACGCGTTGGAGCGGAACGCCGCGCTCTCCCAGCGGCGTGCGGCCCGCAGCGAGATGACGATGCGGCTGACGTCGATGACGAGCGCGAGGCCGATGACGACGAAGACGTACCAGCTGGCGTCGACCTCGTGCCCGCCCTCGATCAGCAGGCGCACCGCCTCGAAGCCGATGATCAGGCCACCGACGAACACGATCGCGGCCTCGCCGAGCGCGGCGATGTTCTCGGCCCGGCGGTGCCCGTAGTTGTGGTCGCCGTCGGCCGGCTTGATCGCCAGCCGGATCGCCAGGAGCGTCAGGAACGCGGCGATCACGTCGCCGGAGGACTCGATGCCGGCGGAGACGAGCGCCAGGCTGCCGGTCAGGAGTCCGGTGCCGAGCTTGAGCACCACGAGGACCATCGCGGCGGCCAGCGACCACAGGGCGGTCTTCCGCTGCAGCCGGGCGTCGACCGCGATCTCCTCGGGCGTGCGGTCCTGGGCCGCGGGAGGCGTGACGGTGTCCGCGGCGGCCATCAGGCGACGCAGGATAGGCACCTCGGGACGTCCCGTGGGCCCTTCGGCGGGCCACATCCCGGAGTGCCGGGCGCCCCTCATCCTCGGGTCGTGGGCGCCCCGCGAACCGGGGTTTCGGCGGCCCACGAACGGGGTCAGCCCCGGAGCGTCGCCCCCACCGCGCACGACGTTCCGCGCGGGCCGCTCGCCCGCACGTCGACGCGATCGGCCCCGGGCAGGTCGCGCAGCGCGAGGCGCTGCTCGATCCGGCCGGACGACGAGATCGTGCGGGTCCCGCGCCAGACGACCCGCGCCTCCTGCACGACGACGATCCTCCAGCGCTCGCCGGCGCGGCCGCGCTCCAGCTTCCAGTCCGTCCGGATCGCGCCGTCGCGGCCGCGCAGCTCCAGCCGGGTCCGGGCAGCCCGGCCGCACCCGGCGGACGTGCGCACCCGGGCCTCGTCGCCGCCTCCGCCACCGCGACCGCCCCGCGCCTGGGCGGCCGGTGCGCCGAGGGTGGCCACGGCGAGGACGGCGACCAGGACGGCGACGGGACGACGGGCGACGGGCACGCCACGATCGTCGCGGCCGTCCGGTCCCGTCCGCAATGCGACCTTCGTCCCGGGACGGCCGTCGCGCCCGCTCACCGCTCCGGGTCCCCGGTGAAGCCCTGCCGCTCGGCCCACAGGGCGGCCTGGGTCCGGTCCGTCACGCCGATCTGGCGGAAGACCTGCGTCAGGTGCGACTTGACCGTCTTCTCCGAGATCTCCAGCCGCCGGGCGATCAGCTTGTTCGGCAGGCCCTCGACCAACAGGGCCAGGACCTCGCGCTCGCGTCGGGACAGTCGTTCGAGCGGGTCGGGCTCGGCGCGTGCGGCCAGCACCGTGCGCGCCGCCCGCGGGTCCAGCGGCGACTCGCCGCGGGCCGCCGCCCGGATGCCCTCGCCGACCTCGGCGGACGACGCGTCCTTGAGCAGATAGCCGCAGGCGCCCGCCTCGAGCGCGCCGAGGATCCGCCGGCGGTCGGAGAACGCGGTCAGCACCAGGACGGCGGTCCCTGGGCGCTCGACCCCGATCCGTCGGGTCGCCTCGATCCCGTCGAGGACCGGCATGTCGAGGTCCATCAGGACGACGTCGGGACGCAGCTCGACCGCGCGGTCGACCGCCTCCTGCCCGTCCGCGGCGACGCCGACGAGCTCGAGGCCGTCGAGGCCCTCGATCAGGCGGCCGAGGCCCTCGCGGATGACGCCGTGGTCGTCGGCGATCAGGACGGTGGTGCTCATGCGGGCAGCTCCAGGTGCATCGTGGTCCCGTGGCCGGGCCGGGAGTCGAGCGTCAGGGTGCCGCCGGCCTGGGCGACGAGGTCCTCGACCAGCTGCAGGCCCAGGTGCCCGTCGGCGCGGCTCGCCGCCCGTTGCTCCTCGGTGGACCCGCGCCCGTCGTCCGTCACGGTCAGCGCGACGCCCGACGCGGTGGCCCCGACGCGCACGACGACGCGGTCCGGCGCGGCGTGCTCGCGCGTGTTGCGCACCGCCTCGCGGGCGGCCCGGTAGAGCAGCTCGTCGTGGCGGGTGCCGCGCAGGACGGTGTCGTCCACGTCGAGCTCCGTCGCGATCCCGGCCGCGCGCAGCGGGCTCAGCAGGTCGGCCAGCGCGGCGTCCAGGCCGGTGCTGAGGATCGTCGGCGGGTGGATCTCGACGAGCAGCGTCCGCAGGTCGCGCACGCCCTGGCGCAGCCGGTCGACGCTGTCGTCGAGGGCCGCGGCGCGCGCGTCGTCCCCGGCGCGGCGGGCCTCCTCGGCCAGCGGCGCGAGGCCGAAGGCGACGCCCGCGAGGTCCTGCACCGCGCCGTCGTGCAGGTCGGCCGCGATCCGCCGGCGTTCGCGGCTGGAGGCCTCAACCGCCGCGGTCAGCAGGCGCTCGCGCTCGGCGTGCCCTCGCCGCAGCCGCCGGGCCATGCTCCACGCCAGCGGCGCCTGGAACAGCAGCAGGACGGCCAGCCCGCCGATCAGCGGCGGGGCGAGCGCGCCGAGGAGCCGCTCGCCGCTGGCCGACACGGACGAGAACCGCTGGTAGATCTCGAACAGGACGGGCGTCCCGTCCGGCAGCCGCACGACGGTGTGGGCCTCGAGCAGCTCGCCCTGCGGCCGCTCGAAGACGTTCTCGGGATCGCTCAGGTCGCTCAGCTCGGCCTCCGCGCCCCCCGCGTCGAAGAGCTCCAGCTCGTCCTCGCCGAGGGCGTAGCGCCGACCGATCAGCCGGGGCTCGTCGGAGTAGAGGATCCGCGCGTCCCGGGTCCAGACCTTGACCCGCACGATCGAGCCGCCGAGCACCTGGGCCTGGACCACGTCGTCGAGCCGGGCGATCGACCCGGGCGTGCCCCGCAGCAGCCCGTCGGAGAGCCCGGCGACCTCGACCAGGCGGCCCTCGGCGAGGACGCGCTCCTTCGTGTCGCGGGTCGCCTCGTCGATCGTGACGGAGCGCAGGGCGAAGAACCCGCCGACGACGACCACGGCGATCGCGGCGACGCTCCCCAGCATGAAGCGCAGGACGGCCGCGGTGGTGCCGGGTGGTCGCCGGGCGGGGCTGGGGGTCGCGGAGGGCACCTCCGTGCATGGTGGCGCACCCGCGGGCCGACGTCGGCGGACTCCGACCAAGGTCCGGTGGTCCCGGTCCCGGGGGCGACGAAGGTCCCGTTGCGACCCGGACCGCCGGGGCCGCAGGGTGATGGACGACCGAGCACCCCACCCAGGAGTTCCACCATGCGTCACAGCACCACCATCGCCACCGCCGTCGCCGTCGCCGTCCTCGCCGTCCCCGGCGCCGCCCTGGCCCGTCAGGGCGCCGACGACGGCCCCGGCGACGACCGCGGGGGCGCCGCCGTCACGACGACGACCGGCACCACGACCGCGACGACGCCGACGGCGGCCGGCACGGCGAGCA
>NZ_JAURWA010000064.1 GCF_030655195.1 Patulibacter sp. | reverse complement strand
GCTGCGGGCGCTGGTCGCCGCGGCGGAGCCCGCCGCCGCCGAGGCGCGGGCCGTCTTCGACGAGGGCAAGGCGACCGAGGCCGCGCGACGGGCACTGGACCTCGTGCTCGACGCGGTCTCGAACGTCCTGGGCGACGTCGGCGATCCCGAGGCGCCCGGTGCGGCGCTGCCCCCCGCCGCGGTCCTGGCGGGCTGGACCATGCCCACCCGCGCGCCGAAGGTCGGCAAGGGCCCCGCGGTCGCCGCCCTGCGCGACGCGATCGAGGCCGCCGCGGAGCTGGCCCGCGCCGTCGAGGTCCTGCCCGGGGCCGAACGCGACCTGCGGCTGCGCGAGGCCCTGCTCGTGGCGACGTCCCGCGCCTACCGCCGGATCAAGCGCGAGCGCGCGGTCATGGACTTCGACGACCTGCTGCTCGCGCTGCTCGCCCTGCTGGAGCGCCGGCCCGACGTCCAGGCGCGCCTGCAGGCGCGCTTCCGTCAGGTCCTGGTCGACGAGTACCAGGACACCAACCCGGTCCAGCTGGCCCTCGTCCAACGGCTCTCGACGCCCGAGGCCCGGTTCCAGGTCGGCGACCGCCTGCAGGCGATCTACGGCTTCCGGCACGCCACCGTCGCCGGCTTCGACGCCGCGGCCCGGCGCGCCGAGGCGGGCGACGGACGGCTGCTGCTCGACGAGACGTTCCGCTGCCCGACCGGCGTCCTCGCGCTGGCCAACCGCCTGGGCGCACCCGGGCACGACGGCTACCAGCCGCTGGTCGGGGGCCACGAACGGGTGCCGCAGGACACCCGGGAGGCCCCGGCGGTCGAGGTCCACGTCCTCGCCGAGGACCCGCGGCCCGGACCCACGCGGAGCACCGGCACCGACGACGCGGGGGAGGACGAGGTCGCCGCCGGCGAGCCCGAGTACGTGGCGGGCCTCGTGGCCGAGCTCGTCGCCGCCGGGCGCAGCGCCGCCGACGTCGCGGTCCTCGTCCGCCGGACGGCGCCCGTGGCGGCCCTCGAGCGCGCCCTGCTGGAGCGCGGCATCGACGCCGTCCCGGTCGTGGCGAGCCCGCTCCTGCGGACGCTCGAGGCCCAGGAGCTCGAGGCGTGGCTCCGGGCGGTGGCCAACCCGCTCGACGACGCCGCGCTGCTCGGCGCGCTGCGGCTGCCGACCGCGGGGGTCGACGCCGACGGGCTGGTGCCGCTCGCGGCCGAGCATCGCGAGGCCCTGACCCGCGCCCGCGAGGCCCGCACCCCGCCACCGCGGCTCTGGGACACCCTGCGCGCGACGGGGGCGATCGGTCATCGGCCCGTGTTCGTGGTGCCCGACGACGCCCGCGACGAGCTCGACCTGCAGACGATGGCCCTCGTCCGCCACCGCGGTCTGTTCCGGCGCTCCGGCCCGGCCGCCCTGCTGGCGGACCTGCGGGCCAACGAGGCGTACCGCTCGGCGATCCTCGCGCGCCCCGGGGGGCCGCGCCGCTGGGCGGTGGTCGAGGCGTTCGTGGCCTGGGTGGAGGACCAGGAGGCCCGCGGCGACGACCTCCCCGGGGTGCTCGCCCGGATCGCGGCCGACCGCGACGGGCCCGACGCGCCGGTCCTGACCGACGGCGACGCGGTGCGGATCACCACGGTGCACCGCTCGAAGGGCCTCGAGTGGCCCGTCGTCGTCCTCTGCGACCTCGGCTCGCCGATCAACGCCTCGCGCGCCGGCATCCTGCTCGACGCCGACCCCGACAGCGAGCTGGTGGGTCTGCGGACGAGCGCCGGGGGCGAGCCGGTCCGCCTGTGGGACTACGACGCCCTGTCGTCGGCCGCCGATCGCGCCCAGGCGCAGGAGGAGCGACGGCTCGTCCACGTCGCGGTGACCCGTGCGAAGGAGCGCCTGGTCCTCTGCGGCGCCTGGCCGCGGGCGAGCGAGGGCAGCGGCGCGGAGCGGGTGGTCCTCGAGCGTCTCGACGAGACCCGGGCGCTGGCGGGCGTCCCCGACGAGCACGACCTCGCCCCGCGGACGGCGCCCCTGCGCTGGCTGCTGCCGCTGACCGTCCCCGTCGACGCGTGGCCGGCCGTCGGCGCCGAGGCGACGTTCGAGGTCCACGACCCGACCGGGCGGATCGCCGTCCCCGCCGCGGTCCGGCTCGTCGTCGCCGATCCCGCGTCCACCCCGGCCGCCACCGTCGGCGAGGCCCCGGCGCCCGGACCGCCCGCGGAGCCCGCGGGGCACGCCTGGGACCCCGACCGGGCGGGCCACGCGCCCGAGCCGCCGCCGGCCCTCCCGCTGCCGGACCCCGTGTCGTATTCGGCGCTGGCGGAGCGCCTCGGTCTGGAGCATGACCCCGGCGACGTGCGCCACGACCGGCCCGCAGCGGACGAGGAGCGCACGGACGACGACCCCGCCGGGCTGCCGGCCACCCCGCCCCCGACGCTGTTCACGACCGCGGCGCTGGACGCCCGCACCCGCGGGGTCGCGGTCCACGGCCTGCTCGAGGCGCGCCTCCGCGGGCCCGCACCGGCGGCCGCGACCGGCACCGCGGCGACCGGGGACGACGTCCGGGCGGTGCTCGCCGAGGAGGCCCCGGGCCTGGGGGCGCTCGACGCCCACGACGCCGACGCCCTGCGGGCCATGGCGTCCCGCCTGGAGGCCACCGCGGTCGCGGTCCGGGCGCTCGCGCTGCCGCCCGGGCGACGGCACGTCGAGCGACCGTTCCTCTTCGACGTCGGGGCCGGGCGCCCGCTGGTGCAGGGGGTCGTCGACCTGTGGCTCGACGCGGGCGACGGACGCACCACGATCGCCGACTGGAAGACCAACCGGCTCGGGGGCCGCGCGCCCCGGGCGATCGTCGAGCGCCACTACGGGCTGCAGCGCGACGTCTACGCGCTGGCCGCGCTGCTGGCCGGGGCGGAGCGCGTCGACGTGGTCTTCGTCTTCGCGGAGGCGCCGGAGGACCCGATCGTGGAGTGGTTCACCGCGGCGGACGCGGACGTCCTGCGCGACCGCGTCGCGGCCGAGATCGACCGGGCGGGCCGGGTCGGCGCCCGGCCCTGAGCCCGCGCTGCGCCGCCCGCCCCCGTCGGGCCGTCCCCGCCGGGCCCGGGCCGGTCGCGGACCGGACCGCGGGCCGCTCAGCGCAGGTCGTCGGTGTCGTCGTCGAGGAGGTCGTCCTCGAGGGGCACGCCCATGGCCGCGGGCGGCGCGCCGCGCAGGAGCCGCGTGCGCTCCGTCTCGGCCTCGACCTGCGCCCCGAACAGGAACGCGGCGGAGGAGAGCCAGAGGTAGAAGAGCAGGACGACTGCGCCGCCGAGCGCGCCGTAGGCGCTGCCGTAGCCGGCGAACCGCACGTAGCCGGCGAACCCGAGCGTCGCCGTCATCCAGACGACGAGCGCCGTGAGCGTGCCCGCGGTGAACAGCCGCAGCCTCGGCTCGTGCATGTCCGGGGCCCGCGCGTAGATCAGGCCGATCACGAGCAGCAGGGCCGCGAGGCCGACCGGGATCCGCAGGACCTGCCAGACGATCGGGGCGTCGCCGAGCCCGAGCGCGTCGAAGACGCCGTCCGCGATCGAGCCGCCGAGGACGAAGAGGATCGCCGCGAACGCCATCAGCACGATCGCCAGGACGGCGGTGGCCACGTCCGCGAGCTTGTGACGGACGAAGCCGCGGGTCTCGGGAACGTGGTGGACGACGTTCAGGGCCCGGCCGGCGGCCGCGAAGGCGCCCGAGGCGCCGTTCAGGGCCAGGACGATCGAGATCGCCAGGGCGATCGACGCGCCGCCCTTCGCCTGCTGGAGGGCGTTCTCGATCAGCCCGCGCACGGCCTCGGCGCTGTCGTTCGCCGTCGCGCTCGACGTCCGGTCCGACACGAGCGAGGAGAACTCGTCCGCGAGGGTCCCCGGCAGCGAGTCCGCCCCGAGCAGCGTCAGCAGCGCCGCCGCGACCAGGAGGATCGGGACCAGGGAGAGGACGGAGTAGTAGGCCAGCGTGGCCGCCCAGTCCGTCATCCCCTGTGAGCGGAACGCCTCGAAGGCCCGGACGAAGACGCCCCGCCAGGCCCGGCGGTCGAGGTCGACGTCCCTGAGCGGGCGCAGTCGTGCCGGTCGCCCGTCGTCCGCTTCGGAGGCCATTCCTGAGGAACGTACCCGTGCCGGGACGCGGCCATCCCTCCGGCCCGGGCCCCCGGGCCCCCGGTCCCGGCCGCGTGCGCCGTCATCGGCCGCGGTGCGGGCACGGCCCCCGTGGGCACCCCGGCGGCGCGACGGCGGTCCGGGCCCCGAGCTCCTCCGGACTGGATCGTCGCCGGTCTGGGTGTAGAATCCGCCGTTCCCTCCGGGTCGCTTTGCCGCCCACCCCGGACCGCTCCTCGGGCCCTTCCCGCGGTGCACCTCCCTTGCCTATGACCCGATACACCCGTCTTCCCGTGGCCGCAGGCCTCTACGACCCACAGAACGAGCACGACGCGTGCGGCGTCGCGATGGTCGCCCGGCTGGACAACGAGCCGCAGCACGAGACGCTCGTCCGGGCCCTCACGGCGCTCGAGAACCTGGACCACCGCGGGGCCGCCGGAGCGGACGCCCGCACGGGCGACGGCGCGGGCATCCTCGTCCAGATCCCGCACGAGTTCCTGCGCGCGGTCGTGGACTTCGAGCTGCCCGAGCCCGGCTCCTACGCCGTGGGCATGTGCTTCCTGCCGCGGGACGAGACGGCGCGCCGCCGCATCGAGGAGATGATCGAGCGCAACGTCCGCACCGAGGGCCAGCGCGTCCTGGGGTGGCGCGACGTCCCGGTCCGCGAGGAGGAGATCGGCACGACGGCCAACGCCGCGCGCCCGTACTTCCGGCAGATCTTCATCGAGGCGGGCCCCGGGTTCGACCACGACCAGGACGCCTTCGAGCGCAAGCTCTACGTCATCCGCCGCATCTGCGAGCTGGCGACGCCCGAGTTCTACGCGTCGACGTTCTCGTCGCGCACCCTGGTCTACAAGGGCATGCTGCTGTCGGCCCAGGTGCCGGCGTTCTTCCCCGACCTGCAGGACGAGCGCTTCAAGTCCGCGATCGCGCTGGTCCACTCGCGCTTCTCGACGAACACGTTCCCCAGCTGGGACCGCGCGCACCCCAACCGCGTCATCGCCCACAACGGCGAGATCAACACCCTTCGCGGCAACATCAACTGGATGCGGGCCCGCGAGTCGCAGCTCGCCTCGCACCTGTTC
This sequence comes from Patulibacter sp., assembly GCF_030655195.1. Classification (GTDB taxonomy): domain Bacteria; phylum Actinomycetota; class Thermoleophilia; order Solirubrobacterales; family Solirubrobacteraceae; genus Patulibacter. The sequence goes on along the minus strand of NZ_JAURWA010000064.1, from coordinate 5,344 downwards.
GGCGGGGACATCGGCAAGATCAAGCCGGTCGTCCGCCCCGGCGGCTCGGACTCCGCGACGTTCGACAACGTCCTCGAGCTCCTCATGCTCGCCGGCCGGTCGCTGCCGCACGCGGTGATGATGATGGTCCCCGAGGCCTACGAGGGCCGGGACGACATGACGCCCGAGCTGCGCGGCTTCTACGCGTACCACTCGCTGCTCATGGAGCCGTGGGACGGCCCCGCCGCCGTCCTCTTCACGGACGGCCGCACCGTCGGCGCCACGCTGGACCGCAACGGGCTGCGCCCGGGCCGCTGGGCGCAGACGAAGGACGGCTGGATCATCCTGGGCTCCGAGGCCGGGATGCTCGACATCCCGCCGAGCAACATCGAGCGGCTGGGGCGCCTCGCGCCGGGTCAGCTGTTCCTGGTCGACCTCGAGGCCGGCCGCGTCGTCTCGGACGCCGAGGTCAAGAAGCAGGTCGCCACGCAGCGCCCGTACGAGGCGTGGCACACCGACCAGGTCGTCCACTTCTCCGACCTGGAGAAGCGCACCGCGGTCCACGAGTCCGGCCAGCACCTGCGCCAGCTGCAGCAGGCGTTCGGGTACACCCAGGAGGACGAGCGCGTCCTGCTGACCCCGATGGCCTCCGGCGGCGCCGAGCCGATCGGCTCGATGGGCAACGACGCGGCGCTCGCGGTCCTCTCGGACAAGCGCCCGCCGCTGTTCAGCTACTTCAAGCAGCTCTTCGCCCAGGTCACGAACCCGCCGATCGACCCGATCCGCGAGGACATCGTCATGTCCCTGTCCTCCTCGATCGGCGGCCAGCGCAACCTGCTCGAGGAGACGCCGGAGCACGCGCACCACCTGGTGCTGAAGCACCCGATCCTGCGCAACGACGAGATGGAGACCCTCCGTCAGGTCGACCAGGGCATTTTCAAGTCCCACACGCTCGACATCACCTGGCCCGTCACCGACGGTCCCGAGGGCATCCTCAAGCGGCTGGCGAACGCCTGCGACGAGGCCTACGACGCGATCCGCGCCGGGCGCAACGTCCTGATCCTGTCGGACCGCGCGGCCAGCGCGTCCCGCGTGGCGATCCCGTCGCTGCTGGCGGTGGCGGCCATCCACCACCACCTCGTGCGCGAGGGCGTCCGGCTGGAGGCCGGCCTCGTCATCGAGTCCGCGGAGCCGCGCGAGGTCCACCACTTCGCGACGCTCCTGGGCTACGGCGCGGCGGCGATCAACCCGTACCTGATGTTCGACACGGTCGACGACCTCGTCGCCAAGGGCCGCATCCCCGACGTCGACGACGTCACGACGGCCCAGAAGAACGTCGTCAAGGCCATCGGCAAGGGCCTCCTGAAGGCGATCTCCAAGATGGGGATCTCGACGATCGCGTCGTACTCCGGCGCCCAGATCTTCGAGGCGGTCGGCCTGCACGCCGATCTCGTCGACCGGTACTTCACCGGCACCGCGTCGCGCATCGGCGGCGTCGGGGTCGAGGTGCTCGCGCAGGAGACGCTCGAGCGCCACGCCCGGGCCTGGATCCTCGACGCCGAGAACGATCCGACCGAGGTCGGCGCCCGCGTCGAGGCGCTGCTGCCGGTCGGCGGCATGTACTCGTGGCGGCGCGACGGCGAGCACCACATGTGGAACCCGACGACGATCTCGCTGCTGCAGCACGCGGTCCGGGTCGGCGACCGCGACGCGCCCGACGACGAGGCCCGCACGAAGTTCCGCGAGTTCTCCGACGCGAGCAACGGCAACGCGACCCGCAAGGCCACGCTGCGCGGCCTGATGGCCTTCGACACCGACGGCGTCGAGCCCGTGCCGCTGGAGGAGGTCGAGCCCGCCTCGGCCATCGTCAAGCGGTTCGTGACGGGCGCCATGTCGCTCGGCTCGATCTCGACGGAGGCGCACGAGAACCTCGCCATCGCGATGAACCGCCTCGGCGGCAAGTCCAACACCGGCGAGGGCGGCGAGGACCCGCGGCGCTTCACGCCCGAGAAGAACGGCGACCGCAAGCGCTCCGCGATCAAGCAGGTCGCGTCCGGCCGGTTCGGCGTCACGTCGCACTACCTCGCCAACGCGGACCAGCTGCAGATCAAGATGGCTCAGGGCGCCAAGCCCGGCGAGGGCGGCCAGCTGCCGGGCCACAAGGTCGACAAGTACATCGGCTCCGTCCGGCACACGACGCCGGGCGTCGGGCTGATCTCGCCGCCGCCGCACCACGACATCTACTCGATCGAGGACCTCAAGCAGCTGATCTACGACCTGCGCTGCGGCAACCCCGAGGCGTCCGTCTCGGTCAAGCTCGTGTCCGAGGTCGGGGTCGGCACGATCGCCTCCGGCGTCGCGAAGGCCGGCGCGGACCACATCGTCATCGCCGGCCACGACGGCGGCACCGGCGCGTCGCCGCTGTCGTCGATCGTCTCGGCCGGCGTGCCGTGGGAGATCGGTCTGGCCGAGACCCAGCAGACGCTGCTGCTCAACGACCTGCGCTCGCGCGTGAAGGTCCAGACGGACGGCCAGCTCAAGACGGGCCGCGACGTCGTCATCGCGGCGCTGCTCGGCGCGGACGAGATGGGCTTCTCGACCGCCCCGCTGATCGCGACGGGCTGCATCATGATGCGCGCCTGCCACCTCAACACCTGCCCGGTGGGCATCGCGACCCAGGACCCCGAGCTGCGCAAGCGGTTCAAGGGCACCCCGGAGCACGTCGTCAACTTCTTCCTGATGGTCGCCGAGGAGGTCCGCGAGATCCTCGCGGAGCTCGGCGCCCGCTCGATCGACGAGATCATCGGGCGCAGCGAGCTGCTGAAGGCCGACGAGGCGGTGGACCACTGGAAGGCGCGCGGCGTCGACCTGGCCAACCTGTTCCACCGGCCGCAGCTCGCCGAGGGCGCGACGCTGCGGGGCGTGAACCCGCAGCTGAAGGGCCACCTGGACGACCACCTCGACTGGAAGCTGCTGCCCGACGCCCTGCCCGCCGTGGAGCGCCGCGAGGCCGTCGAGCTGACGTCGCGGATCCGCAACGTCGACCGCTGCGTCGGCGGCATCATCTCGTCGCGGATCGCCACGGCGCAGGGCGCCGAGGGGCTGCCCGAGGGCACGCTGAAGATCGCGTTCTCCGGCTCGGCGGGCCAGAGCTTCGGCGGCTGGCTCGCGCCGGGCGTCGAGTTCTCCCTCTCGGGCGACGCGAACGACTACACCGGCAAGGGCCTCTCGGGCGGCGTGCTGTCCGTGACCCCGCCGGAGTCGGCGACCTACGTCGCCGAGGACAACCAGATCGTCGGCAACACGGTGCTCTACGGGGCCACCGAGGGCCGGGCGTTCTTCCGGGGCCGGGCCGGCGAGCGGTTCGCGGTGCGCAACTCGGGGGCCTCCGCGGTCGTCGAGGGCGTGGGCGACCACGGCTGCGAGTACATGACCGGCGGCCGGGTGGTCGTCCTCGGCGAGGTCGGACGCAACTTCGGTGCCGGGATGTCCGGTGGCTTCGCGTTCGTCCTCGACGAGGCGGGCACGTTCCGGCGCAACGTCAACCCGACGATCGCCGACCAGCTCGAGGACCCCGACGAGGCCGACCTGATCGAGCTCCGCGACCTGGTCGCCGAGCACCGCGACCGGACGGGCTCCGCCGTCGCCGAGCGTCTGCTCGGCGACTGGGACCACGCGTCCTCGCGCTTCGTGAAGGTCTTCCCCGCGGACTACCGCCGGGTGCTGGAGCAGCTCGCGCACGAGGAGGCCGCCGTCGGCGCCCGCGCGGCGGAGCAGGAGACGACGGAAGCCGTAGGGGCCCCGCAGACGACCGACGAGGAGCAGTACTGATGGGCGAGCTGGGCGGGTTCCTGAAGGTCGACCGGTCCCCGGTGCGGTGGGACGATCCCGCCGAGCGGGTGAACCGCTACACCGAGTTCATCGCGCCGCGGCCGGTCGAGGAGGTCCAGCAGCAGGGTGCGCGCTGCATGTCCTGCGGCGTGCCGTTCTGCCACAACGGCTGCCCGCTGGGCAACCTGATCCCCGACTGGAACGACCTCGTCTACCACGGGCGGTTCCGCGAGGCGATCGACCAGCTCCACGCGACGAACAACTTCCCCGAGTTCACCGGCCGCGTCTGTCCCGCTCCGTGCGAGGCCGCCTGCGTGCTGGAGATCAACGAGGGCGACGCCGTCACGATCAAGCAGATCGAGAACACGATCATCGACCGCGCGTGGGCCGAGGGCTGGGTCACCGCGGAGCCGCCGGCCGCCGAGAGCGGTCAGACGGTCGCCGTCGTCGGCGGCGGTCCCGCCGGGCTCGCCGCGGCGCAGCAGCTGCGCCGCGCCGGCCACGCCGTCACGCTGTTCGAGCGCGACGAGGCCGCCGGCGGCCTGATCCGCTTCGGCGTCCCCGACTTCAAGATCGAGAAGCACGTCGTCGAGCGTCGCGTCCAGCAGCTCGTCGACGAGGGCGTGACGCTGCGCTGCGGCGTCGACGTCGGCGTCGACGTGACGGTCGAGGAGCTGCGCGAGCAGTTCGACGCGGTCGTGCTGGCGATCGGCTCGCGGATCCCGCGCGACCTGCCGGTCGAGGGCCGCGAGCTCGACGGCGTGCACTTCGCGATGGAGTTCCTCTACGAGCGCACCCGGTGGGCGCAGGACGACCAGGGCGTGCCGCACCAGGCGCCCCGCCCGGAGCCGCGGGGCATCAGCGCCCGCGGCAAGCACGTCGTCGTCATCGGCGGCGGCGACACGGGCGCCGACTGCGTCGCGCAGTCCATCCGCGAGGAGGCCGCCTCGGTCGTCCAGGTCGAGCTGCTGCCCGAGCCGCCCTCGTCGCGCCCCGACGACCGGACCCCGTGGCCGCTGTGGCCGCAGAAGTTCCGCCTGAGCTACGCGATGGAGGAGGCCCGGGCCATCGGCAAGGGCGTCCAGAACTTCTCGGTCGCGACGCTGGGGCTCGACGGCGACGACCAGGGCCGGGTCGCGAAGCTGCGCTACGCGCAGGCCGAGCCGGCCCCGCCGTTCAAGCCGGTCGAGGGCACCGACCGCGAGCAGCCCGCGGAGCTCGTCCTGCTCGCCATGGGCTTCCTGCACCCCGATCCGCTCGTCATCGACGCCCTCGGCCTCGACAAGGACGCGCGCGGGAACATCAAGGCCGCGACGTACGCGACCTCCGAGGACGGCGTGTTCGCCGCCGGCGACTGCCGGCGCGGTCAGTCGCTGATCGTCTGGGCGATCAACGAGGGTCGCCAGTGCGCCCGCGTCGCCGACCGGTACCTGGCGCAGAAGGCGGGCCGCCGTGCCCGCCCCGCCGCGCTCTCGGGCACCTGAGCGCGACCGTCCGGCGCCGGTCGGCGGGCGTCCTGCCCGGCGACCGGCGG
>NZ_JAURWA010000054.1 GCF_030655195.1 Patulibacter sp. | reverse complement strand
GGCCGCCGGCGACGACGCCGCGCCCGCGGCGGCCGGGACGCCGGCCGCCAGGGCGATCACCGCACCGACCAGCGTCGCGACGCGGGCGGGCGACGGCCCGCCGCGACGGGTGGTCGCGGAGGCGTGATCGAGGGGGACGACGACCATGACGGCGGACGGTACGACCGGCCAGGCCCGAAGGCCCGGAAGGTCGATCAACCGGCCAGTCCGCCCGGGGTGCGGGGCAGACGGGCGATCCTGCAGCCCGTCGTCCGGAACGTGCGATCGCGACCGAGGATGCGCCGACCGCTCGGGAGGATCACGACGAGCCGGTAGTGGTACGTCGTGCAGGGCTTCAGGCCGCGGGCCGAGCCGCGGACCGGCCGGGGAGCACCGTCGGCCGGGAGCCGACCCAGGGGCGTGCGACGGCCGTACCTGCGGGTCGGGCCGTACTCGAAGCGCCACCCGACGTCGTAGCCGTTCGGGACGATGGTGCCGCGCAGCCGGCCGGTCCTCCGGCGCTTGCGGTCCGCGGGGACGGTCGTGGCCTTGGGGAGGACCGCGACGCCGGCCGGCGTGTCCGTCCCGCCCCCCGAGCCGCCGTCCGACCCGCCCGGGCCGGGAGCACCGACGTCACCGCCGGAGCCCGGCGTCCCGGAGCCGCCGTCGGAGCCGGCCCCGCCACCGCCGCCGGAGCCGCCCGGCGTGGTCGTCGAGCACGTGGCGCGGGTGAGGGTGTTCGTGTCCAGCGTGACCGCGCCGTTGCGGGCCAGGGCCCGGCCCTGCAGCGTCGCGCCGGTGGTCAGCGAGATCGACGTGAGCGCCAGGACGTTGCCGGTGAACGCGGCGCCGGTGCCGATGGTCGCGGAGCTGCCGACCTGCCAGAAGACGTTGCAGGCCTGTGCGCCGCCGGTCAGTCGGACCCGGCTGCCGGACGAGACGTTCAGCGCGGAGCCCGCCTGGAAGACGAAGACCGCCGTGGGGTCGCCCTTGGCGTCGAGCGTCAGGTCGCCCGTGAGGCCCATCGTGGTGCTCGCGGTGTAGACCCCCGCGACGAGCGTGCGGCCGGCCAGGTCGCTGGTGATCGTCGAGGTGGTGCTGCGTCCCGCCGCGTCGTCGTAGGCGGTGACGAGGTCGGACTTCGCCTGCTGCGCCACGGCGTCGTTGGCGTGGACGACGCCGTTGACGGTGCCCGGCGGGAAGCCGGTGACCGCGGTGCCGGGCGCGACGCCCAGGTCGCCGGTGATGATGCTCGGCCCGGTGTTCGTGACCGTGCTCCCGCCGAGGACGCCGAAGCCGTCGGCGGTGCCGAGCCCGACGGTCGCCGCCTGCGCGCCGGCGACCGGGACGAGCGCGACCGCGAGGATCGTGGAGACCCCGAGCGCCGCGAGACGGGCGGGGCCCTTGCGACCGCGGGTGGTCGCAGACCGCCGCGAACGGGACGACGCCCCGCGGGAGGGGGTCGACGGGCTGCTGGGGACGCCGCCGCGGGACACGGGGGCGGGTGACTGCGGTCGCATGGCGACCTCTCGGGACAACTACGGATCCGGCGAGAGCGACACACCCGTGCCGCCCCTCTGGTTGGAATTACGCTTCCCAAGCGATATCGGTTGCTCGGGTGGGAACACCGCACCCCCCGGACGGGTGGCATTTCCGGTGGGCGATACCGCAACCCGGTACCGCCTCGGACGACGTGCTTCCGGCCCTCCCCCGTGGCGGACGAGCCAGGCGCGGCCCGTCCCGCGCGACCCTGCGCGGGCGCCCCGCCGTCACTCGCCCGCCACGACCGGGACCGCCCGTCGCACCGGGTAGCGCCGGCCGTGCAGCAGCGGCGAGAGGACGACCGTCGTCGCGACGAGGACCGCGGCGCCCGCGAGGGCGACGTGGAGTGGGAACCAGTGGTCCGCGTGCTCCTGGACCGCGACGTAGGCGGTGGCGACGGCCGGCGCGTGCATCACGTCGAGCGCCCGCATCAGCACGGCCGCGCCCGCGGCGGCCAGGGCGATCGCGATCGCGCCCTCGCCGAGCAGGGCCCCCGCGGTCATCCCGGCTGTCGCCCCGACGAGGTGCCCGAGCACCACGCGGCGCGGCGCCACGCCCGGGTCGTGCGGGGCCGCGTGCTTCAGCGCGGCCGTCGCGACGAGCGGGGCGATCAGCAGGGGGGTGTCGGCCGCAGCCCCTACGAGTGCGAGCACGAGGGCGCTGCAGAAGATCCCGACGCCGAGACGCAGGTGCGGGAGCGCGACCTCCAGGACTCGTCCGGAGCGGCGGGATGGCGGGGAGGGCGGCGTCATGCGGCGACGCAGCATGCCGACCTCGTCGATAGCCGTCCAATACCGGACGACGTTCGGCCGATAACGATCGGTGATGATGTAGCGGTGAACCTGCGGCAGCTCGAGTACCTCTCCGCCCTCGCCCGCGAGGGCCACTTCGGCCGCGCCGCCGCGGCCTGCCACGTCTCGCAGCCCGCGCTGTCGACGGGGATCGCCCGGCTGGAGGAGGAGCTCGGCCTGGAGCTCGTCCGGCGCGGAGGACGGACGGCCGCACTGACCGACGAGGGCCGTGCGGTGCTGCCGTGGGCCCAGGGCGCCGTCGCCGCGGGGGCGTCGGTCACGGCGGAGGCCGCGCGGCTGCGCGGCGAGCTGCAGGGGGCCCTGCGGCTCGGCGTCATCCCCACGGCCGCGACGGCGGCGGCGGTGGTGACCGCGCCGCTGCTGGAGGCGCACCCCGGCGTGCGGGCCCGGGTCCGCACGACGTCCGGCGACCGCATCCTGGCTGCCCTGCGATCGCACGAGCTCGACGCCGGGCTCGTATACGTCGACGAGGAGCCCGCCGGCGTTGCGGTGACCCGGCTCTACCGCGAGCGCCTCGTCCTCGTCACCGGGTCGGGGCGGATCGCCCCGGGCGTCCGGGAGGTCCCGTGGACACGCGTAACGGAGGAGCCGCTCTGCCTGCTGACGTCCGAGATGCAACACCGGCGGGTCGTCGACGACGCCCTGGAGCACGCGGGCGCCGTCGCTGCACCGCGGGTCGAGGCCGACGGGTTCGGCATCCTCCTCGACTTCGTCGCCGCCGGGTGGTCCACCGTCCTCTCGCGTTCCTGGCTCGCCGGTCGCCTCCTCCCCGACGGCGTCCGCGTGATCCCGCTCGTCCGCCCCGCCGTCGCCCCGTGGGTCGGCCTGGTCACGGCCGGCGGGCCGGCGGTGCCGCCCCTGGTGGCCGCGCTCCGCGCGTCGCTCCGCGGCGTCGACGTCGCGGAGCGCCTGGGCGGCGCGGCCCGGTGACGGCGGTGCCGGCCGGCGCGCCGGCGAGACCGTCCGGGCCGACGGGGTCCGTCGTGGCGGCCCGGGTCGACGCCACCGTCGCCTCCGGTCGCCGCTGAGCGCCCCGCGGGCCCGACCTACCCCCGCCGTGGTCGCCCGTCCGGCGGTGGCGGGACGACCCGCTCGCCCGGGGCCGTCGCCGCCCTGCTGACCGCCTCGGCCATCAGCAGGGCGGCGACGAGCTCGACGAGCAGCAGCGCCAGCAGGACGACGAGCTGCGTGCGCGCGGCCTCGGCCGGGCTCGCGCCGCCGAGGACCAGGCCGACGAACGTGCCCGGCAGGGTCACCAGGCCGACGCTGCGCGTCTGGTCGATCGCGGGCACCAGGCCCGTCACCACGGCGGTGCGCAGGACGGGGGCCAGCGCGGTCCGGACGTCGTCGCCGAGCGCCAGGCGGGTCTCGATCGCGTCGAGCTCGTCGCGGACGCCCTCGAGCATCCGCCGGCCCGTCAGCGTCGCGGCGGCCATCGCCCCGCCGAGCAGGATGCCCGCGGTCGGGACGATCGCCCGCGGCGTGGCGTCGAACGCCCCGGTCAGGACGAGCACGCCGGTCGCCACCAGCGCGGGCGGCGCGATCGCGACCGCCGCCCCCAGCCGCGGCCGCCGCAGACCGCGCAGCCGGCTCCCCGCGGTCAGCGCCGACGCGACCACCATCGCCGCCACGAAGGCGACCGACAGCGCCGGGAAGCGGAAGACCGCGGCGATCACGGCGCCGACGAGCGCGAGCTGCACGACCGCCCGGACGGCGGCCACGACGATCTCGCGCCCGAGGCCCAGGCGCAGGCGGATGGCGAGTCCTGCGGCCACCGCCGCGAACGCCACCGCGACGAGGATCTGGACGACCCCGTCGCTCACACCGGCAGCTCCCGATCGTCCAGCCCGACGACGCGGTCGGCCACGCCGCGGGCGAACGGCAGGTCGTGGACCGCCAGGCAGACCGCGAGGCCGCCCTCGGCCAGGCGCCGCAGCGTCCGGCCGATGACGGCGGCGCTGTCGGCGTCCAACGCCGCGGTCGGCTCGTCGAGCAGCAGCACCTCGGGGGCGCGGGCGAGCGCCCGCGCCACGGCGACCCGGGCCCGCTCGCCGCCCGACAGCCCGGCGGCGTCGCGGTCCGCGAACGCCGGCGGCAGGTCGGCGGCCCGGAGCGCCGCCTCGACGTCGCCGGGCGTGGCCCGGGGCAGCGCGTAGGCGACGTTCTCGGCGACCGTCCCGGGCAGCATCGTCGGGGTCTGGACGACGAGCGCGACCCGCCGCCGCAGCTCCCGCGGGTCGATCGTCGCGACGTCCCGACCGGCCAGCCGCACCGTCCCGGAGTCGGCCCGGGTCAGCCGGTTCAGGCAACGCAGGAGCGTGCTCTTGCCGGCCCCCGAGGGCGCGACGAGCGCCGTGACGGTGCCCGGGAGGAGCGTCAGCCGCGCGCCGTCGAGGACCAGCCGGCCGTCGCGGCGCAGGCGCACGTCCCGCGCCGTCAGGCCGACCGCCGATCGAGGCTCCACGGGGCCAGCGTAGTCCAGGCCGGGACGGCCGTCGGCGACGCGCCCGGCCGCTGCACTCCGCGGTCCGGCCTGCTGCGCGGGCCAGGCACCCGCCCGGCCCGGACGTACGAGAGGTCCCGGTCTCGTCGCTGCCCTTCGTCGTCCCGGGGTCCCGGGGGCGCCGACCCGCCGACCTCAGGGAGCCGACGTCCCGGCCTGCGGAGCGTTCGGATCGACCAGCACGAGCCGGCCGTCCGGCAGCCGGTAGACCTGGCCGACGGCCTCGCCGCGCCCCGTCGCCTCGGTCGGCGTGTCGGGGGTCGTGATCGTGCGCTCCGGGCCGGTGACCGTCGGCGCGCGCTTCTCGACCGCGCCGGTCTCGGCGTTCACGCTGAGCCCGAGGCCCGCGATGAGGAACGCGACGGCCAGCACCAGGCCGACGTCGAAGAGGTTCACGAGCCCGTCCAGCGGGTCGCCCGCGTCGCTGTCCAGCTGGCCGTGCCGACCGAGTCCGACGCGTCTCACGTGGCGTGCTCCCCGATCGACTCCGTCACCCGCACGTGCTGAGGCGGCGGCACCGCGGCCGGGGCGGCCGACGCCGACGCGCGCTCGAGCGCCGCCAGGTCCTCGGTGTAGACGCGGGTCCGCACGAGCGTGAGCGTGAACGACACCGTGCCGACGAGGATGCCGACGACCGTGGCGGCGAACGCGACCTGCAGGTCGTCCGCGAGCGCCTGGAAGTCGCCGCGCCCGAGCGCGCCGAGCCCCGGGGCGAGCGGGATCAGCGTGCCCATCAGGCCGAGCGCCGGCCCGGCGCGGACGAGCATCCGGGTGCGGTCCAGGCGACGCTGGACCCCGAGCTCGTAGTCCGCCAGCGCGTGCTCGACGGCCTCCTCGCGCCGCGTGGCCCGGGCGGCCGCGATGTCGCGCACGGCGCGCTCCGCGAGCGGCGTCGGCGCGTCGCGGTCGACGAGCTGC
>NZ_JAURWA010000049.1 GCF_030655195.1 Patulibacter sp. | reverse complement strand
CGCGCCGCCGACGGGGACGGGCGTCCTCCCGGGCGGCGGGCCCGGAGCCCTCCCGGGGTTCGTGCCGTCCCCCGCGGCGACCCCGCCGGCGGTCGCCCTCGGCCGCCTCCGGTCGTCGCGCCTGGCCGCCGTCCTGCGGAGGGGCCTGCGCCTGCCCGTGCAGTGCTCGGCGACCTGTCGCGTCCGCGCATCGGTGCGGGTCGACGGGCGAACGGCCCGCCGGCGCGGACTGGCCCGGAAGGCGACCGCGACCGTCGTCGCCACCGGTACGACGAGCGCCTCGAAGCGGCCGACGACGCTGGTCGCCCGCTACACCGCCCGTGCGCGCAAGGCGCTGCGCAGGGCCCGGTCGGTCCGCTTCACCGTCGTCCTGACGGCTACGGGGAGCGGGACGACGGCAACGCGGAGGGTGACGAACATCGTGACCGTCAGGCGCTGAGCGCCGGGGCGGGAGCTACCGCCGCGGCAGCGCCTCGTAGCTCGAGATCAGCGGGTAGGTGCTGTTGGTCGAGCGGACGACCACCCGGTAGCGGCGCTTGGACCGGGCGCCCCCGGTGGCGTTCGGGAAGCGGAAGACGTTCGTGCCCTTGAACGCGCAGCGCGGGGTCCAGCGGACGATCCTCGAGCCTCCGCTCGTCCGCATCCGCACCTCGACGGTGACCGGGACCGCGCGACGCATCGAGACGTAGACCGTCATGCCGCGGGTGCCCTTCGGCTTGACCAGCACGCTGTAGAGCGGGCTGTTGCCCTTCTTGCCGCTGCCCGCACCGGTGCACTTGGCGAGGTCCAGGCCGGACGACTTGCCCGTGGTCGGATCCGTCGCGGTGCCGTCGTCGGAACCCGACGCGCCGTCGCCCGCCCCGTCGCCCAGGACCGGGCCGCTGATGTCGGCCGTCGACCTGTTCTTGCAGCCGACCACCGTGTCGAGCTTGTCCGCGTTGACCTTGCCGGCGTACCCGGCCTCGCAGACGATCCGCTCCGGGCAGCCGTCCGCCGCCTGGATCGTGCCCTTGCCCTTGCCCAGGTGCAGCGCGAGCGGGATCCAGGCGCAGATGCCGCTGCCGCCGGCGGGCTTCGTGTTGAACTGGATCAGCGAAGACTCGCCCGTCTCGGCGGCGTTGACGGTGATGTCGCGGTAGAGCCGCATGTCGCAGCGCCACGACGCGTAGTCCTGGCCGGTCGACGGGCATCCGGGCGGGGCGGCGACCAGCGGCGCCTTGTGGTCGACGATCCAGATGCACGGGATGCGCGAGCCGGCGAACGTGCCGGTCGCCGTCGGGTCCGGGCCGCAGCGCAGGTGGGGGAGGATGTTGATCGAGTCGCTCGACCCCTGCAGGTCCCACTGCAGCGAGGTCGTGCCGTCGCTGTTGGCGACCGTCGTCAGCGGCGCGGTCGGGGCGGAGGCTGATGCGGTGCCGGTCGCCAGGCCCGCGAGGGCGAGGAGCGCGACCGTCACCAGCGCGAGGGCGCGATGACGCATGAGCGCAACGGTACGCCATGCGCGCGTCCGGAAGCGGCGATGAAGCGGTATCGCGCCGGTATCGAACGGTCCCCGGAATGCTGCGCGGAACCGTCGTTCCTGCGTTCGTCCGGCCTCGTTTCCTGGCCCGAGGCGCGGGGTACTCGTCCCGGCGCCGTCCTCTCGGGCGGGGATCACGGACCGGGAGCACACCCCCATGAGCAGCAGCGTCCAGACGGGCACGATCAAGACCGACGTCGCCGCGCGGCTCGACCGCCTCCCATGGTCACGGTGGCACTGGATGGTCGTCATCGGCCTGGGCACCGTCTGGATCCTCGACGGGCTCGAGGTCACGCTCGTCGGCAACGTGGGCGGCCGCATCGCCGAGAAGGGCAGCGGCCTGGACATCAGCGCCGCGGAGATCACCGGCCTGGCCGCGTCGCTGTACGTCGCCGGCGCCTGTCTGGGCGCGTTGTTCTTCGGACGCCTGACCGACAAGTACGGGCGCAAGAAGCTCTTCATCATCACGCTGCTCGTCTATCTGGCGGGCACCGCATTGACGGCGATCTCGATGAACCCGCTGTGGTTCTTCGCCTGCAGGTTCCTCACCGGTTTCGGCATCGGCGGCGAGTACGCGGCGATCAATTCGGCCATCGACGAGCTGATCCCCTCCCGCGTGCGCGGGCGCGTGGACCTCATCATCAACGGCAGCTTCTGGCTCGGCGCGGTCGGCGGGGCGCTGCTGTCGATCGTGATGCTCAACGAGTCGCTGTTCGCGGGCAACGTCGGCTGGCGGCTGAGCTTCGCGCTCGGCGTGCTGCTGGGCTTCGTCGTCCTGCTCGTCCGCCGGCACGTCCCCGAGAGCCCGCGCTGGCTGTTCATCCACGGGCGCGAGGACGAGGCCAACGCGATCGTCGACGACATCGAGCGTCAGGTCGAGGCGTCGACGGGCACGAAGCTCGAGCCCGTCGACGAGACCATCACGATCCGCCAGCGCACCGACATCGGCTTCGGCGAGATCGCCCGGACGCTGGTCAAGCGGTACCCCAAGCGGACCGTCCTCGGGTTCTCGCTCTTCGTCGGTCAGGCGTTCCTCTACAACGCCATCACCTTCGGCTACGCGACGATCCTGATCCAGTTCTTCGACGTCGACAGCGGCCAGACCGGCTACTACTACGCCGCGATCGCGCTGGGCAACTTCCTCGGACCGCTCCTGATGGGCGGGCTGTTCGACTCCGTCGGCCGCCGCATCATGATCTCCGGCACCTACGTCGTCTCCGGCGTGCTCCTGCTGCTCACGGCGTACCTGTTCCAGCAGGACGCCCTGAGCGCCACGACGATGACGCTCTGCTGGGCCGTCGTCCTGTTCTTCGCCTCGACCGGCGCGAGCTCGGCCTACCTGACGGTGTCGGAGGTCTTCCCGATGGAGACCCGGGCGATGGCGATCGCGTTCTTCTACGCCATCGGTACGGCGGTCGGGGGGATCACCGGACCGCAGGTGTTCTCGCGCCTGGTGGAGAGCGGCGAGACCTCGCAGGTGGCGATCGCCTTCACGAGCGGCGCGGTGCTGATGATCGCCGCCGGCATCGTGGCGATCTTCTTCTCGGTCAACGCCGAGCGCCGGAGCCTGGAGGACATCGCCAAGCCCCTGACCGCGGAGGACGACGCCGGGCCCGCGCCGACCGACACCGGCACGCGCCCGGGAAGCCCGCCGACGGCGCCGGCGGCGGCCTGAGCGCGCGGGGCGCCGGGGCTCGGGGCCGCGGGGGCCTCGACCCGTGTACACGCCGACGGAGCCTGGGGGACCCCCTCGGGGGGGAGGGGATCTCATACATCCGTCGAGGGAGGCATCTGGGGCGGGCCGCCCGACGATCTACCCGCATGAGTCTCGGCTTGACCCTCCTCGCCGGCTGGTGCGCGTTGGACGTCGTGGTCGTCGCGACCTACCTCGGCCTGCACCGCTGGTCGACCGCGCGGCGTAGCGCCGGGCCGTCCGACCGCGCTCTGCTCGCCGCGGGCGCCAGGACCTGATCGCCGGCCGCCGCCTGGACTCGTCCCGGGCGGCGCACCACCGAGGGTGCGGCGGCGTCGGGCAGGCGTTCGACGGCTCGTCGGTGGACGAGTCGTGGACGCCAGGTCGTCGGTTTCGCCCGCTGCGAGCGGGGATCTCGCGGTGGTGACTCCCCACAGTGCGAACAGCGGTACCCCGTCAGTACGTTTACGCGGTCAATCGGGATCCCCCGACGATTGGCAGGTCCGTCATTCGTCACCAGAGGTCTCGATGTCGCAACGCCCACGTCGCCTGCTCGCGCTGGTCGCGGTCCTGCTCGGACTGCTCACCTTCACCGTCGGTTCCGCCCACGCGGCTGACACGGTCCGCCTGTACGGCGCGGTCACGGGCAGCGGATCCGCGTCGGTCACCGGGACGGACGTGGTCGTCCGCACCTCGAGCACGCAGACCACCGTCGCTCAGGCCAAGGTGGCCGCCGACGGCACGTACGAGGTCACCGGCCTCGCGCCGGGCACCTACGACGTCCGGCTGACGCCGCCGGCGGGCTCGGGCTACGGGGCGACGCTCGTGACGAGCGAGAGGATCGAGAGCGATCGCCGTCTCGATCTACAGCTCGTCTCGTCGGACTCGGCGGTGCTCACCGGCACGGTGCGAGATTCGGCGGGCCGGACGTTGCCCGACGCGTACGTCGCGCTCGGCAGCACGACGGTGAGAGCGGACGCGGACGGGCGGTACGCCCTGGCCGTCGCGGCCGGGGCCTACACCCTGTCGGTGGGCGGCAACCCGCGGAGGGCCGATGGGACGTCCGCAGGGAACCTGTCGATGAACGCCTCGGTCGAGCTGCGCGGCGCGCGCGAATTGGACGTGGTGCTCCCGGTCCGGTCGTTGCTCGTGCGCGCGGTCGGGCCCTCCGGATCGCCGGTCCCCCAGGCGTATGTGCAGAACCTGCCGGTCTCGGACAAGCGGTACGGGCCGGGCGACGGTCCTGAGGTGTCGCCGGGAGTGCGGGCCAGCCGGTTGTACGTCGGACCGAACGGTGCTGCAGCGAACGACGAGGGGATCGCGGACCTCATGATCTCGCCCGAGGCGACGGGTCCGATCACGGGGGAGGTCGTCCCACCGCCCACGGAGGACCTCGCGAGGCGCACGTTCTCACTCGACGCGTTCGCGGACCCGGGGACGGTGCACGACGTGCGGCTCGCCCCGGCGTACCGCATCTCCGGGACCGTGCGCGATTCCACCGGGCGGACGCTGTCGGACGTCTACGTCGCGCTCGGGGGCACGACGGTGCAGGCGGACGGCAGCGGCCGCTACTCGCTGGCGGTCGGCGCCGGGGCGTACACGCTGATGGTGAGCGGAAGCCCGCGTCGGGCTGACAACACCTCGGCGGGTCGTCTGACGGTCGACGCGACGGTCGACGTGCGCGGCTCCCGCGACCTCGATGTCGTGATTCCGGTCGGGGGACTGCGCGTTCGTGCCGTCGCGCCGTCAGGGGCCCCCGTCGCCGGGGCCCTGGTGCAGAACCTGCCGTCGTCGGAGAAGCGCTACGGCGACGGACGAGGTCCCGAGATCTCGGCGGGCCTGCGCGCGACCCGCCTGTACGTCGGGCCGAACAGCGCCAGTACCGATGCAGCCGGGATCGCGGACCTGATGATCGCCCCGGACGCGGAGGGCCCCATCACGGGGGAGGTCGCGCCGCCCGCATCGGAGGACCTCGCCAAGCGGTCGTTCTCCCTCACCACCCTCGGCGACGCCACGACGGTGCACGACGTCGAGCTCCAGCCGGCCTACCGCGTCTTCGGAACCGTGCGGGACTCGGCGGGAAGGCCGCTGGCCGGGGCATACGTGATGCTCGGGACCACGACCGTCAATGCGGATGCCGGCGGGCGATACTCGGTCGCCGTCGCGGCGGGCACGGCCACGATGTCCGTGAGCGGGAATTCGCGCCGGGCCGACAACTCCACGGCGGGGGCCTTGGCGCTCGACGCCTCGGTCGACGTTCAGGGGACTCGTGAGCTGAACCTCGTGGTCCCGGTCGGGGCCCTTCGCGTCCGCGTGGTCGGGCCGTCGGGGTCGCCGATCACCGGCGCATCGGTCCAGGGCCTCCCGCCGTCGGACCGGCGGTACGGCCCGGGCGACGGTCCCGAGGTCTCGCCCGGGGTTCGCGCGAGTCGTCTGTACGTCGCACCCAACAGCGCACAGACCGACGCGGCCGGCACCGCGGATCTCATGATCGCGGCCGACGCGCGTGGCCCCGCGGGCGGACGGGTCGTCGCACCTGTGGACACGACGCTTCCGACCACGGAGTTCAGCGTCGCCGACCTGTCCGTCCCGACGACCAAGGTCATCTCGTTCTCGAGGTCCGCCACCGACCCCACGCCCCCGTCCGTCGTCTGCGACACCTCGGGTGCCGGCGTCGCTGACGGGACCTGGTCGTCGCAGGTCCCGAGGATCACCTGCACGTCGACCGACGACGGGACCGGCCTCGCCGATCCCAAGGACCAGACGGTCACGGTGACCCCGCAGGTGCCCGGGTCGGGTGAGTACGAGGGGACGTACCCCGCCGTCGTGAAGGTCTGCGACAAGGCCGACAACTGCACCGAGAAGACGGTGCCGGTGAACGTCGACACGAAGGCGCCGACGATCGAGAGCTCGACGCCCGGCAACGGCGCGACGTACACGCAGGGTCAGGACGTCGAGGTCCACTACAGCTGCAAGGACGGCGGCTCCGGGGTCAAGGTCTGCAAGCCCGCCCAGCCGGGCGCCCCCGGCACCGGCACGGGCAGCACCGGCGGGGGAGAGGCGGGCACCAAGCTGGACACCTCGACGCCCGGCAAGTACGTCGTGTACATCGAGTGCACGGACGCGGCCGGCAACACCCGGACCGAGAAGGTCGAGTACGAGGTCGTGGCGCCCGCCGCCTCCGCCCCGGTCAGCACGACCGCCCCGACCCTCTCGGGAACCCCGCACGTCGGCGTCTCGCTGTCGTCGTCGCTCGGCGGGTGGATGGGCACCGCGCCGATCACGTTCGCGCGGCAGTGGCAGCGGTGCGACGCCGCCGGTGACGGGTGCGCGGACATCGGTGGGGCGACCGGGACGACCTACGTCCCGGTCGCGGCCGACGTCGACCGCCGCCTGCGCGTCGTGGTGACCGCGACGAACGAGAAGGGCACCGCCTCGCGGGCCTCGGACCCTTCGGCCATGGTGGCAGCGATCGGCGGGTTCTCGCCGAACGCGAACGCGCAGATCGACGTCCAGAAGGCCCAGGCGTTTCAGAGCCTGCCGGCCGGGGAGACCCGCGACATCGCCGTGGCCTGCCCGGCGGGCACGCGGGTCGTCGACGGGTCGCCGCTGGTCCAGGCCGTCGATCAGGACCGCGGCACCCGCTCCGACGTGCTGGTCCGCTCGTCGAGGCCCGTCGGCGACGGAGGCTGGACGGCGTCGGTGGAGAACCCGACCACCGGTCAGGCCCAGGTGCAGCTGTTCGCGAGCTGCATCGGCACCCGGACCGGGGCGGGGGGACGCATGGACCTGACCGACGCGCGGGTCGCGACCGTGTCGCTCGCCGCCGGTGGCATCGCGTCCCGCACCCTGCAGTGCGCGCCGGGCTCGGTGGCGATCGCCCCGAGCTTCGACCTCGGGAGCGCCGACGCGCGAGTCGTGTCGTCGGAGCCCGCGGCCAACGGTGGCTCGTGGTCCTTCGCGGTGCGCGCGTCGGACGACGGGTCCGTCGACCTCGGCGTGCGGTGCCTGTCGACCTCGCTGTCGGACGGCTCCCGCCTGGTGGTCGCGTCGCAGAGCTCGACGACGACGATCGGCGCGCGTGACCGAAGGACCGCGTCCCTCGACGTCGGGGACGGCCGTGCCGCGATCGCCGCGGGCTTCACGGTCCCGGCGGACGGCTCGGTGACGATGCTCGGCCGTGAGCCGCAGGGCCGAAACGCGCTGTTCACGTACGAGAACGTCAGCGGGGTCGACGGCCCGGTGTCGCAGACCGCGCTGGTGCTGTCGATCGTGGCGTCCTCGCCCGACCCCACTGTCGCCGATCCGACCCCGGCCCCGGTGGCGGCGGCCGGCGGGGCCTCGAGCGCTGCGGCGCTCGCCGCTCCGACTGCTGCGGCGTCGGAGGACTCCACGGCGCCGGGCGCGGCCGCGGCGGGCTCGACCGCCTCGCCGAACCGCCCTTCGGCGACGTCCGACCGCCCGAGCGCGTCGCGCGCGACGGCGACGGGGCCGATCGCGCTGACCGCGCCCGCCGCGGTCCGGGCGGCGTCGCTGTCCCGGGGCATGAAGATCACGGTGCGACTCGCGGAGGCCGGGACGGTCACGACGGTCGTCACCGATGGCGCACGTCGCGTCTCGACGACGACCACGAGGGCGAGAGCCGGAGCGAGCACCGTCGAGGTCGCGATCCCGAAGAAGGTCCGGGCACGCCTGGGCCGCCCCGGGCACTGCGCGCTCAAGGTGACGGTCACGCTGGGCCGGGCGACGACGATGAAGGTCGTCAGGGTCTCGCGCTGACGGAGCGCGTGCGGCGGGTGCCGAAGCCCCCGTCGCACGCCGCCTTTGCCATCCCCCGGGTGGCGGGCGTCGAGCATCCCCCAGCAGGGTGAGCGTCGGCATCCACAAGATCACCCCGAAGATCACCCCGGTCGAGCTGGAACGGGGTCCCGGACGAGGGCTAAGGTGCCACCACCTCGCACCCCCGGTCCAGAAGGTCCCTCCATGCAGCAGTCCCACGTCCGGCGCGTACGCGCCGCGTCGATCGCCACGGCCGCCGTCACCGCCGGCCTGCTCGCGCCATCGGCCGCGCACGCGGCGGTCGGCTCCACCAGCGTCACCAATCCGGCGCCCGAACGCGTGCTCGACTCGCCCGGGGCGTTCCTCAGCAACATCGCTCCCGGGGAGCTGCGCGTCGACGGTGTCGCCCCCGGCGCGGCGGACGGTGACGAGGTGACCATCGTCTGCACGTACACGCTCACCGGGGTCACGTTCGCCGTCGAGCTCTCCGAGGACCCGCTGACGGTGACCGGCGGGGCGTTCGGCGGAACGGTGGACGTCCCCACGCTGCCCTGCCGGATCCGGGCCGTCCCGGAGGAGCTCCCGAGCTCGCTGCCCGAGGACGAGGACCTGTCTGCCTACGCGGGCCCGCGCGTCCTGGCGGGCGGGTTCTCGTCGAGCACCGACACGTCCCCGGGGTCGCCGTCCTTCGGCGCCGAGACGTTCGCCACCGTCCGCGGCCAGAGCAAGGGCCTGAACTTCGTGGTCGGGCTTCCCTCGGGATCCGGGTTCGGCGGCGGGGGCTTCGGGGTCTCGGGCGGCGTCTACCTGACCGCGCTCCTCGACGACACGTACTACCGCCCGCTCTTCGGGCCCACGGCGTTCCTGACGAACTTCAGGGGGTTCCTGGGCGGCGGCGTGCCCGGTGGGCCGATGGGGCTCGATGACGTCGGGCTGGTCGTCGACGGTCGCGGCGCGGTGCCGGTGGCGAGCATCGGGACCCGGCGGTCGAAGGTCGTCTCGCGGACGTTCGATCCCGTCACGGCCGACCAGACGGTCGTGGAGGACGTGCCGATCGCGCTCTACGTCCTCGACGGCGACGGTCGCGTCACGGGGCTCGAGGACTCGGGGCTGTCGGTCCGGCGCACCACGGCGCAGAACGGCGAGGGTCGAAGGATCTCGGTCGGTGACGTCTTCTCGTCCACCGACGGCGGGGCACACCGGATCGAGGTCCGGTACCTCCAGTCGCTGTACTCCAGCCTCTTCGGCGACGGTGGCGGTGGCGGCGTCAGGGAGCAGGAGCCCGCCAGCTTCCGCTTCCCGTGGTCGACGGGTGACGCGTACGTGTCGCCGGAGGCGGGGGAGGAGTTCGGTCCGGCCCCCGCGGGTCCGACGACGATCCTGGTGCACGGCGCGCGGCTGGACTACTCGAGGACCACCGCCACGCGTGCCGCGCGCCGAGCCGACGAGCCGCTGCTCCCCCGGGCGGAGGGCGCGTTCCAGTTCGATTCGGCGCCGTCGAGCGTGAAGTTCGTCGGCAAGGACGCCTTCGCCGCCACGTTCGTGCGCGACGTCCCGGCGGGCGGCTCGGCCGGCGTCTCCCAGACGCTGCTGCAGGACCTGACGCAGGCGGGCCTCGACGGGCTGATCACGCCGCCGTCCACGACGCCCCCGGCCACCCCGCCCGCGGCACCCCTGCCGATCACGGCCCCGCTGCCGACGAGGCCGCCGGCGCCGCCCGCGTCGCCGTTCAACCCGCTGCCGACGCTCGCGCGGTCCACCGGTCGCGTGCTCCTCACGCCCGCCCAGGGCCGCCGGCTGCGGGACCGCAAGCCGGTGACCGTCACGACGAAGGGGATGCCCGCCGGGCGCTACGGCGTCACGATCCGCCGCCGGGTCCCCGGCGGCCGGACGATCGCCAGCGGCATCCGCACGATCAAGAAGGACGGCACGCTCCAGGTCACGCTGCGGCTGTCGAAGTACGGCAAGCGCTACCTGGCGCAGAAGAAGACGCGGAAGGCGAAGTCCGTGCCGGTCCGCGTCATCGTCACGTGGACCCCGCCGGGCAAGGGCCGCCAGCGCGAGCAGACGTCCTACCCGACGAACTTCCGGTAGGTCGAGGACGCATCCGGGGCCGGCGTCGCGCGGCGACGACTGGCCCCGGCGCGCGGGTCTCCGGTGGTGCGGCGGGGAGGAGTTCCCTCCGGCCGCACGTATTGGGTACGCGAAGGCTGTACACCGGTGGACATCCGTCCGGCCCGGACGCCAACCCGCGACCCCCGGACCGGTGCGGTCGTCAGAGAGGACATGACAGAGATGACGACGATGCCGGACGAGAACCTCGGGATGGCGCCCGACATGCCCAAGCGGATCGAGAAGCCGTGGGGCCACGAGATCTGGTTCGCCCACACCGAGCACTACGCCGGCAAGATCATCCACGTCACGGCCGGCCACAAGCTGTCGCTGCAGTACCACGACAACAAGGACGAGACGTCGCACCTGATCAAGGGCAAGATGCGGCTCTACCAGGGCCCCGACCGCGACAACGTCGGCGAGACGATCATCGAGGTCGGCACCACCTGGCGGAACACGCCGGGCACCGTCCACACCGTCGAGGCGATCGAGGACTCCGCGTTCTTCGAGGTCTCCACCCCCGAGCTCGACGACGTCGTGCGGCTCGAGGACCAGTACGGCCGCGAGGGCACGTCGGCGCCGTAGCGCGTCAGCCCCCGAGCAGCTCGTCCGACGCGGTGCGCGGCATCGCGCCCCGCCGGACGGTGAAGGAGGCGAAGAGCGTCAGGACCGCCTCGCCCACCCACTCCGACGGCACGCTCGGATCGAAGCGCAGCCGAGCGATGTGCCCGTCGAGCAGCGCGTAGATCGCGTTGGCCAGGTCGGCCACGGTGCGCTCGGGGTGCAGCTCGCGGTCGAGCGCGTCGAGATACGCGCGGTACATCGGGGCGTAGCGCTCGATCTGCCGCGACCGCGCCTCGCGCAGCCGCCGCGAGACGTCCCGGTCCTCGTCGCACACGGCCAGGGCGAGGAAGTACATGCGTTCTCGCGGCGAGACGTCCTCCGGCGACGCGCCCGGCACGAACGCGGCGAGGTTGGCCTTCACCGCGTCGAGGACCTCGTCCATCGACCCGCGCGACGGGAGCGACTCCGCGGCGGCGCGGTAGACGTCGGCAGCGTCCGCGCTCGCTCCGATCGCGTCCTGCAGCGCGGCCTCGAGCACCGCGAGGCCGAGGTCGCGCCGGTTGAACGCCAGGCGGCCGGCCGCGTCGTCGTCCGGGGCGGTGCCGAAGTGGTACCTGACCGACGACGCCGACCACGGCGCGTCCGCGGCGAGCGCGTCCGGGGTCACCGAGCGGAAGAGGCCGCTGAGATCCGCGTCGCCGATCCGCCGGAGGGCGGCCTCGACGATCTCCTCGCGGACGGTCACGGGTGGCGCATCGATCGGTGCTCCCCCGTCACGACCCCGCATCCTACGAACGCCGGTGAGCGTCGTCATCGGCCATTTGGCCCATCTCGGCCGGTCCGCGAGCAGGTGTCGTGGGGCGGGGGAGGTGGCGTCCCCGACCCTGAATGCGGGTTCGAAGCGACGGGACGGCGCGCACACATCGGTGAAACGTCCGTTCGAGGTCCGACGGGTGGTCAGCGGTGTTGCCATGCCCGATAGTCGGGACATGCTCCTCGTCGTCGCCGCGATCGTCCTCTGGCTGGGCTTCAACTTCGCCGTGGTCTTCGCCGACCTGGCGCTGGTGATGAAGGAGGACCGCGCCGCGCGCCGGTCACAGGTCGCGCCAGTCGCCGGCCAGCAGCTCCGGCTGCACTGAGCGGGGCCGGTCAGCGGCTGCGGCTGCCGGCGACGGCGTCGCACGACGCCGCGGTCGACCTCGTCGTCGCCGAGGCGCGAGCGGCGCACCGATCGGCGCCGGACACTGCAGGGGGACCATCGCGGACATCGTGATGACCCGGCCGGAACGGCCTCCCGGGACGCGGCCAATGTGCGTTTACGCCGCACGCCCGGATCGGGGCCCGCCCCGATCTGCGACCGACCGTCCCAGTAGCGGCTACGCGCCAGGACTCGGGGCGAGGCGGGGTGGCCAGAGCCTCCATGCCGTCCTCCGCAGGACCGCCGAGCAGGGCAGAGGGGTTGTCCACCAGGACAGGGGAGCGGCGGAGGGGCCGACCTGGCGTCCCCGTCGCCCACCCGCAAGCCGCGTCGTCGACCGTCCCCTCCGCAGGGGCGGACGACCGGCGATCGGGTGCGGGCACCACGCACCCGACGGAGACTCCCTTGTCACCCATCCGCCCACGGGCGCGACGCCGCGTCGCGCTCGCCCTCACCGTGGCCGGCCTCTCGGCCGCCACCGTCGTCCCGGCCGCGAGCGCCGCGCCGACGCTCGACCTCGAGACGCTGACCGGCCCACAGGCCGTGAAGCTCATGCAGGAGGGGTCGCTGACCTCGGTCGAGCTGACCCAGGCCTACATCGACCGGATCCAGGCGCTCAACAAGCGCGGGCCCGGCCTGAACGCCGTGTCGCAGTTCAACACCGACGCGCTGCGCGAGGCCGCCGCGGCCGACGCCCGCCGGAAGGCCGGGCAGTCGCTCGGGCCCGCCGACGGTCTGCCGATCCTCATGAAGGACCTCATCGACGTGAAGGGGATGTACACGTCGAACGGCAACTACAGCCTCCGCAACTCGTACCCGGCGAAGGACGCCGGGCTGGTCAAGCACCTGCGCGAGCGCGGCGTCGTGATCCTCGGCAAGCTCGGGCTCTCCGAGTTCGCCAACTTCTTCGGCAGCCAGCACTCCGGGTTCTCCAACCTCATCGGCCAGGTCCTCAACGGGCTCGACACCGATCAGGACGTCTCCGGCTCGTCCTCCGGCACCGGTGCCGCCGGCGCAGCGGCGCTCTCAGCGCTCACGATCGGCACCGAGACCTCCGGGTCGATCATCTCGCCGTCGCAGGCCAACGGGATCGTGGGCCTGCGCCCGACCGTCGGCCTGGTGCCGGGCGTCGGCATCGGGCCGATCTCCGCGTCGCAGGACACCGCGGGTCCGATGGACCGCACGGTCGCCAACGCCGCGATGACGCTGCAGTCCATCGCGGGCTACGACGAGGAGAACGCGAACTACTACAAGGGCGTCTGGGGCCCGGGCGTCAAGGACGAGGACGTCATCCCGCCCGTCCCGAAGACCCTCCCGGACTACATGTCCGCGCTCAGCCTGGACTTCGTGAAGGGCAAGCGGGTCGGCTGGAACGGCACCCGCACCGACGGCAGCACGCTGGACCAGGCGCTCGACGCGCTCGAGGCCGCCGGCGCGATCCTCGTCGAGCGTCCCGCCGCGGCCGCCTCCGGGCCCATCCCCTCGGGCTTCAGCCTCAACTACGAGGCCAAGCGCGACGTCACGCACTACTACCAGCACCTCGGTGCGGACGCCCCGATCAAGTCGCTCGCGGAGGAGATCGCCAAGAACCAGGAGGAGGCCTCGCAGGCGCTGAAGTTCGGCAACAGCACCCACACCGCGTCCGAGGCGATCGACATCTCGGACGACTCCGCCGCGTCGGTCGCGTACCGCAACGGCCTGGTCGAGGGCAAGCGGATCACGCACAAGCAGATCGAGGACACGCTGAGCGGCGGCAACGCCGACCCGGCCGACGACGTCGTCGCGATGGTCGGCAGCGTCGGCGGCAACGGCGCTCGCGCCGGCTACCCGCAGCTGACGATCCCGATGGGCTACAGCGCGACGCAGCGCCGCGCGGTCAACATCTCCATCCACGGTGGCGCGTACTCCGAGCGCGACCTCATCGGCGTCGCGTACGCGATCGAGCAGGGCACCAAGCTGCGCAAGCCCGCCAGCGAGGTCAACCCCAGCATGTACCGCTGCGCCGACACCGTCCCGGCACCCCCGCACGCCGACCGCGGCGCCTGCAACCCGGACTACGACGAGGCGTCCGCGGCCGCCGGCGACGCCCCCGAGCTCGGCTTCTCGCTGGAGACCGAGACGGCGCAGAGCCTGATGAACCGGATGAGCGCCGGTCGCCTGAGCTCCGAGTCGCTGACCCGCGCCTACCTGAAGCGGATCGCCCGGGTCAACGCCGAGGGCCCGGCGATCCAGGCCGTCCGGTCGCTGAACCCCGACGCCGTCGCGCAGGCCAAGGCCTCCGACGCCGCCCGCGCGAGCGGTCAGCGTCGCCGGCTCGAGGGTCTGCCGATCCTGCTCTCCGACGTCATCGACGCGGAGGGCCTGCCGACCACCGGCGGCTCGATCGCCCTGCAAGGCACGAAGGCCACGAAGGACGCGGCGCTCGTGGCGAAGCTCGAGGCCGCCGGCGCGATCATCCTCGGCAAGACGAACGTCTCCGAGCTGAACGGCGTCTTCGACGCCAACATGCCCGAGGGCTACTCGTCGCTCGGCGGCCAGACCCTGCTGCCGATCGACACCTGGAACCCCTGGACCGGCTCGTCCGCCGGTGCGGCCGCCGCCACGTCGACCGGCCTGGCGGCGATGACCGTCGGCACGGAGACCTCGACCGACACGGCGCAGATGATCGCCCCGGCCGGCAGCGCCGGGGTGGTCGCGCTCAAGCCGACCGTCGGACGGGTCAGCCGGACCGGCATCCTCCCGACCGCGACGTCGCAGGACTCGCCCGGCCCGATCACCCAGTCGGTGTACGACGCGGCGATGCAGCTGCAGGCGATCGCGGGCACCGACGCCACGGACGCCGCCACGACCGGCGCCCCGACGGTGCCCAACTACCTGGCGGGCCTGTCGACGACGGCGCTCTCCGGCAAGCGGGTCGCCTACGTCAACAGCACGACCGCGCCGTTCCCGAGCGTCCTCACCACGCTGGGCACCCTCGGAGCCACGACCGTCGCCAAGACGTACACGGCTCCGACGGCGCCGAGCATCGCCCGGTCGGAGCTCAAGCGCGACCTCAACGCCTACCTCGCCGGCACGGGCGGGACGGGCGCGAAGTCGCTCGCCGAGATCATCGCCTACAACGCCGGGCACGCGGACGAGGGTCTGAAGTACCAGCAGGGTGAGCTGAACGACGCCCAGGCGGTCGACCTGACCGACCCGGCGACGCAGGCCACGTACGACACCAACCGCACGACCGGCAAGGCCGCCGCCGCCGCGACGATCGACGGGATCCTGAACAACGGGACACCGGCCGACGCCACGGACGACTTCGAGATCATCGCGGTGCCCTCGGGCAACGGGCTGGTCAACGTCGCCGATCGTGCGGGCTACCCGGTCCTGACCGTCCCCGCCGGCTACGGCACGGGGGCGACGGGCGGCAACCCGCAGAGCGTGGTGTTCATCGCCGCCGCGTTCCGCGAGACGACGCTCCTGAACGACGGTTACGCGTTCGAGCAGGCGACGAAGGTCCGCCAGGCCCCGAGCGTCACGAACCCGAGCATGTTCCGTTGCGTCACCGGCAGCACGTTCACGACGAACGAGAAGTGCAACCCGGGCGACCGGAACTTCGCGTTCACGTTCGCGCCGCTCGATCCGGCGCCGACGACGCCCGGGACCCCGGACGCCCCCGGGACCCCGGCCACCCCGGCGACGCCCGCGACCCCGGCGACGCCGGGCGCACCGGGGACGCCCGCAGCACCCGCGACGCCCGCCACCCCGGCGACCCCGGCCAAGGCGACCGTCGTGAAGCTGACGAAGCGCACGGTGAGGCTCGACCGGAAGGGCCGCTTCGGGATCCCGGTCTCCTGCGCCAAGGGCACGGCGAGCTGCCGGGTCCGGGTGCTGGTCAAGCGCGGTGCCGCGATCGTCGGCACCAGGACGATAACGCTGAAGGGCGGCCGCACCTTCGTCGTCCTGATGCGCCCGACCGAGGCGATGCGCCGCAGCCTCAAGCGGGGCCGCACCGTCACGGTGAAGGTCTCGTTCACGGGCACCGGCGGGATCACCGTCCCGAGGACGACGACCGTGAAGGTCTCGCCGGCGAAGGTCGCACGGCGGTAGGAGGACGCCCCGACGGGGTGGGCGGCCGTGGGCCGTCCGCCCGGGGCGGGGGGGTGCCTCGTGGCACCTCCCACCCGGCCCGGGGCGGACGGCCAGGGGCGGGGCGGCGCCTCAGCGCCAGAAGCGCTTGCGCTTCGCCTTCGGCGGCGTGAACGCCGGGCGCGGCGGCACCGGGACGCCGTCGAGCAGGGCGCGGGGGACGTCGGTGGCCATCCAGGCGCGCAGGTCGGCGTAGCCCGCCTCGTCCATCGGGCCGCCCATGCCGGGGGCGCGGTGGCGGTCGTCGTGCGAGTCCGACGCGACCACGTGCACGAGGCCCTCGTCGACGTAGCGCCGCGCCGCGGCCTGCACGGTGCGGCCGAAGAAGCCGGTGAGCGCCCCGGCGGTCACCTGGGCCAGGCAGCCGCCGGCCACCAGGCGCGCCAGCAGGTCGGGGTCGGTGTGGAACGACGCGCAGCGCTCCGGGTGTGCGAGCAGCACGCGGACGCCGCGGCTCTGGACGATCCCGACGAGGCCGTCGATCCCCGGCGCATCGACCGAGATCGGCGCCTCGAGGAGCAACCACGGCCCGTCGCCGAGCCTGAGGGCCGCGAGCTGCTCGGCGGTCATGTCGACCGCGCGGGTCAGTGCGACCTCGGCGCCGGCGAGGACCTCGAGGGGGATCCCCTCGGACTGCAGCGCCGCGTTGACCGCGATCACCCCGGCCGCGACGTCCTCCGGACCGTTCGGGTAGTCCCAGCCGACGTGCGGGGTGGCGACCACCGTCGTGGTGCCGCGGGCGACGTGCTCGCGGGCCATCGCCAGGGACCCGGCCATGTCGTCCGGGCCGTCGTCGATGCCGGGGAGGATGTGGCAGTGCAGGTCGATCACGGGGTGCGACGCATGATGGCGGACCGGGGGCGGGGCCGCGAAGGGGCGGGGCGTGCGGGGCCGCTGGTCGTGGCGGCGGTGGTGGGACGGGCCGTGCGCGGCGCTGGCCGGGGCGGCAGCGGTGGGGCGGGTGCGGGCCGGCCGCGCGCAGATGCCGGCCGCGCGGGACCGTCCCGCGGTGATGCTGGGCGGCGGCCCGCCGCTAGTGTCGTGCTCGATGACCGGTGACCGGCGCAGCACGCTCGAGCTCCTCCGGGCGGACTTCGCGGCCTCGCCCTCGTGGTGGTCGCGGATCACGCTCACGATCTTCCGCTTCGGGGGCTGGGCGCACGCCCGTCGCCGTCGCCGGTTCCCGGCGTACCTCCTGTACCGCGTGCTGGACGCCGTCTGGACCCGCGCGGTGATCGGCTCCGTCATCCCGCCCGACGTCCAGGCCGGCCCGGGCCTCGGCCTGCACCACGGCGGTCCGGGCATCTTCCTCGCCACCGGCACCCGGTTCGGCAGCCAGGTCACGATCCTCCACGGGGTCACGTTCGGCATGGACGGCGTGGACCACGCGGCCCGCGCCGTCGTCGGGGACCGCGTCTTCGTCTCGACCGGGGTCGTGGTCGTCGGGGGCGTCCGGATCGGTGACGACGCGACCCTCGCGGCGGGCACGGTCGTCACCCGCGACGTCCGCGCCGGCGTGACGGTGGGCGGCATCCCGGCGGAGGAGATCGGCGAGGGCCCGCGCTACGCGCACCGCGGGGGAGACCCGGCGGGGGGCGTGGCTGCCGACGGCTGACCCGGAGCCGGACGGCGAGGGTCTACCCGGGACGAGGCTGGGGCGCGACGGCGGGCCGACCTGAAGCAGGGCTGGGGGCGCGACGTTCGCAGCGCCGCCGTGGGACGCCGTCCCCAGGCCGCGTACCGAGAATGTCGGTCTGGACGCCCTGTTCTCGGTACCTGGCGTCTGCCGCTGCCGCCGGAGGCCGTCCGCCCGGGTCAGGTACCGAGAACGTTGGTCTGTACGCCCCGTTCTCGGTACCCGCCGATCGCGGCTGCGCGGCCGGAGCGGCACGGCCGCCGCGATCCCACGGCGCGCGCTCCCGGAGCACGTCGCTGGAACACGGCGGTTCCGGGACGCGCCCCACGGTCGGGACTCCAACCCCGCAGCGGTCCGGACGCGGGCCCGGCCACGGGTCGCCGACGCGCGCGGACTACCGTTCAGGGCATGAGCATCCTCGAGCGGATCCAGGCCGACGTCACCGCCGCGCGAAAGGCCGGCGACAAGCAGCGCGTCGGGGCGCTCCAGCTCGTCCTGTCCGAGCTGCAGAAGGACGCGAAGGAGGGCAAGGGGGACGAGGTCGCCGTGCTGCGTCGCGAGCGCAAGCGGCGTGAGGAGTCCGCCGACACGTACGAGCAGAACGACCGTCCCGAGCTGGCCGTGCCGGAGCGCTACGAGGCCGGGCTGATCGCCGCGTACCTGCCGCAGGAGCTCGGCGACGACGAGCTGCGCGTCCTGGTCGGCGACGCGATCGCCGAGACCGGCGCGACGAGCCAGAAGGACATGGGTCGTGTGATGCAGGCCGTGATCGCGGCCGCCGGGGGCCGTGCGGACGGCAAGCGGGTGTCCGGCCTCGTGAAGGAGGCGCTCGCGGCGCTCTGAGCCCAGGGCGGCCCGCACCTCGCGGCCGGCCGCGGCCCGCCGCCGCGAGACCGCCGCCCGCGCGCCCACGTGCGGACCCGGTGCCGGTCTCGTGCCGGACTCGTGTCGGCTGTCCGTCCAAGCGTGCGTCCGGGCACAGCGCTCAGCCGTTGGTCCGTTTCCATGGCGAGACGTTGCGGGCCCGGCCGGGGAGGGACGACAGGAGGAGGGACCTCCCCGGTCCCTCACACCATCGTGTCCTTCGCCTCGTCCCTCACCTCCCATCTGCGGCGTGTTCCCGGCCCGCAGGAACCGACGCCCGGCCACGGGCGGCACGCGATCGTGTCGCACGTCGACCGCTGGTTCGTCGCCACCGCGGCCGGCGGCACGGCCCGTACGGCGCTGCTCGTGGTCGACGTCGACATCGACGACGCGCTGCCCGTCGTCACCCGGACGCCCGTCCTCTCGGTCGTCGGCTCCGACGGCCCCGGCGCCTGGCGTCCCGTGGCCACGGCCGTCCTGGACCTCGAGTCCGATTCGTCGGGTGCCACCAGCACGGCCGACGACGAGGATCCCGACGCCCAGCGCCGCGCCCGGCTGGGTCGCAGCGTCGCGCACGCGATCGGCACCCACGTGCGCGCCGGCGACGCGGTCGCCCGCCTCGACGCGGGCCGGTTCGCGGTCCTGCGCGGCACCCTCGACGACGGCGCCACCGCCCGCTCCGAGGCGGTCGGGCTGGCCCGGGGCATCGAGGACGCACTCGTCGGACGGCCCGAGGGCTTCGGCGTCCGCGTGACGACGGGCGCGGTGACCCTCAGGGCCGACGTGCCCCGCGAAGGACGCTCGGCCCTCGGCGCGGTCACCACCGCGATGCTCGAGGGCAAGCTGATGACCGACGACCGCGTGGTCGTGGCCGTCGCCCCCGGCGGCTAGGCCGGGGCTCCGCGAGACCGCGGGGTCAGCGCGCCCCGCGGCCCTGCAGGACGGCCGGCATCGTCTGCAGGAGCAGCTTGATGTCGCCCCAGAGCGACCAGTTGGTGACGTAGACGTAGTCGAGCTTCACCATCTCCTCGAAGGGCACGCACTTGCGACCCTGCACCTGCCACAGGCCGGTGAGCCCCGGGGTCAGGTCCAGACGGCCCCGGGCCCACCCGCCGACCCTGGCGTCGTCGCGGAGCGAGAGGGGCCGCGGGCCGACGAGGCTCATGTGGCCCCGCAGGACGTTCCAGAGCTGGGGCAGCTCGTCCAGGCTGGTGGCCCGCAGGGTGCGGCCGATCTTCGTGACGCGCGGATCGTTCTCGAGCTGCAGCCAGTGGGGGTCCGTGCTCCGTGCCATCAGCTCCTCGACCAGGGCGTCGGCATCCGGCGTCATCGTCCGGAACTTGAGCAGCCCGAAGCGGCGCCCGCCGTGACCGATCCGCTCCTGACGGAAGAGGATCGGCCCCGGCGAGTCCAGCCGGACGGCGAGCGCGACCGCGAACATCACGGGCGCCAGGACGACCAGGCCGGCCCCCGCGCCGACGATGTCCATCGCGCGCTTCAGGGTCTGCGCGGTCCGCGAGAGCACCGGGGGCTGCAGCGACACGACCGTCGCGCCCTGGACGCTGTCGAACGACGCTGCGACCCCGATGACCTCGAAGTGCTCCGGGAGGACGGTCAGGCTGACGTTCGCGCCCCGGCTCCAGTGCATGAAGTCCCCGACGGCGGCGTCCCCGAGGTCCCTGGTCGCGAGCAGGACGCGGTCGACGAGCTCGTCGACGACCAGACGCTCCAGCTCCGGCAGGGTGTCGTCCCCGCTGTGCTCCCGGAGCCACTGGGCGGGGAGCGCCACCTGTCCGACGAGGCGGACGTCACGGCGTTGCGCGAGGGCCCGTTCCACCGCCGGGCTCGTCGAGCCGGAGCCGACCAGCAGCACGCGTTCGGGTCCGACGATGTCGGTCAGGGCGTGCCGGACCAGGACCCTGCCGAGCGGGAGGGCGATGATGACTGCGGCAGGGAGGGCGATGGCGCCGGGCAACGTCGTGTGGGACCCCCAGGTGCTCAGCCAGATGAACGTGAGCACCGAGGCCACGAGGGTCGCGTGGAAGACGCGGGGCAGCTCGTCGAGCATGGACGTCGTCACCAGGCGCGGGAACCGGGGGTACAGCCCGTAGAGGTGCAGGACGGCGACCCAGCCGATCAGCACGGCCGCCAGCGCCCCCGCCGGCGCGGTGGGCGGATCGGGGGCCCAGGGCCCGGCGAACAGGACCATCAGCGCCGAGGCGATGGACGCCAGGTCGCCGAGGACCAGGCACGCCTGCCGGGTGCGGCCGCGCAGGTAGCGCCGTCGACGGGCACGCTCGCCCGCGACGATCGGTGGAGTCGCGACGTCCACCGCGCGCAGCTGCGGCGGCAGGACGACGGGAGGGATGTCAGGAGGGAGTGAGTGACCGCTTGCAGCGCGCAAAATGTGGTGTCGGGGGACACTTGGGGCCTGCTGGATACACCGCACTCTAGGCGCTCGGACCCGGCAAGTCGAGGGTTCACGCGACGATCGGTGGGGCTTCTTCGTCCACGGACGGATCCACCGGTCGGGGGAGGCGTGGACACCCGTCCAGTGCGTCGAATCCAGCCGTCCGGGGGAGGCCCATGTCGGCATCGCGCGGAGGTCGGGATGGGGGGGGCGGAGGGAGCCGGCGCGGTGGCGGAGGGGTCGCCCCGGTTGCCTCTGCTCAGGGCACCCGCCGGCGTGGCCTCTGCCTACCGGGGCGGGCGCTCGACGGGTGGGCCGCGGTCGAGCGCGGCCGCGCGCCTCGACCCCGCGGGTGCGGGGGAGGCGCGATGGGCGCTACGAGGTGCGGCGCCGGCGGCGCCGGAGCCCGGGACCCGCGACGGCGAAGAGCACGCCGCCGATGACGGCGAGGAGCGCGGCCGGGCCGACGATGCCGGTCCCGTCATCCGTCCCGCCCACGGCGGCCGACGTCTCGGCGTCGATGCGTCCGTCGTCGGCCGCCGGTGCGGCCGTGGTGCGGGCGCTCGAGCCCGTGAGCAGTGCCACCAGCCGGCGCTTGCCCGCGTCGGTGTCGATGTCGTCGACCACGTCGACACCGGGCACGTCGCGGAAGTCGGCCACGTGCGACGTCTTGTCGTCGGACCGCTCGACGTACACGGTGGGGACCGACGTCGCGAAGCCCTGGGCGACCCCGTGGCTGAAGCGGTCCTGCCGCTTTGAGACGTCCTCGGTCCGGGTCACGACGCTGGCGACGACCGGTCGGTAGGGGCCGTCCGTCGGGAACAGCGCCCGGAAGATCCCGGGCGCGGCGGGCGCGCTTCCCGTCAGGGCCTCGCCCACGCCGCGGCCGACCGCGTCGGGGCCGGCCTTCGAGAGCGTGGGCGCGATCGGGCCGTCGAGGAACCGGAGGATCCGGCCGTCCGTCGTGCGGAGCGCCCGGAACGGCAGGGCGGCGCGGTCGAGCGCCGTCCGCACGTCCTGTCGGACCCGCTCATCGAGCGTCCCGAACGTCGTGAAGTCGACGCGGGTGATGGCGTTGGAGGCGGTGCCGGTCGCGCCGGCGGTCCCGTACTGGTCCGCCGTCGACTGGGCCTGCGCGGCCGAGACGGCGGGACCTGACGCGACGAGGGCTGCGGTGGCGACCAGTGCGGTCGCCACCCGGCGCCCGGGCGTGCGGAACCGGGAGGTGCTCGGGGTCATGTGCGGCTTCGTTCTCGGTTCAGGGGCGACTGGACGGCGTGACGTGCCGGAACTGTACACCGTAGGTCAACCGATCAGGCCGAATGTTCGACCGATCGGGGGACCGGTGTCTCCGCCGTACGCCGTTCCGATCGGAGGAACGTCGCCGCCAGCAGCATCGCCGCGGCCGTCAGGGTCCCCATCTGCCAGGTCCAGTCGATGCAGCACGACGCGGCGAACGCGGCCAGCGCGCCGGCCGCCCCGGCCGCTCTCGCGCGCGGGACCGCACCGGGTCGACGACGGACCACGACGACGCCTCGCACGACCGTTCCGAAGAACGCGAGGAGGAGCGCGAGGCCGACGAGGCCGGTCTCCCCGGCGGTCTCGAGCGGCAGCGAGTGCGCGTTGCGGATCGTCTCCGGCCCCCGCCGCTCGCGCAGCCACAGCTGCGGGTAGGTGCCGGTCCCCGCCCCGAGGATCGGTGCGCTCTGGAACTCGTCGATCGCGACGCGGTAGGCGTCCGCACGGCTGCCGCGCACCGTGCCCAGCCGCTCGACCCCGAGGGCGGTGTTCGGGCGGGCGGCCGTGAACTCGGAGCTGCGGGCGTCGACGAACGAGCGGACGCCGACGGTGCCCTCCGCGATGCGGTCGTCGTAGCGCGCCGCGGCGAGGGCCAGGACCGCGACGGCCACGACGATCACCCCGGCGACGGCGGCCGAGCCGGGGCCGGCGCCGGCGAGCCGCCGGCGCCGGCGCGTGTCCTCCACCGTCCGTGCGGCGCGGAGGCCCACGACCGCCAGGGCGGCCGCGACGACCCCCAGCGCGACCGCGGCCCCGAAGAGCCGGGGCCCGACGGTCCGGAGGTCGAGGGCCCGGCCGAGGGGCTCGACGGCCGCGGGCTCCGCGATGCAGAGCGCGACGGCGACCGCGGTCGGCAGGGTCGTCGCGGCGACGACCGCGACGCTGCGGAGCGGTCGGGCGGAGCACAGGACGAAGACGGCGAGTCCGACCGCGAGCGCCAGGACGCTCCCGCGGGAGAGGGAGAGCGCGAGCGCGGTCGCGACCAGCGGGACCGTCCCGGCGGCCGTGGCGCGGAGCGCGACGTGCGCCCGGCGATCGGCCGCGATGCCGAGCGCGAGCGGGACGGCCATGGCCGCCGCGAGGCCCTGGGCGTTCCAGTAGGTCAGCGGCCAGCTCAGGCGCCCGTCCGCCAGCACGGAGTCGCGGAGCGGGGCGAGCTCGAGCGCCGGGAGCAGCCTCGAGGCGGCGCCGGCGACGGAGATCCCGGCCAGCGCGACCCACACCGTCAGCACGAGTCCGGTGGCACCACGTCCGCGGCCGGCTGTGAGGACGCCGAGGATGAGCACGGCGGCGTAGGCGAGGTTGCGCTGGAACCCGGCGGCGGCGACGTCGGGTGCGGGCGACCACCCCCCGGACAGGCCGATCCATCCGGCGTACGCCAGCAGCCCGCCGACGGCGACGGCGCAGCGGGCCGAGGCGGTGCCGCGCGTCGCCTCCGTGACCAGGAGCAGGACCGCCCCGGCGACGAGCGCCGCCACGCCGATGCTCAGATACTCGACGGGGAAGTACCCGCCGCCGGAGCGGGCCGAGAGGACGACGAGGCCGAGCGCCGTCCCGCAGCCGACGACCGCGGCCGCGCGAGCTGCGGGCGTCGCCCGCGCTCGACGGGATCCGGCTTGAGGGGCGGGCACGGCGGCATCGTGACAGGCACCGGGCCGCTCCGGGGGTGGATCGACGCCGAGCTGCGTACGTAATCCGCAGAGGGCGGCGCCGGGGGCTGTACGGTGCCGCCATGCTCGCGTCTCGCCGACCTCCGGTGCGCCTGCCGATCCGTGTCGTCCTCGCCGTCGGGCTGCTCGTCGCGGCCGTCGGACTGCTCCTCGCGCTCCGGGACGAGCGGCGGTTGGCGTCGGCGGATCGCGTCCTGCCGACGGATCCGGTCGCGGCCGAGCGCCGGGCCGTCGCTTCCGTCGGGCCCGCGACACGGAGCCGGGCGACCGCGACCGTGGTGGCCGCGATGGTGCGTTCGGGGCGGTTCGCCGCCGCCGAGGACCTCGCCGCACGCGAGTTCGCCGCCCATCCGGAGGACGCGCTCGCGGGCCGCCGGCTGTACCAGGTGCAGCGGCTGCGGTTCCGCGACGCTCCCGCGCAGGAGACGCTCCGGCGCCTCCGGGCGCTCGACCCGCGGTTCGTCGCCGGGACCGGCCTGTGAGCCGGGTGGCGTGCTGTAATCCGGCCATGTCGGCCGACGGCGGAGCAGACCGCGACCTCTCGGCGGGCTCGGACGGCACGGATGCGCCCGGCAGCCGGTGGCTGCCGCGGTCACCGGCGCCACAGGTCGTGGGCGGCGCGTCGGCGCCACCGGATCGGGCTCCGGGCCCGGTCCCCGCCGACGCGGCGAGCCGGTGGCTCCCACCGTCGAGGCGGTCCGCGACGCCCGGGCCCGGGGGACCTCCGCCGGCACCGTCGGAGGTCCCGGGTCCGGCGGTGCCGGCAGATCGACCGCCCGAGGACGTGGCCGCGCCCACCGTCGACCGGACTTCCCCGGCCACCGGGGCCTCCGCGCCCCCGGACGGGTCCGCCTCCGTGTCCCGGGACGGGTCCGCCTCCGCGCCCCCGGACGAGTCCGCCTCCGCGGCCTGGCTTCCCGCTCCGCCGACCACGCCGCCGGCGGTCGCGGTGGAGCGTCCCGGCCCGCCCGCCGCCCGGCCCGCTGCGCGTCCGTCGGAGCACCCCGCACCTCTGGCCGCGGACTCCGCCGACATGGTCACGCGGGCCGCCGACGCCGCGACCCGCGCCGCCGACGCCGCCACGAGGACGTGGCCGGTGGCCGCTCCGGCAGACGCGCCGCCGGCGCCCGGGGCCCGGGCGTCCGAGGCCACGGAGCCTCTGGCTCCGGCTCCGGACCGCGAGCCTCCCGGCTCGAACCCGTGGGTGGCCGAGGGACTCGACGCCCGACGGCCCGGTGCGGATCGATGACGACGCGCGGCCTGGTCGCCCAGCTCCCCAGGGTCGCCCTGGTCGTCGCCTGCCTGGTGCTCGGCGCGGTCCTCGGAACGGTGCTGGCGACGGACCGCCGGACGGTGTGGGACGGCGAGGCGCTCCTGCGCGCGGACCCGACGCCCGCCACCGGGTCCGGGGCCGCGACCCGGGGCGACGCGGCGACCTTCGCGGCCGCGGCGGCGGCCGCGATCACGGCACCGGCGGTCGTCGAGGTGGCCTCCTCGACCCCGTTGCCCGCACCCGTCACCGACGTCCGGGCGACGGTCCGGCCCGGCACGGCGATCGTCGAGGTCCGGGTGACCTCCGACGACCGGAGCGCCGCCGCGACCGGGGCGCGCACCTACGCGCTGGCGCTACGGACCGTGCGCACGGCGTCGGAGCGCGGGCAGTACCGACGGGCGGCGACGACCCTCCGGGAGAGCGCCACCTCCGCCGGTCGGGGCCGGCTCCCCGACGCCGTCGTCGCGCAGCTCGCCGAGCTGGAGACCGCGGCCCGCTCCGTGCTGCCGCTGACCATCGTCCGCGTCGGGACGGTGCGCGAGCGGTCCTCGGGCACGGAGACGCCGGTCGCGGCGGGCGTCGGTGCGGCGGGGGGCCTCCTCGTCGCCCTGCTCCTCCTGGCGGGGGGCTGGGGCTGGCGACGCCGCGGACGGCGGATCGCGACCCTCCCCGCGCTGCGCTCGGGGTCCGGCACCGTGCCCGTGATCGGGGCGGTGCCGCCGCTGCGCACCTACGCGCGGCGGGGCCGGGGGAGGAGCTTCGGCATCACCGCGTCGGAGGTCGAGACGTTCCGGATGGTCCGGCGGGGCCTCCGGGACGCGGCCTCGGACCGTGGGCAGGTCGTCCTGGTGACGAGCGCGCAGGCGGGGGCGGGCAAGAGCACCGTCGCCGTCGGCCTCGCCGCGGCCGCGGCGGAGGCCGGGGAGCGGGCGCTCGTGGTCGAGTGCGACCTGCGGATCCCGTCGATCGCCGGGCGCCTGGGCCTGCGGCCCGGCCCGGGGCTCTCCGACTACCTGGGCGGACGGGCCGAGCCCCGGGCGACGCTGCAGGAGGCGCGCCTCCCCGGCGGCCCGGCCGCCGCCCCGTCCTTCTGGGTCGTGACGGCCGGCTCCGCGGACGTGCCGCCGGACCGGCTCGGGGGGCGCGAGATCGCGGAGATGCTCGGGCACGTCCGTGACGGGTACGACGTCGTGATCCTCGACGCGCCGCCGCTGATCGGTGCCGTCGACGCGGGGCACCTCGTGCCGCAGGCCGACGTCGTCGCGCTCTGCGTCCGCCTCGGGCGCATCACCCGGCCGGCGCTGGCGGCCGCGACCGACCTGGCCGTCCGTGCGACGGACGCCGATCGGGTCCGCATCGTCGCCACCGGGGTCGGCAGCTCGCGCGACCCCGCCGGGGAGACGACGATCTACGGGCCGGCGCGCGACCGCTGACCGCGGCCGCCGGCCGCGACCGCTGACCGCCAGGGCCGCATGCGGTCGGGCGGACGGCACGCGAGGCCGCCCCGCCGCCTCGCCGCCCTTCCGCCTCACCGCCCTTCGCCCCAGCGTTCATCCGGCGGCGGTCGGCGCCGGGCATCCGCGCGGACCATCGACCCCCTCGGGTCATCGGGTATCCGTCCGCTCCGTTGGACTCGCCCGGCTCCCGACCCCCAAGATGCGTCCATGGGACCCTGGCTCATCGCGCTGGCGATCTGGATCGTCGTGGACGTCGCGATCGTCGTCGCCCTGGCCCGCACGTCGGGCGTGCGGTCCGTCTCGAGGCTCTTCCGGTCCAGCCCGGAGGCCCTCCGCGGCGAGCAGCGCCCGGACGGCGGCGCGGCGCGCCAGGAGCCGGTTCCCGCGCTCCGGCTCGTGTCCACGCGCTGATCCCCGGCGCCCGCCCCGGTCGGGCCTCGGCCCACGGGCTGATCTGCGGCGCCCGCCGGTGGCGGCGTCGGACCACGCGCCTCCGGGGCGGGTGACGGCCCGTCCGCCCAGCGGCGCCCGCCCCTCATCTCGCCGCCTCAGACGATGATCGTGCGCTCCGCCGCCTCGCGGACGACGTCGTGGTCGTTGGCGTAGGTGAGGAGCGCGATGGCGTCGTTCGGGGAGACCCAGCGGAGCTCGTCCACCTCGTCGTTGACCGTGAAGTCGCCCCCGACGATGGTCATCAGCCAGTAGCGGACGAGCTTGGGCCGGCCCTTGTGGTCCTCGTACCGGACCTCCGTCAGCTCCTCGCCGAGCTCGACCTCGTAGCCGGTCTCCTCGCGGATCTCGCGGAGGGCGGCGATCTCGAAGGTCTCGCCCGGATCGAGCTTGCCCTTGGGCAGCGACCAGTCCTCGCGGTGGGGACGGTGGACGACCGCGATCAGCCCGTCTCGGACGATGACGCCGCCGGCGGCGTGGACCTCTCGCGGGAACATGCGCGGAGGATATGCGGCGGGCCGTCCGGGAGCGGTCCGCGGCGTTGCCGGAGCGGACGGCGTCGGTCCGGCCGGCGACGGCCGATCGTCGGCCACCGACCGACCATCCCCACCGCCCGGAGACGCCCCGGCTGGGCCCTCAGCGCCCGCGCAGCCGCCCGACCAGCCGCTGCAGCAGCGACGGGCGGGCCCAGCGCGGGGGACGCACGCGGGTCAGGCCGCGGGCGTGGGCGGCGGGCCAGCTCGCCCAGCCCTCCCGGCCGAGGACCGTGACGGCGGTGAAGTCCTCGGCGCCGCGGCGGCCGTCGTGCATCAGGACGACGAGCATCCACCCACCGATCTGCACGAAGAGGTCGGCGTCGTTGCGCGAGTCCGCCCAGTCCGGGCGGTCGGGGACGACGCTGCCGTCGCGGGCGACGAGGCGCCGGAGCTGCGCCTCGAGCTCGGGACGTGGGCGCTCCGGCACCCCGGCGCGCTCGCAGAACCGCTCGAGCGCGTGGTCCGACCAGCCGATCCGCAGCCGCTGGGTCGGCAGGGTGCCGCCGGAGGGGCTCAGACGGCCTCGTCCTCGGGCGTGCGGTGCGCGGCGGCCCGGTCGGCCTCGTCCTGGGCGTCGGCCGCGTGCTCCTTGAGGGCCCGGTTGGACGCCTCGCGCATCTCGATGACGTCGGTCGCGAACGAGCCGACCTCGCGGGCGACGTCGCGGACCGCGCCGGTGACGATCGTGGCGATCTTCCCGACGGTGGTGGCGCCGGACTCGACCGCCTCCTGCACCAGGTCCTTGCGGGTCTCGAACGGTCCGGGCATGGCTCCCAGCGTAGTCGCTGGGAGCCGCCGAGGTGTGGGGGTGCGCACCTCGGGACCGGCGGTAGGAACCGGTGCCCGCGGCGGCCTACGCCGCAGTCGCGCGGCGGACGCCCGGCACCGTGCCGACGACGCCCTTCGCCACGCCGCCCGCGCCGCGGACCACACCGGTCGCGCCGCCGACGAGCCGGCCGGCGACCTTGCCGACGCGGCTGGAGGACGGGCGGTCGAGGTAGTCCTGCAGCTCCGGTGCGGACGGGACCGAGAGCTTCGCGATCTTGCGGAAGACCGTGAACAGCTGGTACGGCAGCGGACCCGCGTGGTAGTCGAGGCCGTAGCGCTCGCAGGCCTCCTTGACGTCCACCGAGATCTCGGCGTAGCGGTGCGCCGGGACGTCGGGGAACAG
Source organism: Patulibacter sp. (assembly GCF_030655195.1). GTDB lineage: Bacteria > Actinomycetota > Thermoleophilia > Solirubrobacterales > Solirubrobacteraceae > Patulibacter. Next base: position 12,429 of record NZ_JAURWA010000049.1, on the reverse strand, counting down.
GTGGTGCTCGATCTGGAAGCTCAGGTTGCCCGACATGATGTGGAAGAGCTTGCCGCCGGTCAGGTTGGCCGAGCCCAGGAGCTGCCGGACGTACCAGCCGCCGCGCGTCTCGTCGGCGGTCTCCTCCTCGGTGAACTCCTCGACGCCGTCGGGGAAGTGACCGCAGAAGATGATCGAGAACGTCCACAGGTTGCGGATGATGTTCGCCGTCACGTTGGCGCTCAGCGTCGCCGGCGCGCCCGGGCCCGCCAGCAACGGGAACAGGACGTAGTCCTTGGCGGCCTGGCCCTTGACCTTGTCGTAGATGGCCTTGAGCATCGGCAGGCGCTCCCGGAGGTTCCAGGTGCCCGTCCGCAGCTCCTCGGTCTCGAGGTCGTGGACCGCGACGCCGTACTCGAACAGCAGCGCCAGGGCCGAGACGTAGCCCAGGTTGCCCAGGAAGTAGGGCTCCCACGGCTGGTCCTCGCTCATGCGCAGGATGCCGTAGCCGATGTCGCGGTCCTTGCCCACGATGTTCGTGTGGGTGTGGTGCATGTAGTTGTGGCTGTGGCGCCACTGGTCCGCCGGGCAGGCGGTGTCCCACTCGAAGGTGCGGCCGTTGAGCTCGTCGTCCTGCATCCAGTCGTACTGACCGTGCATGACGTTGTGGCCGATCTCCATGTTGTCGAGGATCTTCGACGCGGAGAGGGCGGCGACGCCAGCGACCCAGAACGGCGGGACCCAGGCGAACTCCAGCAGGGCGCGGCCGCCGACCTCGAGGCGGCGCTGCGCCTTGATGATCGAGCGGATGTAGGTCGCGTCGCGCTCGCCGCGGTCGTCCATGTGCTTCTTGCGGATGGCCTCCATCTCGCGGCCGAACGCGTCGAGCATGTCCTGGCTCATGTGCGGCACGGCGTGCAGCGGACCGGGCGTCCTCGAGGTGTCCGAGCCCGGCTCGGCGACGGCGACGTCGGTCGACGCGGTGGCGCGCGAGTGGCCGGCGGGGCGGGACTCGCGGTCCGGCGCCTTGGGCGACAGCGGGCGGTCGGACTTCGGGACGGCCTTGAAGTCGTCGTCGTCGAAGGCGTTGGCGGGGGGCGTGGCGGTCGGGGTGCTCATGTGAGGCTCCTCGGGATCGTGTGGTGGGGAAGGGGGGTGGCGGTCGGAGGACCGCCGGAAGGTGGGGTGCGGTCGCGCGGTGCGCGGGGTCGCGGGCCTAGAGGTCGACGGAGACGTCGCCGACGGGGGCGGAGACGCAGATGCGGATCTCCTCGCCGGGGACGCCGCCGATCTCGCCGCTGAGCGTGTCGCGGACGACGCCGGAGTTCAGCGTGCACTTGCAGGTCAGGCAGATGCCCATCCGGCAGCCGTTCTTCGGCGACAGACCCGCGGCCTCGGCCTGCTCCAGGAGGGTCGACCCGTCGGCCGCGGCGGTGATGTCGCTCCCGGCGAACGTGACGTCGCCGAGCTGGTCGGGGTCCAGGTCGGGCAGCACCGGCGGGGCGAAGTGCTCGAAGCGCAGCGGAGTCCGCAGCTCCTCCTCGGCCCACAGCGTGCGGACGGCCTCGACGAGCGCGCCGGGCCCGCAGACGAAGGCGGCGGCGTCCTCGTCGACCGGCAGCACGTGGCGCAGGTGCTCGACGCCGAACCGACCGGTGAGGACGGACCGCGGGTCGCCGGTGGCGGCGTCCTCGCGCGTGTAGACGGGCAGCACGGCGACGTTGGGGTGCGCCGTGGCGATCCGCTCGAGCTCGTCGGCGTAGAGCAGGTCCTTCGGCGAGCGCGCGTAGTGCAGGAAGCTGATCTCGCCGTCGTGGCACTCGTCGGTGAGCGTCCGCAGCATCGACAGCACGGGCGTGATGCCACTGCCGCCGCTGATCAGCACGATCCGCCGCGGGCGCGGGTCGGGCAGGACGAAGTCCTCGCCACGGGGCGTCGACAGCCCGACGAACATGCCGACGCGGGCGTGCTCCTTCAGGTACCGGGAGACGACGCCCTCCGGGTGCCGGCGGATCGTCAGCTCGATCGTGCGCGTCCGCGGGTGCGCGGAGGCCGACGGCGAGTACGAGCGGCGATGACGGACGCCGTCGACGTCGACGGAGATCTCCACGTGCTGCCCGGCCTCGAAGCCCGGCCAGGTGCCCGTCGGGCGCAGCGTGATCGTCAGGCTGTCGTCGTTCTGGTGCTCGACCTGGACGATCTCGCCGCGGATGCGGCGCACGGCCCAGTCGGGACGCAGCAGCTCGAGGTAGTGGTCGACGTCGTGCGGGCCGGCGAGCACGTCGGCGACCTTCGTGCCGAGCAGGCGCTGCGCGAGACCACCGGAGCGCGACGGCGAGGTGGGCGGGGGCGAGGTGGTGGAGGTCATGGGCATCGGGTCGAGTCGTGGGTTCCGGGGCCCGGTCGCCGTGGCGGCGGGTCCGCGGGCGTGCACACATCGGCTTCGATTTCGGTGCACAGACGTTCGGTGAACGACTGTGCACAAGACTAACCCGGTGATCGGGTGGGTCAAGCGATCCGTAGGCTGTAGAGGTGACATCGGGCACAGCGCGACCGCGCGGGCCCGATCGACTGCTGTCATGACCCGGGTGCACGAGCCTCAGACGACGACCGGACCGCACACGTGAGCCCGTCCGGCGCGAATCCCGGAGGCGAGCGTGCGCTCCGGCTGGTGGCCTCGCCCCCCGAGCACCGGGCAGCGGGCGACGGCCCATCCGCCGGCGGGACGGGCAGGGAGCTCGAGCCGATCGCGGGCGACGCGCCGCTCACGCGCCAGGAGCGCAAGCAGCGCACCCGCGCCGCGCTGCTGGAGGCCGCGCTGAGCCAGCTCGAGAGCCGGAGCTTCGGTGCCATCAGCCTGCGCGAGGTCTCCCGCGAGGCCGGCATCACGCCGACCGCCTTCTACCGGCACTTCGAGTCGATGGAGGAGCTGGGCCTCGTCCTCGTCGACGAGTCGTTCACGTCGCTGCGCGGGATGATCCGCGCCGCCCGCGCCGAGGTCCAGGCGCCGGGCGACGACATCCGCGCCTCTGCCGCCACGCTCATCCGGCACGTCGGCACCCACACGTCGCACTACCGCTTCATCTCGCGCGAGCGGTCCGGCGGCATCGCCAGCCTCCGCTCGGCCATCGCCCAGGAGATCGAGTCGTTCTCGAACGAGCTGGCCGGCGACCTGCGGAAGTACCCCGTCATCGGGGAGCTCGACCGCCCGGCGCTGGAGATGGTCGCGTCGCTGATCGTCACGGTGATGGTCGCCACCGCCGAGCGCCTGCTCGACGCGCCGCCGGACGCCGAGGCGCAGATCCACCGTCGCACCGAGGACCAGATGCGCGTCATCGTCCTCGGCGCGATCCAGTGGCACCACGCCTGACGGCTCCGGCCTGACGGCTCCGGTCCGACCGCGCCGCGCTCGTGTGTCGGCCTGCTGCCCGGGCGGCCGGCCCGTGGTCCGGTGGTCTCGCCGCCCGGCCGCGGCGCACCCGTGGTCCGTGGGACGATGCGACGGGCAAGGCACCCCGAACATCGAGAGGCATCCCATGGCCGTCGTGAAGATCAACGCGATCGAGGTCGACCCCGAGCGCGGTCCCGAACTGGAGAAGCGGTTCGCCGCGCGCGCGTCCGAGGTCGAGAAGATGCCCGGCTTCCTCGGCTTCGAGCTCCTGCGTCCGACGGAGGGGGAGACGCGGTACTTCGTCTACACCCGCTGGGCGAGCGAGGAGGACTTCCAGGCGTGGGTCAAGAGCTCCGCCTTCACGCGCGGCCACGCGCAGGCCTCCGCGGACAAGGGGGCCGAGAAGCCGGTCGCCCACGGGTCCAGCGTGCTCGGCTTCGACGTCGTGCTGTCCGTCGAGGCCGCAGCCGGCGCCGAGAGCACCGCGCCCGGCGCCTAGGACACGCACCCCGCCGCCCGGCCCGGGCCCTCGAGCCCGGCTCGAGGGATATCCGTGCAACCTCGACCTCGACCTGAGGTGGGTCGAGGGTGCGCGGGCGGGCCCGCGGGGTCGGGTGACGGGTCTCGCGGGGCCCGCCGACCCCGCTCAGTCGCCGAGGACGGGGTACGCGCCGCGGCTGAAGACCATCGGGTGGTCGTCCGTCGGCACGACGTCGAGGTCGACGACGCGGCCGACGACGAGGAAGTGGTCGCCGAGCTCGATCTCGCGGTCCAGCTCGCAGTCGATCCAGGCGACGATGCCCTCCTTGAGGATCGGCGCCCCGGAGTGCGGCGAGGGCACGACGTCCACGCCCTCGAACTTGTCCCCGCCGCGCCGCGAGAACTGCCGGGCGATGCCGTCCTGGCCCTGCGCCAGGACGTTCACCACGAAGCGCCCGGCGTCGCGGATCGGCGGCCAGCTCGTCGACGCGTGCGTGGGGTAGAAGCCGACGAGCTGCGGGTCCAGCGAGATCGACGTGAACGACCCGATGACCATGCCGGCCCTGGTGCCGTCGTCCTTGACGCCGGTGACGACGACGACGCTGGTGGGGACGTGCGAGAGGACGTGCCGGAACTTGTCCGGGTCGCCGTGCGGCGGGACGTCGGGGGCTGCGGAGGAGGACATGCGGGACTCGGTGGGGGCGGGTGTCGCGGGGTCGCGCGGCGCACGACCGATCGGGCCGGAGTCTACGGTCCGGCGCCGCGGTCCCCGGCGGGCCGGGGTGATCCCGACGCCCCCTGCGCCGATGGTCGCGCCCGAATCGTGAGAACCTGGTGACGCGCGCCGACGGGACCCGAGGGCGGCCCGTGGCCTGGATCCGCGGCCCTCACTGACGTGTACGCCGGTACGCCCCGGCGCGTACGGCGATCCCGATCGTGAGGGGTTCGGCGCCCGGGGGACGGATGGCCGATGTGGGGTGGACGCGCACCCGCAGGAAGCGTAGGTTGCTCCAGTTTTCCAAGGCAGGTCCGGAGAGAGAGAGCGCCCGTGCGTTTGAACACCAGGATGAACACCGGTAAGCCAACGACGAGACGGTTCCGCAACGCGGCCATCGTCGCTGCGTTGGGCGTCGCGGTCCCCCTTTCAGGGGCAGCCGCCGCCCAGGCGTACGAGATCACCGACTTCTCGGCGAACATCGTCAAGCAGGACGGCACGACGTTCGAGACCCAGGCCGGTGGTCACCCCTACCAGGGCATCATCGACTTCAACACGAAGAAGACCGCGGTCGCCCCGACCGGGCCGGCGGGTCCGGCGAACCAGCCGGGCTTCCTCGGCGGCAACAACGAGGGTCAGACGAAGACCATCCGGGTCGACACGCCCCCGGGCCTCGTCCCCAACCCCGAGTCGGTGCCCAAGTGCACCGTCGCCCAGCTGCACGCCACTCCGGTCGCGTGCCCGCCGTCGGCCCAGATCGGCCGCGTCCAGCTGCGCCTGAGCAAGATCGTCAGCGACGGTTCGTTCCCGACCGCCGGCCCGCCGCCGGCCGCGTCGCCCACCAACCCGTTCAACCTGCAGGCCGGCTCCCGCGCCGACCTCGAGCTGACGGTCCCGCTCTACAACGTGGTCCCGGAAGAGGGCGAGCTCGCCCACTTCGGCTTCAACCCGAAGCAGACCGGCGGCCCGACGGCCTCCGGCGAGGTCGTCGACATCATCGGCGACATGCGCCCGGGCGACAACGGCCTGGCCTTCACGATCAACAACGTCACGCGCCCGACCCCGGCCGATCCGACCGCGCCGACCCTGACGGGCTCGACCCTCACGTTCTGGGGCACCCCGGGCGACGCGAGCCACACCCCCGAGCGCGGTGCTGCGACGCTGCGCGCGCTCTCGCTCGGTGGCGGCTTCAAGCCGTCCGCCGCGTTCCCGGCCTTCCTCGCCACCCCGGTCCCCGGCGGCCAGCCCTCGACGACCGGCAACGCCGCGTTCCTCAGCAGCCCGACCTCGTGCTCCGGCCCGCAGACGGCGACGCTGACGCTCGACTCCTACCAGGGCGACCGTCGCGTCCGCGACTTCCTCGTCGCCAAGGACACCAACGGCGTGAAGACCGGCCTCGAGGGCTGCGACCTCGTGCCGTTCGGCTCCGCGACCACGTTCGGCGCCTCGTCGCTGCAGCGTGACGCGCCGACCCCGCTGGCCGTCCAGCTCGACGTCCCGCAGTCCACGGACTCCGGCACGCTGGCCACCGCGCACGTCAAGCGCGTCGCCGTCCAGCTGCCCCCCGGCATGACGATCAGCCCGTCGGCCGCCAACGGCCTGCAGGCCTGCCAGGACGCGCAGTTCAACAAGGGCAACACCAACCCGATCAGCTGCCCGGCGTCCTCGCGCATCGGCGCGGTGAAGATCACCACCCCGGTGCTCGACTCCCCGCTGAACGGCTCGGTCTACGTCGGTGAGCCGCTCCCCGGCAACCGCTACCGCCTGTTCGTCAACGCGGACGGCCACGGCATCAGCATCCGCCTGAAGGGCACCGTCACCCCCGACCCGAACACGGGCCAGGTCTCGGCGGTCTTCGACGACAACCCGCAGCTGCCGTTCTCGCAGTTCCGCCTCGACTTCGACGGCGGCTCCAAGGCGATCATCGCCAGCCCCCAGACCTGTGGCGCCGTCACCGGTACGGGCACGCTGTCGCCGTGGTCCGGCACCGCCGCGTCCACGACGTCGTCGACCCTGACGGTGCAGAACTGCGCCGGCAACCCGTTCGGCCCCGTCTTCCAGGCGGCGCTGTCCAACGGCAACTCCGGCAAGTACGCGCCGTTCTCGGTCGCGTTCCTGCGCAACGACGGGGACCAGTTCCTGTCGGGTCTGAAGGCCACCCTGCCCCAGGGCATGACGGCCAAGATCAAGGGCGTCACGCAGTGCACCGACGCCCAGATCGCCGCTGAGGCGTGCCCGGCGTCCTCGCGCATCGCCACGGTGAAGGTCCAGGCCGGCCCCGGTGCCGCGCCCTACGCCCTCTCCGGCCCGGCGTACCTGACGGGCAGCTACAAGGGCGGCGCCTTCGGCACCGTCGCGATCATCCGCGCCGTCGCGGGTCCGTACGACCTCGGCAACGTGGTGGTCCGCCAGGCCCTGCGGATCGACCCGGAGACCGCCCAGGTCACCGTGGACTCCGATCCGCTGCCGCAGATCAAGGAGGGCATCCTCCTGCGCCTGCGGAACCTGACGCTCGACGTCGACCGGCCGAACTTCCTGCGCAACCCGACCTCGTGCGGCACGCAGAAGATCACGACGACGGTCACCGGCAACGCCGGCACCGCCGTCAACCGCGACGCCGGCCTGTCCTTCAACAACTGCAAGGCCCTGCCCTTCCGGCCGAAGATCAGCCTGAAGTTCGGCAACAAGACGCAGATGAAGAAGGACCGTCACCCGCAGGTCGTCGCCAAGGTGACCCAGTTCGAGAGCGAGGCCGGGATCAAGTCGACCCAGGTCGCGCTGCCGAAGCAGGTCGCCCTGCAGGCCTCCAACGCGCAGGCGCTGTGCGAGAAGGCCGACGCGGCGAAGGACGCCTGCCCGAAGAAGTCGATCATCGGCTCGGCGAAGGCCACCACGACGATCCTCAACCGTCAGCTGACGGCCCCGATCTACTTCGTGAAGGGCACGCGCACGACGGCTGCAGGCAAGGAGGTCGCGACCCTGCCGACCCTCTACATCCCGCTCGACGGCGAGGCTCGCGTCAACCTGCGCGCCGTGACCTCGGTCAGCCGCAACCGCCTGGTGACGACGTTCCCGTCGATCCCCGATCAGCCGATCACGAGCTTCGAGCTCAAGATCGACGGCGGCAAGAACGGGATCATCGCCGCGACGACGAACCTGTGCACCGCCAAGGAGAAGGCCAGCTCGCGCTTCGTCAGCTGGAGCGGCAAGAAGGCGCCGACCCGCAAGACGAAGATCACGACGTCCTGCTCGAAGGCCAAGAAGAAGTAGCCCGCACGGTCGCGTCGCTCCGGCGACGCGACCGGGTGGCACCGCCCCGGCCTCGGCCGGGGTGAGCGGTACAGGCGGGTCCCTCCGGGGGCCCGCCGTCGTTCCGGGGCGGGTACCGTCGCCCCATCGTGCGTCCCACCCTGCCCGCCGTGCTGGACCGCGCCCACGAGCGCATCTTCGTCGCGGGCTACGCCTGGGTGCAGACGCGCTCGGAGGCCGCGGGGATGCGGGAGACGCGCCGCGACCTCGTCTCGCGCGCGTCGGGGCGGGTGCTCGAGGTCGGCGCGGGCACGGGGCTGAACCTCGACCACTACGGCGCCGGGGTGACCGACCTGACGCTCGTCGAGCCCGCACCGGCGATGCGCGAGGCGCTGCGGGCCGCGTGGGCGGACGGCGGCGTCGCGGCCGCCGCCCCGGCCGACCTGCGCGTCCTCGACGGGACGGGGGAGGCCCTGCCGGCGCAGGACGGCTCCGTCGACACCGTCGTCGGCACGTTCGTCCTGTGCAGCGTCGACGACCCGGCCGCCGTGCTGCGCGAGGTCGCCCGCGTCCTGCGGCCGGGCGGCACGTACCTGGGCCTCGAGCACGTCCGGGCGCAGGACCGCCGCGTCGCCCGGGCCCAGCGCCTGGTGGCCCCGGGCTGGCGCGTCCTCGCACGCGGCTGTCGCTGCGGCCAGGACGCCGTCGCCCTCGTGCGCTCCTCGCCGCTGACCCTCGAGTCGACCTCGAGCTTCCGGGGCCCGCGGCAGCCGTGGCCCGTGCGCCCCGGCGTGCGGATCGTGGCGCGACGGGACTGAGCGGCGGTCGATGTCGCGGCGTGGCACCGGTCGACCGCGCGATCCCGTGGGCACCGGTCGACCGCGCCGTCCCGCGCCTACGATGGGCGGGTGGCCTGCTCCCTCCCGCCCCACGCCGCGGAGTCCGCGTGACCCTCCGCGAGCTCCACGAGCGGATCGCCGCCTCCACCGCGACGCACTGGCGCGTCCTGCCGCTCGGGCCGGTGTGGCCGGGCGAGCAGCTCGCCGGGCGTCCGGCGCCCCCGTCGGTCGCCGAGGACGCCGCGCCGGGGCCGACCGGCGACGACGCCTCGGCGGCGGACCCGTCCCTCGGCCTGCTCGGTCATCCCCACCGGGCGGTCCTGCGGTCCGACGTCGACCTGGTGCTGACCTGGGGCCTGCGGGAGTCCGACCGCGACTACTTCGAGCCGTGGCTGGGCAACCTCGGGCGGATGACCGAGGTCCGTGCTGACCGGATCGTCCTCGACGTGCTGTGGGGCGGCTCGCTCGTCGATCGGCTGCTCGGCCTGGGCTTCGACGGCTTCCTGCTGCCGTTCCCGCGGTCGCGTCAGCCCCGGGTCAAGGGGCTGCCCGACCGCTTCTTCGCCCGGGACGAGGCCGAGCCGTGGCGGCTGGTCCACGAGCTGACGTTCCCGGAGGGGCCGGCGTTCGAGCGCGTCGTGCACCGCTCGGGCCTGCGGGTGGAGTGAGCGTTCCAGGCGACGGCGCGCTTCGTCGCCACTGGCGGGCCGGTGGCCCCGGCCGCGGGCCGATCGGCCTGCGGGAATCCACACCGGCCGGCGTTGCCGTCGTCCGCCCGGCACCCGATCATGAGCGGATGTCGTCGCAGGGCCCCCAGTCGCGCACCCCCGGCCGGTCGTCCGGACGGGCCCCCGACGAGCAGCAGCTGGTCGAGCTCCTGCACCGGATCGACGATGCCCAGCACCAGATCGACCAGCTCTTCGACGTCCTGCGGGACCTGGCCGTCTCGGTCCGTGATCGCCCGCGCCGACAGGTCGTGCCGCGGACGCGCCCGGCGTCGCCAGCCGTCCGCGCGAACGGCCACGGGCCCACGAACGGCTCGAGGACCGCGAACGGGCACGGCAGCCACACCGGCGAGATGCGCGGCTGGGGCCACTGACCCCGCCGGGGCGCCGCGCGCCCCCCCGGAACGACGAAGGCCCCGCGTCGGCGGGGCCTTCGACCTCATGGGCATACTCAGACTCGAACTGAGGACCTCTCGCGTGTGAAGCGAGCGCTCTAACCAACTGAGCTATACGCCCGAACGGACCGCCACGATACCGATCGGGCGCCCGACGCGTCCGTCCGCGGCGGGCCGGACGGGCCCACAGGGCCGTCCGGAGCCGGCGGCGGACGGGTGATCCGGGGGCGACGGGTGGGTGATCCGACACCCTTCCTCCCGTCGGCCGCGGTTCGTGGGATCCTTTCGGGATGGAAGCAGACCAGAAGGTCACGATCAGCGACAGCGAGGACGCCGACCTCGAGCGCCGCTCCGACGTCGAGGCCGCCCAGCCGAGCGACGAGGCGGAGGATCGGAACAAGTCCCCCATCGGCGGCGCCAGCTACGACGACGACGTCGTCGCGGTGGACCCGGTCAACGCCCCGTCGGCGAACTTCTTCATGATCCAGATCACGGTGGCGGCGCTGGCCACCGTCCTGCTGCTCGTCCTCGCGTCGATCACCGGCTCGACGATCATCCTGCTGGTGGCGATGGTCTCGATCCTCCCGGGCCTCGCCCTGATGCTGCGCTCCGTCTTCACGATGATGTCCACCGACTGAGTCCGGGCGATCGACCGACCCGGGGCGGCCGTCGGCCGCCCCGGCGCTCGGGTACGATCGCCCGACGTGTACGACGGGATGAGCCCGTCGTCGACGGCATCGATGGGGGAGTCCCCGTGCGACGTCGGCCCGTGAACCAGGTCAGGTCCGGAAGGAAGCAGCCTTAAGCGGTAGTCGATGGGCGCACGGGTGCCTCCCCCGGAGTCGTCGGCGGCGGGCTGATTCCGTCCGTGAGCGTCGCGCGGGTCGCAGGCCGTAGGGTGGCCCGATGACCGTCCCCGGGCCCGCGATCACGCTCCACGTCCTGCCGCCCTCGCCGCCGTGCCGCACGGTCGAGGCCGCGCTGCAGCTCAAGGGCCTGGCGTACGAGAAGATCGACCTGACGCCCGGCAAGCACCAGGAGGTCATGGCCGAGGTCTACGGCCCCGACCACCTGACCGTCCCGGGGCTGCTGATCGACGAGGAGCGCGTCCACGGCTCCGTCGCCATCCTCGAGCGCCTCGAGCAGCTGCAGCCCGAGCCCGCGCTCTACCCGCCGGCGATCGCCGAGGCCGTGCACGAGGCCGAGCGCTGGGGTGACGGTCGGCTGCAGGACCTCGCGCGCTATCTGCCGTGGGGCGCGCTGCACTTCCGTCCCGAATCGCTGGGCACCTTCGGCGGCGGCACGGCGCTGGACGCCGCCGGGACCGACTTCGCGATCAAGGTGATCCGCGGCACGTGGAAGTACCACGGCCTCGACGCCAAGAAGCTCTACGACGGGCTGCAGGACCTGCCCGCGCTCCTCGACCGCATCGACGCACTCGCGGCCGACGGCACCATCGGCACCGACCACGTCACCGCGGCGGACCTGCAGATCGGCGCGTCCGTGCGGACGCTGCTGACGGTCGGCGACCTGCACCCGCTGATCGAGGGCCGCGCGGGCGAGGAGATCGCCCGCCGGCTGTTCCCGGAGTACCCGGGCCTCGTGCCTGCCGGCGCCCTGCCGGCGGGCTGGGTCCCGGCGCGCTGAGCCTCAGCCCTCCAGGCGCGTGCGCAGCGCGGTGAGGAACCGCGCCGCGTAGAGCCCGTCGAGCGCCCGGTGGTCCCACCCCATGCAGAGGTGGACCATCGAGCGGATCGCGAGGCTCTCCGTCCCGTCCGCGGCGGTCAGCACGACCGGGCGGCGGACGATCGCCTCGAGGTCGAGGATCGCCACCTGCGGCAGGCTGATGACCGGGGTGGCCATCAGCGCCCCGGCGGCCCCGGGGTTGGTCAGGGTGAACGTGCCGCCCCGGACCTCGTCCGGGGCCAGCCCTCCGGCGCGCGCCCGCGTCGCGAGGTCCTTGATCCGCCGTGCGAGGCCCTCGACGCTCAGGTCCTGCGCGTCGTGGATCACCGGGGCGATCAGCCCGTCGTCGCCCAGCGAGACCGCGATGCCCAGGTGGACCCGGTCGCCGTGCCGGACGGTGGTCTCGCCGTCGAAGGTCGCGTTGAGCGCCGGGAAGCGCTGCAGCGTGCGGACGACGGCGTGCGCGACGAGCGGCAGCGCGGTCAGTCCGAGCTCGCGCCGCTCGCGCTCCACGGCACCCATGTCGCACTCCACGACCGTCGTGCAGTGCGCGGCGGTGTCGAGCGACCGCCGCACGGCGGCGCCGATCGCGCGCCGCATGCGGGTGGCCGGGACGGCGGTGCCGCCGAGGTCCCCGGGCACCCCCGGGGGCGGGGACGCGGCCTCGGCGTGCGGTGCGCTGCGCTCGGGCGCAGGAGGGCGTCCGGTGGCCGGTGTCTCGGGGTGGGGCGTCGTCGCGTCGAGGTCGGCGTGCGCGCCGCGGTCGGCCGATCCGGCGACGGGGATCGACGGGTCGTGCCGGTAGGGCGACTCCGTGTGCATCAGGGTCGCGGGGGCGGCGGGCGCGGGGGGCGCGCCGCCGGGGGACCCGACCGCGTCGAGCACGTCGCGCTTGGTCACCCGGCCGCCGCGGCCCGAGCCGGCGAGCGCCCGGACGTCGATCCCGTGCTCCGCCGCGAGCCGCGCGGCG